>CBIHPJ010000436.1:0-7686 GCA_966211295.1 uncultured Myxococcales bacterium | reverse complement strand
TGGTGGGCTTCATCGGCCCCGAGTACCTGCGCGACGCGAAGGAGATCACCCGCGCTGGCCTCGAAGATCACTTCATGGGCAAGCTCAGCGGCATCTCGATGGGCTGCGACGCCTGCTACACGAACCACGCGATCGCTGATCAGAACGATCAGGAGAACCTCGAGATGCTGCTCACGCTCGCGGGCGTGAACTACCTGATGGGCATCCCGATGGGTGACGACGTGATGCTCAACTACCAAACGACTTCGTTTCACAACAACGCGGCGCTGCGGGAGCTGTTCCACTCGCGCCCCGCGCCAGAGTTCGAGGCCTGGCTCGAGCGCATGGGGTTGTGGCGCAACGGTAGACTCACGGACCGCGCGGGCGACGCGTCGGTGTTCGAGCAGCACTTCAAGTGACGTATTCCCTCTCCCTGCGAAGCGGGGAGAGGGGCAGGGGAGAGGGGCGCGACTTCGCCCACCTCGACGAGGAGAACGAGACGGTGACTGAACAAGAACTCCGCGACCTCGTGAAGGCGATCGTCACCGACGTGGTGAAGCAAGCGGAGGCTCCTGCTCCGATCGCGCCGCCCATCACTCCTGCCGAAGAGCCGACGTGGGGACGTGGACCCGAGCATCGTCCGCTCACGCCTCCGCGCAATGAGGCGCTGCTCGATTACCTCGTGACCACCACGCCGGCTCGCATCGCAACCGGCCGCACGGGCACGCGCTACCTCACGCACTCCTACCTAGGCCTGCGCGCCGATCACGCGATCGCGCTCGACGCCGTGGAGTCCGAGGTCGATGAGAAGTGGGCCACGTCGCAGGGCTGGTTGCCGCTGCGCACCAAGGCGAAGGATCACAACGAGTACCTGCTCCACCCCGAGCAGGGACGTCGCCTCGACGACGCCAGCCGCGCGCGCTGCGAGAAGGAAGCGGACAAGGGCGTGGACGTGCAGCTGATCTTCGGCGACGGGCTCTCCGCCATCGCGCTCGAGGCGAACGGACCGCCCTTGTGCAAGGCGATGCAGACCGCGTTCGCCGCGAAGGGCCTCCGCGTGGGCAAGCCGCTCTTCGTGAAGTTCGCGCGCATCGGCGTGCAAGACGAGATCGGCGTGATCACCCAGGCGAAGAGCACGCTGATCGTCGTGGGGGAGCGGCCCGGCCTCGGCACAGGCGACTCACTCTCCATCTACACCGCGTTCGGTCCGAAGCTGGGCCAGGACAACTCCGAGAAGGACTGCATCTCGAACGTGCGCACCGTGGGCTTCCCTCCCGAGCGCGCGGCGGTGAAGGCGGCGGAGTTGATGCGCGCCTCGTTCACGGCGGGCGGCGGCGGCGTGAAGCTCTCGGGCGGGACTCGCTGATGCGCCTCGAACCGCTCCGGCCGCGGCTGTTGTCCGTGCGCCAGTTGGAGATGGTCGATCCTCAGCTCGCGAAGGGTCTCGGGCTCGATCCCGCGCGTCACGTCTCGGCGGGACTCATCACCTGCGATCAAGACGACTCGCTCTACGCCGCGCTCGATCACGCGACGAAGAACGCCGAGGTCGACGTGGTGTACGCGAAGTCGTTCTACGCGGGCAGCGCGCACGCTTCGGGTCCGTTCTCTGGAGAGATCCTCGGAGTGATCGCCGGCCCGAATCCCTCCGAGGTGGCGGAAGGTCTGTGGGCACTTCGCGAAGCGCTCACCACGCAGATTCACTTCGTGCAGTTCGAAGGCACGAAGGGCCCTGCGTTCTTCCCGCACGTGATCGCGGAGACGGGCCGCTACCTCGCGCCGCTTGCGAACGTGAAAGTGGGAGCGCCGCTCGCGTACCTGATCGCTCCGCCGGTGGAGGCGATGATCGGCCTCGACGCCGCGTTGAAAGTGGCAGGCGTCACGCTGCAGAAGTTCTTCGGTCCTCCCACCGAGACCAACTTCGGCGGCGGATATCTCACCGGCTCGCTGGCGGACGTACAGGCGGCGGCACAGGCCTTCACCGATGCAGTCGAATCGGTCGTTTCATCTCCGCTCGGAGGGCTGGTTCGCCCCGAGCGCGAACGCCGGTGATTCCTGCCCCCAAGAAGCGCGTAGGGGAGCGGTAACGAGAGGTCCGGTAGCTGGAGAGCCCGCGCCGCCGGTGTTCCGCTGCAGGGCATGCCGATACCCAGAACGAAGACGAGTGATTCGCAGCCGATCGCCATCGTCTGCAGCTGCGGCGACGGCACCATTCGAGTGCGCACCGACCACGATCAAGAGATCGTGATGCCGTGCACGTCGTGCGGATCCGTCGACGTGGCCGCCGCGCGTGGACAGAAGTGAACGTCAGCTCATCGACGCTGATCGACGATCTGGAGCTGCGTCTGCATTCCACCCGGCGCCACGAGCCTCGCGGTGAGCGCGAAGTTCTGACCGACGCTGAGCTCGAGAGTAGGCACCACGTCTTTGCGCGTGCGCCACTCTTCGGAGATGTGCACCGTGCCGATGATCTCGCGATCGGTCGACGTCTGATCGAGCGACTCGAAGAGCACCAGCGGCACCGGCGCGCTCCACGGCGGCAGACCCTCGAGCTGAATCGACTTGGTGCAGGGCACCGGGGTGTTGCCGGCGATGATCTCCACCGTGCGGCCGCCGGGCAGCATCGCGCTCATCGGCATCGCGACCACGTCGTTCAAGCCAGAGCTCTTGGTGCGCCGCAAGTTGCGCCCGAGGATCGCCGCGCCCACCGCCACGCCGAGCTCGGGGTTCAGGTCCTTCTCACTCGAGAGCCGCGGGAAGTGCGAGAGCCGCTGGCGAATGAACGGCATGCGCGTCTGACCGCCGACCAGCACCAATTCGTCGATGTCGGTCGCCTTCAACCCCGCGCGCTGCAGCACGTCGTCCGTCGCGCCCACGCAGCGCTCCACCAGCGGCGTGACGATGCGCTCCATCTCTTCGCGCGAGAGCTGCTGCTGGAAGTCGATGAAGCCGCCGCTCGCCTTCTGCGCCACCACGGGCACGCGCACGTCGAGCGCGGTCTTCGTGGAGAGCTGGATCTTCGCGAACTCCGCCGCGAGACCGAGCCGCTGCATCACGGTGCGGTTGTTACGCACCTGGACGCCCTGGTCCTCGAGCTTCTGCGCGAACGTCTCAGCGATCAGCTCGTCGAAGTTGCCGCCGCCGAGGAACGCGTCGCCACCGGTGGCGAGCACCTTCACCACGCGGTTCTCGACGCGCATCACGGTGGCGTCGAAGGTGCCTCCGCCGAGGTCGAAGATCAGCACCGTCTGCCTGGGGCTGCGCAGGTTCGCGTAGAAGAGCGCGGCCGCGGTCGGCTCGTTCACCATCGCGGCGACTTCGAGTCCCGCCGATTCAGCTGCCTTGCGCACCGCCTCGCGTTGCCGCACCGACGCGTGCGCCGGCACCGTCATCACGCACTGGGTGAACGCGTGCCCCGCCGCGCGAGCCGCGCGCATCACGATGTCGCGCACCACCACGCCCGCGACCTCCACCAGCGGAATGGTCTGCCCGTAGATCAGCACCGAGGTGTAGCCGTCTTCGCCCTCGACGAGATCGAACGCGAAGCGCTCGCGGTGCTTCGAGACGTACTCGGAGTTGTAGCGGCGGCCGAGGAAGCGCTTGGCTCCGAAGACCGTGTGTTTCTGATCGTCGATCAGCTGCGTCTTCGCGGCCTGGCCCACGAGGCACTTGCTCAAGTCCGCCGAGGGAAACCATGCCACGGAAGGGAGCACCGCTGACTTGTCGGTCACTGGCGCCACCCTCAACTTCCCCTGAGCGTCGAACCACGCCGCGGAAGTGTTGGTGGTGCCGAAGTCGATACCAAGAATCGGCTGCACGATGCAGATGGTACGGGCGGAGTTCCCGAGCCGGAATGGAAAGTTCGAGTTTTGTGGAATCGCCACGGGTGGCCTACATCTGCATCCATGAAGCCTGAGCGGAGCCGGAGTACCGGCCTTGAGCGAAGCGAAAGGTCGCGGAGGCGGAGCGACCAGGGAAATCGCATCATTCTGTTGTCAGCGGTTCTGTTCGTCGGGTGTGGCGGAGGCCTGGAGCGGGTGGCGTTCGCCACTGACCTGCTCGACTACAAGCCCGGCGGCCGCGTGGGACTGTCGCTCGTCAACACGGGCGCGACGAAGCTGGGCATCAACCTCTGCTTGAGCCGCGTGGTGAGCGAAGACGGGAAGACCGCGGGACCCGCTGACCAGGAGATGTGCGCCCTCGAGCCTGAGCCCCTCGAGCCCGGCGCCCGGCTGGATGCGCGCAAGACCCTCTCGACCACGATCGCGCCCGGAAAGTGGCGATATGAGACGACGATTCGCCTCTCGAACGGGGGCGGAGAGACGGTGCTCACTCAGCCTTTCACCGTGTCAGCGAACTAGATCCGATTCCTTGGTTGTTCGTTCCACGCAACTACCGTGTGGCGAGTCATGAAGTTCTTTCTCCGACTGTTTTGGAAGCTTCGCTTCTGGCAACAGCTGGCGATCGTGGTGTGCCTGCCGTTGGTGGCGCTGAACACGGCGGTGGCGTTCTTCGGCAGCTCGGTGGTGTTCCCGCTCTCGCCGTTCTTCTTGAAGGAGAAGTGGCACGCGCTCGGTGCGTACGCGAAGCACCGGCCGCTCTGCCTGCTCACGGGCCACGATGATCTCGGGCCGCTCGCTGTGAAGGCGGAGAAGAAATATGGGCTGCCGCGCGGATTGATGAGCGCGATCGTCTCCGTCGAGTCGGGGACCCGGCCGCACCGCATCTCGTTCGCCGGCGCGATGGGTCCCGCTCAGTTGATGCCCGGAACTGCGGCGCTGCTCGGAGTGGATGATCCGTTCGATCCTGAGCAGGCGATCGATGCGGGCGCGAAGTACCTCTCGCAGATGCTCAAGCGCACGGGTCGCGTGGATCTCGCGGTGGCTGCGTACAACGCCGGACCTGGCGCGGTGAACGGATCCATTCCGCGAAATGGCGAAACGGAGATCTACGTGGCGAAGGTGATGCGCGCCTACCAGCGCTGAATCCGATCAGCGCGTGGTCTGAACGAAGTTCTTCCCGCCGTTGTTGAGCCAGAGATCCGCGACGTCGCGCGAGCCAGCAGTATCGCCCGGCGCGTGACACGCGATGCCCACGTGAATCGCGAACTCCACCTCGGTGCCCGCGGGGCAACCCGAGAGATGGAAGGTCCCGTTCACCACCGGACACGGCACGTCGTTGCTCGAGAGCTTGTGCGTGGTCTTCCAGCCGTCGCTCGTCCAGTGCAGCTCGAGCCACTTCACCGAGAGCTTGCTGAAGCCGCGCGACGTCCAACCCTTCGCGTCAGCCACGCGCTCGAGCTCGACCATGTCGCCATGCACGAGGAAGTGGAGCGTGCTCATCGGTCCCTTCGCCGAGAACATCGAGTTGAACGGCGCTCGACTTTCGAGACGCGCAGGAGGCGGAGGCAGGTGGTGTTCAGGCTTGTTCGTCGGCGGCTGCTTCGGATCCATGGCGTCCCCCGTATTTCGACTGGCGGGGAAGCTAGGCCCATTCGTCGAGGGCCCGCCACTCGGCCTTTGACCTTTTTCCGGGTGGGGTGTTCCTCTGTTTGAAGTGAGTCCTCCAGCGCCACAGCTGCGAGTCATTCCCGGTGGTTCTTCAGGAGAGCCGACCGAAGGGGACCTGGTCCGTGCATTTTCTGCGGGCGATTCCTCGGCCTTCGGAACGCTGATCAAGCGACACCAGGAGACGGTCTTTCGGGTGGTGCGCCGCTACGCCCGTTCTTCGGAAGACGCGCGCGATCTCACTCAACGCGCCTTCCTCCAGGCATTCGAGGCAGCCGAGCGCGCGATGCCGAAACTGGCCGCGGAGGGAGACGTCGTGCCCTTCAAGGCCTGGGTGCTCCGCATCGCGGTGAACCTCGGGAAGAATCACGTGCGCGATTCGGCGCGCTGGGCGACCGCTCCTGTTTCGTTGGTGGATCGTCAGCCCGCAGTGGCCGTGCCTGCACAAGAGGCGCTGGAGAAAGCAGAAGAGGCGGCGCTCACGCGACGCGCGGTGCTCGAGCTGCCCAATCGTCAACGTGAGGTCTTCACCTTACGCATCGACGCGGGTCTTCCTTTCGCCGAAGTCGCTGCCACGCTGGGCATCACCGAAGGAAACGCGAAGGCCCACTTTCATCACGCCTTGAAGCGCCTCAAGGAAGAGGTCGCGAAGTTGTCGAAGCCGGGAGGTATTCCATGAACTGCGAAGACGCCGAGCTCGAGCTGTCGAGCGGTGAACCCTCAGCCGAAGCGCGCGCGCATTTGAACGACTGCGCCTCGTGCCAGGAGTCCGCGAAGTTGATGGGCCTCGCCGCTCTTCCCGAGATCTCGCAAGAAGAGCAGCTGCAGCTCAACGGACTCGCCGCCAGCACGCACCAACTCTGGCGCGCGCAGCACCGAAAGGGCGGCGATGGGTTCAAGCGCGGCCTCTCTCTCGTGCTCGCTGCAGGAGTCGGCGCGTTGCTCGCGTCCGTGCTGATCGAGCGCGAGGTGAAGATCATCACCCCGAATCCCGAAGTGCGCACCGTGATGGTCACTCCGCCTGAACTTCCGGAGCTCGCGCTCGACACACCCAACCTTTCTGACGACGAAGTGTTCTTCGAAGTGGGTTGGCCGTCGCCGACCGAAGGAGATCTCTAAACATGAAGACGAAACTGCTGACGACGATCCTGCTGTGCAGTTCCCTCGCTGCATTTGCTGCTCCTCCGCCGGCTGCTCCCGGAAAGGGAGACAAGGGCAAGTGGGGCGGAGGTGATCGCGAAGAGCGCATGGAGGAACGCGAAGACCGCATGCGCTTGATGTACGTGCTCGCGATCAGCGAAGCGCTCGAGCTCAACGAGGCCGAGGCGCTCAAGCTCTCGGACAAGATCAAGGCGATCGAGGACAAGCGCCGTCCGCTGCGCCAGGCGATGGGCGAAGCGATGAAGTCGCTCAAGGACGCGGCGGACAATGACCAGGCCGCGCTCGGCCAGGTCGACGCGAACGTGCAGAAGGTGCTCGATGGCCGGGCGCAGATGGCCGCGATGGACAAGGAACTCTTCACCTCACTCGCGCAGGGCTATCCCCCGCAGAAGCGCGCGAAGTTGGCGCTCGCGCTCGCGCGGCTCCACATGGAGATGAAGGGCTTCAAGAAGGGCCGTCACGGCGGCGAGCGTTGATCAACGTCTGATCACCAACTGATCAAGTACTGAATGATGCGCGGCGAGGGCTGGCGTGTTCGCTCCACGCGGCCTGTCGCGCACTCGGTGACCTCGAAGACGTAGCGCAGCACCCCGCGCCAGGACCCCTCGACGTGCGAGGCCACCGGGCGTGGGTAGGTCACCTGCAGCATCCCGTTATTTCCGAAGTCCGGTTTCCACACCATCTTCACGTGGTGCATGGAGATGTTCACCAGCGACTCCAGCTTGGTGAGGATCGGGAGCGGCGATCCCTTGTTCTCGCCGAGCGTCTTCTTGAGCATGGGGAGCACGATCGGCCCGAAGCGATCGCGCGAGGCCACGTAGGCCGCTTCGTGAAAGACGTCGGCGCCGAGCAGCGCGACCGTCACTTCGCCCAGCGACTCGAGCAGCTTCGCGGGGTGCCAAGTCTGGCCCCACGGGTTTTCCACCATCTCGAGCACGGGCGGCGTGAGCTTCCCGGTGAGCTCGTGGAACTTCGGCGACGTCTTGAGAGATTCCGCCACCGCAGCGATGTAGGCGCCGCTGACTTCGTAGTCGTCGGGCAT
>CBIHPJ010000435.1:0-7705 GCA_966211295.1 uncultured Myxococcales bacterium | reverse complement strand
CGCGAGCTCTCCGCAATGCGGTCCTGCGCGGCACTCCGGATCTCTTCGCTCAGCGCAACACCGACGAGATCTACGCGTACGACCCTCCGGCCTGATTCTCCCTCTCCCTGCGAAGCGGGGAGAGGGGCAGTGGAGAGGGGCGAGCGCTCCTGGAAGATCGATCACGAAACGGTCGTCGAGAGTGTCGCGTGATGGGCTGCTAACAGGGGCGCCATGAACTCGCTCTGTCTCGCGTTGCTCTCCTCTTCAGTGCTCGCCGCCGATCCGATGCACGTGATCATCTTCGCGGGCGGAGTGAGCGAGGCCGATGGCGCTGCAGCGCTCGTTTCTTTCAAGAAGCTCGAGAATACGATCGCGCAGGCGGTCCATCTACCCGCGGGCGAACCGAAGGTCGTCGAGAGCGCGACGTTGGCGGGACTGAAGCCGGGCTTTCGCGTGGTGACACTCGGTGTCTGCAAGACGCCGGCTCCTGTGCTCGCGGCGTTGAAGGCGATCTACCCGGGCGTCTATTCGAAGCCGCTCACCGACGTGGTGCCGGAGCGGTGCCCCACGATGACTGAGACCTCGGCGTTCGCATTCGAACCTTCAGTGAAGGTCGGGCCGCTGGTGATCAGCGCGTTCGCGCTCACTGAGTCGGGTCCCGATGATCGTGGTCGCGACATCAGCAACGGCACCACGGGCTTCGTGCTCGTGGAGAAGTCGACTGGCCTGGTGAAGGCGGTCGAGACCGCTGATGGAGACAGCGCGTCGCCGAGCGGCGATGGACCTGGTGGCCGCGAGTACGAGGAGTGTTCCGCGAGCGTCACCGCGGAGAAGACGGGATTTCTGATCACTCGGAACTGCTCTGATGAGCGCACTGGCTGCAACGGCGGTGAGCGCGCGATTCCGAAGAAGTGGACCGAGACGATTCGCGTCACCGTGAAGGGTGATTCGTTGGTTCTTTCGAAGCCGAAGAAGTCGATCAGTGAAAAGTCAGCGTGTGCTTCTGGTGGTTCTGAGGGTGACTGAGATCGCCCCTCACCCCGACCCTCTCCCCGCTCCGCAGGGAGAGGGAGCAATGGGTCACTTAGAGATCGTCGCAGGGACTGCCGAGCCGCTGTCCCGCGTAGACGCTGAGCTCCGCGTAGATCAGGTGCAGGTTCTCATCGACCTCGAGGTACCGCAGCGGAATGCGCTTCTTCCTCTGAATCCACTCCGAGCTCTTGTCGCGATCGATGAGGAGACGGAGATCGCCTGACTTCGTAGAGAAGATCTCTCCCGCGGAATCGCTCACCACGTTCGTCATCTTCTGCAGCACCATCGCGCCCTTGATCCCCATGTAGAGGCGGAAGTTCTTCTCCTCGCCCGGCGCGCGGCCGCGATCGACGAAGTAGTAGGTGCCGCGATCATCACGCAGCAACGCGTGCGGCTCTCGCTGATGCGGATTGGGCACGTACTTCGCCCCCAGCAACAACGCGATCGCCTGGTCCTCAGGCACGCGCGGCAACTTCACGCGCCGCGTCCCGCACTCCACCTCGCACTCGTTGCCGGCCTTCTCGAACGAGACCGACGCGTTGTTGTTCTGCTGCCGTGGATCGAACACCGACGAGCCGTCGTAGTTCATCGCGATGAGCGTCTTCGCGTCGCCGTAATACAGCGCGTTCTGCCGGAGGATCACCACCACGCGGCCCTTCGCATCGGCACACACGCGCGCGTCTTCGAGCGCCATCTTTTGCCCGAGCTTCTTTCCCTCTCCCCACGGCGCGGGAATCGGCGCGTCTTCGGCGAAGGAAGCCATCGACATCAAGAGCACCGGCGCGATGAGGAATCTCACAGGACCTCCTGGAGCCAGTCGTCGAACGCGCCTGGGAGCTTCACCGCCCAGTCGTTGTTCCCCAGCGTGATGGTCTTCCCCTCGAGCGACATCACCGGATCGCGCTCAGCCGAGTACGTGCAGCGCACCTCGCTCACCTTCTCCGCGAAGGTGCTGCGCACCACCTTCCAGCGCCGGCACATGTCGGTCATCGACTCGATGATCCTGAGACACGCGTCGTCAGGCCGAGCGGACTTGAACATCTCGTCCGGCGCCGCGGACCAATCAAACGTGAAGGTGAGGCTGGTGCCGCACGTGCGGTTGAGCGGCTCGCTGGCGTCCCTCACCTTCTTCGCCAGCTCCACGCTCTCCGCCGCGCGATCGAACTTCACCAGCGCCGCGAGTTGCGCTGCCTGCGCCTGGTGCTTCGCCCACAGCGCCTCGAGGTTCTCCTTCTTCGTCTCGGCGTCGCTGAAGGTGAGGAGCCCGAGGACCTCCGTGAGCCCTGCACCCTGGCCATCGGTCTTGAGCGCCAGCTTCTTCCGCCCGTGAAGGACGACGAAGTGCCTGGCCTGAAAGTCCGCGCGCTCGACGGTGCAGTCCTGCACCAGCCCGTCGTAGGGACCTTGCACGCCGGTGATCTGGAACACGCACGTGTCGGGCTTCACCAGCGCCACCACCACTCGCAGCCCTTCGTTCCCCACGTAGACCTTCGCGTTGTTGAGCGGGTTCTCCGCCAGCGCGAGCTCTGAAGCGAGGAGCAGTGCCGCCACCATCGTTCTCCGCATGGCGCTCATTATTTGCACCAGCGAGGCCAGACGTCGCGCGTGATTCAAGTGGCTGAGCTTTCTCAGTGGAGCGTGTTTCGTGTCAGTGACTGTCTCAGGACCGCCCCTCTCCCCGGCCCTCTCCCCGCTTTGCAGGGAGAGGGAGCACTGTATGGTGCGTCCCTCGATGGCCGAACCGCTGCTCAGTCCCGGCATGCTCGTGGGGGAAACGTGGGAGATCGTCGAGCCGATCGGCCGCGGCGGCATGGGCGAGGTGTGGCTCGCCAACCACCGTCGCATCGAGGGAAAGCAGGCCGCGATCAAGGTGCTGCGCCGCACCACCGACGGCATGCCTGATCAGATCACGCGCTTTCGACGTGAAGCCGAGATCGCCGCGAAGCTCGAGCATCCCAACATCGTTCACCTGTTCGACTTCGATTCGCTCCCCAATGGTGCGCCGTACATCGTGATGGAGCTGCTGCGCGGGGAGAGCCTCGGTCATCGCCTGGCGCGCGGGACGATGCCGCTGCCGGAGTTGCAGGAGGTGATCAGCGAGGTGGGCGCCGCGCTCCAGGTCGCGCACGCGGCGGGCGTGGTGCATCGCGATCTCAAGCCCGAGAACATTTTTCTCGTCTCCACTCCGACGGGGATCACCGTGAAGGTGCTCGACTTCGGGATCTCGAAGCTCGTCGATTCCGATTCGGTGATGACGAGCGATTCGATCGTGCTCGGTACGCCGCAATACATGTCGCCCGAGCAGGCGATGGCGGAGCATCAGACGATCACCGGCCAGAGTGATCTGTTCTCGCTGGGGACGATTTGCTTCGAGGCGCTCACCGGGCATCGGCCATTCGCGGCAACCACCCTCGCGCGCACGGTGTACCTGGTGGCGATGGAGCCTTCTCCTTCGCTGCGGCAGTTCGCGCCGGAGTTGCCGGAGCATGTGATCGCCGCGGTGGATCGGGCGCTCGCGAAGCAGCCCGCGGATCGCACTCCGGACATTCAGACCTTCGTGAAGGAGTTGTGCGGGCAATCCGAAACCAAGACCAGTGCCTCCCTCTCCCCTCGGGAGCGGGTCGGGGTGAGGGCAAGTAACCCGACCATTTCCGCGGTCACTCCTGCACCGAAGAGATCAGTCGCTGCGCGCGTACTGCCGTTCTTCGTCTTCGGTGGAGTAATCAGTGTCGCGCTGATGATGAAGTTCGCTCCGAAGGAAGAGGCGATTTCTCCCGGTCCCGTGGTTGTGATCCCGACTCCGACTCTGGTGATCGATTCGGGCGTTCCGGAGGTAGAGGTGACTCTCCCACACCCCGCCCCACACCCGAAGGGCGAGGGGGGAAGGGGGGTGAAGTCGATTTCCACGACTCCGGAACAGAAGGAACTGCTCGACAACGCCCGAGCCGCCGTCGCTCAGTCCGACTGGAATCGCGTGATCGACTGGACGCTCAAGCCCGCGATCGCCGAGCGCACCGACGCCATCAGCCTGCGCGTGCTCGCCTGGTGCCACCTCGGCAATCTCAACATGGTGAGCGCCTACAAGAGCCGCGTCGCCCCGAGCGAAAAGCACACCGTCGCGCGCGCGTGCGCTGCCCAGGGCATCGATTTGTAGTCTGCTGCGGCGAATGCTCTCGCTCGCACTGACGCTCACGCTCTCCGTCACTCCTGCACCTCACGGCTTTTCCGCCGCTCACTCCGTCGAGCTGATCACCGAGGTCGACAAGCGCCTCGCGAAGTGGATGACGCACTCCGGTGATCGCGCCGCGATGCTCGCCAATGAGAAGGAGCTCGAGTCCTTCTTCACCTCCCTCGGCGCGAAGAACGCGAAGGAGCTCGCCGCGCAGGCCGCGAAGGAACAGGCGGACAAACCCGAGCTCACCGAGTTCACCACCGTGCGCGTGCTGATCGAGTACTCGGGCAAAGAGACCACCCTCAACTTCTTCGACGGCGTCGGTCACCGCTGCGAAGTGCCGCTGATGAACATCGGCACCGAAGCGAAGCCCCGCTACGTGCTGCTCGGCGGACCGCGCACCGACATGGTCACCATCGGCGACGAAGTGGAGCGCGGAAGAACGAGCGAGAAGATGATGGTCTTCGCCGAGAAGGAGAAGGGCGCCTGGACCACGGGCTCGCTCCCCAAGCCGCCGCCGCCGAGCTGTGACTCCGTGCTCAAGAAGGCGCTCAAGCAGATCTACGTCGCCGAGCGCTCGTACTTCGCGGAGAAGGACGAGTACTCGAAGTCGCTCTCGAAGATCGGAGTCGATCCCAAGACGCTCGGCGTCTCGTCGGTGAAGGTCTCCGTCGCGGGAGCCGCGCCCTCGCAGACTTTCATCATCGAGGTCGGTCACGCGAGCGGCGGGATCATGACCATGAACGAGAAGGGCGATACCGGCGTCATCGCTCCGTGCAAGTGAGAGGACTGCTCCTTCTCCTCATCGCCCTCCCGGCTGCGGCGGATCCGCTCGTTGATGAGCTGCTCCCGCGCGTCGAGAAGGTGATGGGCCTGAAGGGTCCAAAGAAGCTCAAGGTCGAAGAGATCACCCGCGAACGCGCCGAGGTGATCCTCCGCGGCGAGATCGACGCGAAGGCCAACGAGCGGCTCGGTGAAGCGCTCCTCTCGATCGGGCTCCTTCCACCGGGCACGAAGCTCGGAGTGCTCGCTCCTGACTTCAACCGGCAGAACGTCTCGGGCTTCTACGATCTCGACACGCACACGCTCTACGTCCTCGCTGATCAGCCCGCGGAAACGCGCATGCCGATCATGGCGCACGAACTCGCGCACGCCGTGCAGGACGCGAATCTCGATCTCGCTGCCGCCTTGAAGGCACGCAGTGGATCCGAAGACGCCACCCTCGCGTTCATCGCGATGCTCGAAGGACAGGCGCAAGCCACCGCCGCGCTGGTGATGGAGAAGTGGCTCGCCGATCAGCACGTCCAGGTCGATGGGATTTCGGACCTGCTCTCCGACACCGCCGCCAAGAGCGCTGCCGAGGTGGCAGAGCACGCGCCCGCTCCGTGGCTCGGCATGCAGCTGCGGTTTCCGTACGTCGCGGGAAGAGAGCTGATCAAGAAGCTCGCGACTCCAGATGATCCGATCGCTCGCACGCTCCTGAAGAATCCGCCTGCGTCGACTGCGCAGGTGATGGATCCATCACGTCCTGCGCCGCTCACGGGTGAGCTCAAGTTGTCGAAGCTCATTCCGGGATCGAAGCAGACGGTCTCCACCACGCTCGGCCGCGCGGCGATCGAGCTGATCAGCTCCGGTGAAGGATGGCGCGGTGATCGACTCGAGGCTGTTCACATCGGGAAGGAGCTCGCGGTCGTTTGGATCGTGGCCTTCGAGAACGAGTCACGAGCGAAAGCGTTTGAGAGTGTTCTCACTTCGTCACACCGGGAGCGCGAGACGGTGGTGATCACCACCGGCGCCGCGAACACGGAGTTGATCAGGCGCGCTGCGTTCCGAGTGCTAGCGTCGCCGAATGGACCTGATCACCCCGCGCCTGCAGCTCCGGGAGTTCGAGGGAAGTGACATCGGCCGGCCCCTTCCTGAAGGCCTCGGAGCGAAGGGGCCACCCATCCAGGGCTTCGACTTCAGAAACCCGAAGAGCGTGAGAGATCAGATCCTCTCCGCGCTCGAGTCCGCGAAGGAAGAACCGCGCCGCTCCTACGATCTCGCGGTCGTCCTCAAAGAGTCCAATCAGCTCATCGGCCGCTGCGGCGCCCAGCTCAATGAACGCGAGCCACGGGAAGCGATGGTCTGGTTCGTCTCGGATCCCAGCACGTGGAATCGGGGCTACCTGACTGAAGGCGCGAAGGGGCTGCTCGGCTTCTGCTTCAAGCAGCTCAAGCTTCATCGCGTGTGGGGCGAGTGCAATCCGAAGAACGTCGCCGCCGTGAAGGTCATGGAGTCCCTCGGTCTTCGCCGCGAAGCGCACCTCATCGAGAACGTCTGGAGCAAAGGCGATGGATGGCAGGACACCGCCGTTTACGCTCTCCTCGAGCGCGAATACCGCTGAGTGGTTGTCAGCGCTTTTGACGCTTCTCGCTCGGCGAGTGAGAAGACAAATCCGCGAAATTGCGAAGGAAACTCGGTGGGCGCACCAGCGACAATGGCTGTGTCTTCCCTACACGAACTTCCCAACCGCGCAGCACTCCGGAGCCTCCCATGAGCGTCAAAGTCGCCGACTTCGTCTCCTCCTCCGCTGCTTACGTTCGAGCCAACGTCGCCAAGGCCAACAAGAACGGGAACGCGTACCTCACGAAGACCGAAGCGAAGTCGCTCAACAAGGACCTCAAGGACAACTTCGAGGCGCACCGCCTGGGCTCGCAGGACAACGCCTCTGTGACCGCACAGAAGTTCGTTACCAAGTTCACCGACTACGTGGCCGTGATGGCGACGCGCGCGGACACCAACGGCGACGGCTTCATCAGCACCAACGAGTCGAAGAAGCTGCCGAAGGACCTGCAGGACAACTTCGCGAACTACGTCGCGCTGCGCTAACTCCTGATCACGAGTGACAGCGAACGGCCCGGGCTCCTTCGTAAGGGGTTCGGGCCGCATGCTTTGTGGCGACAACGTCCCGGACTCGTGCTTTGCCTTGCTCCGACGACAGTCCCTTTCCAGGAGTCACCATGAAGACCCGGAGCCTGCTGTTCGCCGTGACCACCCTTTTCGCCCTGGCCGCGTGCCAGGAAGATCTCACCGCCGAGAAGGCCGAGTGGGAGACCGCCACCAAGGGTTGGGCCGGCCGCCTCGAGAAGGTGAAGAAGGGGCAGGAAGAACTGAGCGCGAAGGTGAAGGCGTTCACCGTTCCTGAGAGCGAGCCCACGCTGGTGGAAGAGAAGGCCGCCCTCGACAAGTCGGTCGCCACCGCCAACACCGCCATCACCAACGCCGAGCACGAGCTCTCCACCGCCAACACCACGATGGATGGCCTGTTCAAGGCGGGCAAGAAGGTGAAGGTCGAGGTCGCGATGGGCAACACCAAGTCGGCGGTCGATGGTCCGCTGATGCGCGCGGAGTCGCTGGTCTCTGCCGCGAACTCGGGCCTCGAAGCGCTCGAGAAAAAGGTCGCTGCCTCGAAGGCCTCGGGTGAGGCCGTGAAGTCGCGCACCGACGCGTGGCTGGTCGAGGTGAAGAAGAAGGGCG
>CBIHPJ010000434.1:0-7707 GCA_966211295.1 uncultured Myxococcales bacterium | reverse complement strand
GAGGCTGCTTGTCGAACTGCGCGAGCACTCCGGTCTCCGCGAGCGCGAGGACGATGGCGAACCACGCGACCATCACCACTCCGGGAAGCAGCTCTGAACCCAGCCGCGCGCGCCGAAGTCCCAACACGATCGCCGCCGCTACCACCACGGGCAACAGCTGGAAGACGTTCATGCGCAGCAACGTACGGCCGCGACGTCGAACTTCCACCTCCCGGCGTGAGGGAGATCAATGTCACCCAGAAGTGGCTACCGCAGCTTCGCCGCCGTCGTGGATCCGGCGCCGTTCCACTGCTGGCTCTGTGCATTCGGCACCGGCGTCGCAGTGATGGTCGAGCCCGAGAAGGTGATCTCGAACAGCGTCCCGCCATTCGAGAACCCGTAAAGACTCCCACCCCAGAACGCGAGGCCGAACACGTCGTTGAAGGGGAGCGTGCCGAAGCTCTGCACCAGTGCGCCCGTGGTGGGGTTCACCTCGATCAAGTAGTCGGCCGACGACATGCCGCTCGGCTTTTTCGCGGTGAGGTACGTGCCTCCGTCGATCACGCTCACGATGTCACCGCTCGAGACGAAGCCGCCTCCCAGGGTGCCGATCTGCTGCATCGCGCCCGTGGTCAGGTTGATGCGCACGTAGCTCGACCCGCTGTACCCGACGAGCACCTCGAAGTTCGGATCGATGGTCCCCTGCGGCACGAAGGAGAGCGAGTTTGGGTAGAAGCTGAACATCGAGCTGTTGATCTCAGTGCACCGCGCCGTGGTGAGGTCGAGCTGATACAGCCCCGTCACCGTGGTGACGAACGCGCGGGAGAACTGGTCGAGCGCGAGGTCGATCACCTCACCGTCGCAGTTGGAGAAGCTCGCCACCGGAGTGACCACCTTCGTGGTGGCGTTCACCTTGTAGAGCGTCGAGCCCGTGTGGCCGTACACGACGGCGCCAGTGTCGCTGCCCGCGTCCGGCGGAGCGCCACACGTGTGAGTCCCGAAATCGCATGCGGCTCCGTTGGAGCAGTCGATCATGTTGCGGCACTCGACGCAGGTCTGCGAGAGCACGTCGCAGAACGGCGTCGCGCCACTGCACCCGGCCGTGCACGGCGTACCGGCGTCGACTCCGGCGTCCATGATCCCGCCGCCACCACCACCGCCACCCGCTGCGGATCCGCCACCGCCACCGGTGCCGCCTCCGATCTCACCTCCACCTCCGCCGCCTCCCGTACTCGAAGAAGTAGGGACGCACTTGCCGGTGTCGGGCGAGCAGACCAACCCCGTGCCGCACTTCGTTGCTTCACACGGATCGACGGGCCCAGTCGGTCCGCATTGGCAGCTCGCAGCGATCACGACGAAGGCGAACAGGCTCAGACGAAGCTTCATGCGCGAGCGCTTACTGTTGCATCGACCCAGATCTCAACGTCTCATCCTCGAATGCCGCGCTTCCCGCGAGTGGTCGTCATCCTCTATCTGCTGTTCAACGTCGCGATCGTCTACTCGCTGTACTTCTCGCCGTTCCAACTCGACGCGCAATACAAGGGCGAGGCGCCCATCACTCCGACGCGCGAGTTCCTCTGGTTCAGCAGCGGCAGCCTGCACCTCTTCCTCATCGCCGCGACCTCCATGACGCTGTGGATGAAGAACGCCAGCGAGCGTCGCTACCTCATCTTCGCGAACGCGGGCTTCTACTTCTGGGACGCCGCGACGCAGTGGATCTACTGGGGCTCGCGCATCGGCCTCGCTCCGAGCGATCTGCACGTCAACGCAGGCGTGAGCGCGGTGACCGGAGCGCTGCTCGTGGTGGCCGCGTTCTTCGATCGTCCGTCACCTGGGACGAACGCCCAGCCAGGGACCTAGCGGTGTTCGCCAAACGAAGATCACGAACGAGAGCACCGCGATGCCGAAGGTGAGCATCGTCGCGAGCAGGTACTCCACGAGCCCGGGCCACGACGCGCGCGCGAAGAGCAGCTGCAGCGTCTGCACCAGTGGGTAATGCACCAGGTAGATCCAGTACGACGCCTCGACGAGGAAGCGCAGCCACGGCCGCTCGGCGCGACTCGCTCGGAACGCGAGCCCGAATGCGCCCATCGTCATCGCCCACGCGACGACGCCCGCGAGCACCTCACCGGTGCGAGTCCACTGCATCGATCCACGGAAGATGAAGAAACCGAGCGCGAGTCCCGCGATGAGGAAGATCGGCGACTGCTTTTTCAGTGGCTCCAGTTCTTCACGCGCAGGCCACAGCCACCACCCGGCTGCGTAGAAGAGCCCGTAGTGGAACACCTCGAACGGCATCGGCCACATCGCGAGGTCGGGACGATTCGACGGGTGAAACCACAGTCCCACGCAGGTGAGCGCGGCGAGCACGATCGTGGGCACCACCGGAAATCGCATCCCACTGCGCAGCCACCGCGCAGGCGCGTCCCACCTGGGAGCGATCCACGCCAGCACACAGAAGGTGAAGAGATAGACGAGGAACCACAGATGCCGCGGAAGCGGGAGCAGCTTCGCTCCGTCCTGAAACTGCGCAGACATCAACCCGCTCGACTGACTCCAACTTCTCAGCGCGACGTCCAGCGCGAGCACGATCGGCAGCGCGACGAGAAACGGAATCACCAGGCGCTTGCTGCGATCGACGATGAACCCGCGCGCGCCTCGCCGCTCGTAGACCAGGTGCGAGAAGAATCCCGAGAGCGCGAAGAACACCTGCATGCGGAACGAGTGCAGCAGTCCCGTCAGCGTGCCCAGTCCTTCGACTGCTGAGGTGTCAGCGACGAAGTACCAGGGCCCCACGTTCGGGAGCCACGAGTACGTCGCGTGGTACGCGAGCCCCAGCAACATCGCGCCTGCGCGGATGGCGTCGAGCCCGTCGTACCTCTGAGGGGAAGACAGACTCAGCTCGGCGTCGAAACCGCGCGCAGCATGTCGAGCGACTCGAGCGCCTTGCCCGCGCCCATCACGACGGACGAGAGCGGATCTTCGGCGAGGAACACCGGCAGGCCGGTCTCTTCGCGAAGGAGCGTGTCGAGGTTCTTCAAGAGCGCGCCACCACCGGCGAGCACGATGCCGCGGTCCGCGATGTCGCCGGCGAGCTCGGGAGGCGTGCGCTCGAGCGTCATCTTCACCGCCTCGACGATGCCGTTGATCGGCTCGGAGAGCGCGTCGCGAATTTCATCGGAGGTCACCGAGAGCGTGCGCGGAACACCGGCCACCAGGTCGCGGCCCTTGATCTCCATGTTCATCGCCGTCTCGGTCGGGTACGCCGTGCCGATTCCCATCTTGATCAGCTCGGCCGTGCGCTCACCGATGAGCAGGTTGTACTTGCGCTTCACGTACTGAATGATCGCCTCGTCCAGCTTGTCGCCGCCGATGCGGACCGACTTGCTGTACACGATGCCTGAGAGCGAGATGACCGCGACGTCGGTGGTGCCGCCGCCGATGTCGACGATCATGTTGCCCGACGGCTCAGTCACCGGAAGGCCGGCGCCGATCGCCGCGGCCATCGGCTGCTCGATGAGATGCACTTCGCGCGCGCCGGCGTTCTCCGCCGCTTCACGAACCGCGCGACGCTCGACCTCGGTGATGCCCGAGGGAATGCCGATCACGATGCGCGGCTTCACGTTGAACTTCCGCTGGTGCGCCTGCTGAATGAAGTACTTCAGCATCGCCGCGGTGATCTCGAAGTCGGCGATCACGCCGTCCTTCATGGGGCGGATGGCGACGATGTTTCCGGGCGTGCGGCCCAACATCTCTTTCGCTTCCTTGCCGACGGCGAGCACCTTCTTGCCACCGCGCGCGTCCTGCTGAACCGCGACGACCGAGGGCTCGTTCGAGACGATGCCCATTCCGCGCACGTAGATGAGGGTGTTGGCCGTGCCGAGATCAATCGCGAGATCACGCGAGAACAACGTGTGCAACCAGTCGAACATTTGTTTTTTCCCCGGGAGCGGCGGAGTGCGGTGAGAACTTTTCAGTGACCGCGGTCATGGAGAGTATCGAGTTGCGAACGATGCGCCAATAGGAAGCTGGAAGGAAATCAGGCTCTTGGACGTATCGCGGCGCGTCACCTACGTGGTTGATCGGAGTCGCCGGTGTGGGCCGTTCCGCTGGAGCCGATTTACCGCCTCCCCTGGGCGGTGACTCCTCCCCGAATACGGTGTTCTCGATCAGCAAAGAGAAAATCTCTCAGCTCAATGGGGGGCTAGTGTGCGCGCCGCAATGAGCACCGATTCCACTGAAGAGACGCCGATGGACGAGGTCGAGGGCCTGCCTGAGCAGTTCGACCCCATCGAAGACGCCTGGCTCGGGCAGGAGCCGGACCAGGTCGAGAAGCTCGCCCGCGAACGCATCGCGAAGGACCCCGAGGATGCCGGGAGCCACGCGTGGCTCGGCCTCGCGCTCAGCATCACCAACAAGACCCCGCCGGGGCAGGCCTCCCTCAAGAAGGCCTTCGAGATCATCCGCGGCAAGCTCGCGAAGGAGACCGACGAAGAGCAGAAGCACATGCTCACCTGGGAGCTCCACGGCATCGCCAACCGCCTGGTGGACACCCTCGCCGAGAACCCCACCCTGGGGATTCCTGCCGCGCAGTTCGTGGTCGACGGGCTCAAGTTCGAGCACGCGCCTTCGCTCCGCATGCTCTCGGAGGACGTGGCGACCCGTGAAGGCGATCCGGTGAAGGCCGCTGGTCTGTTGAAGCGCGCCCTCGCGGTGGACTCCACCGATCCCGAGTCGCACTACCTCGCGGCGCGGCTGATGGCGCGGCTGGGTAAGAAGCCGCAGGTGCTCTCGCATCTGCAGAAGGCGCTCGATAACGCGGCAGGCACCATCGCGGTGCGCACGCTCGCGCGCTTCGAGCCCGACTTCGACGGTTTCCGCAAGGACCCGGAGTTCTCCACGCTGATCGATCTCTTCCCGCAGGATGCCGTGCTCCGTCCGATCTACACGGCGCTCGACGCGGGCGACTTCGCGAAGGTGGTCGAGCTCGCCGCCGCTGGCATCTCGAAGGCCGCCAACAAGCTCGACGTCTATTACCCGTGGCGTGAGTCCATCGAGCTGCTCCTCGACGATGGAGACACGGAGAAGCTCATGAAGGAGCTCGAGCGCATCCAGGCCGAGATCGACAAGCACGAAGAGAAGGACGAAGAGAGCCCCGTGTACCAGCGCTTCTGCGGCGACGCGTGAGTTGCTGATGCGGGTTCATCTCGTCGACGGCACCTTCGAGCTCTTTCGCGCGCACTACAGCCAGCGGCCTCCGCACACCTCGCCCCAGGGCAAGGATCTCAAGGCTTCTCTCGGAGTGGTGCAGTCGCTCATCTATCTCCTGCAGGAGAAGGCCGAACGCTGCACGCATGTCGCCGTCGCGTTCGACAACCCGATCGTCTCCTTTCGGAACGATCTCTTCGCTGGCTACAAGACCGACGCCGGAATGGATCCCGCGTTGCGCGGGCAGTTCGACGACGTGGAAGAAGCGGTCGCGGCGCTCGGCGTGACCGTGTGGAGCATGAAGGAGTTCGAGGCCGACGACGCGCTCGCCACCGCGGCGCTCCGCTTCGCGAAAGATCCTCGCGTCGAGCAGGTGCGCATTCTCACCCCGGACAAGGACCTCGGGCAGATCCTCTCGGGCGAGCGCATCGTGCAGATCGATCGCATTCGAAAGAAGACGATCACCGAAGAGAGCCAGCTGAAGGACAAGAAGCTACGGCCGGTGAGCGTGCCCGACTTCCTCGCGCTGGTCGGTGACACCGCTGACGGAATTCCCGGGCTCGACGGCTGGGGAGAGAAGGGCGCCACCGAGGTGCTCGCCGCGCATCCCACGATTCCCGAGATCCCCGAGAAGTACACCGACTGGAAGGCGCACCCGCGGGGCGGTGAGAAGTTGGCGCTGGTGCTCGCGCGAGAACGCCAGAACGCGATGCTCTACCGAAAGCTCGCCACGCTGCGCGACGACGCTCCGCTCAAGGAGACGCTGGAGCAGCTCGAGTGGAAGGGTGCTCCGAAGACTCGCTGGGAGAAGTGGTGTGATGCAGTCGGTGCGGATTCGTTGAAGACGAGGCCGACTCGATTCACGGAGGGGTGATGCGGCTCGAGTTCAAGGAAGGGAAGTCGAACAAGTTCTGGGAAGCGGAGCTTGGGAAGACCTGGGTCACCGTGACGTTCGGCCGTGTGGGCTCGGCCGGTCAGAAGAAACGCCACGACCTCGACAACGCCCGCGACGCCGCGGCGACGTACCAAAAGCTGATCGCTCAGAAGAAGAAGAAGGGCTACCGAGAGGTGGGCGGTGAGCCGCCTGCTCCAGCCAGTGTTCGTGACGAGAAGCTCGAAGCAGCGGTGCGCGGAGATCGGGAGCGGCAGGCGCCGTATTTCGTGCTCTCCGATTTTCTGCAGTCGAGCGGAGAGCCGATCGGCGAGTTGATCGCGGTGCAGATCGCGAACGCCAACAAGCCGAGCCCTGAGTTGAAGAAGCGTTCGAACGCGCTGATCAAGAAACTCTCGCTGCTCGATGCCGACATGGGGTCGCTCGAGTTCAGATGGGGATTGCTCGAGTCGGTGCGCCTCGAGAACACGCGCGACTGGATGGACTCGAAGTTCGACGTGCGGCCCGTGCTGGAGAAGCTGTTCGGCTCGGTGGCTTGCACGGCGTTGCGTGAGCTGAAGGTCGGCGTGATCCGCTGGGACGAGCACATGGAAGATCTCCAGCGCCTCTTCGAGATCGCCGCGCGCTTCGAGTGGGCGAAGGGGCTCGAGCGTCTGCACCTCGGTGACGTCGAGGACGTGGACATGACGCACCACTCGATCGGCACGGTGGGAAAGCCGATCAGCAAGACGTTCCCGGCGCTGCGCTCGCTCATTCTGCACGGCGGCCAGCACTACGCCGAGCACGACGCCAGCCTCGATTTCTCGGGCCTCGATCTCCCCGAGCTGAAGCAGCTGGTGATCGAGACGTGCTCGATGAACAAGAAGCGGCTCAAGGCGCTCTGGGCGGCGAAGTTGCCGAAGCTCGAGGGGCTCACGCTCTGGTTCGGTGATCGCGAGGACTACGGCGCGACGGCCACGCTGAAAGATCTCAAGCCCCTGCTCGAAGGAAACGTGTTTCCGAACCTGAAGCATCTCGGGCTGGCGAACGCCGGCTTCGAGAAGGAGCTCGCGGTGGCGGTGCCGAAATCGACGCTCGCTCCGCAGCTCGAGTCGCTCGATCTCTCGATGGGCACGCTCGACGACGCTGACGTGGCGGGCCTGGTGGCTGCGAAGAAGTCGTTCCCGAAGCTGAAGTCACTCGACGTGAGCGACAACTGGTTCACCAAGGCGGGAGTCGCTGCGCTGAAAAAGGCGTATCCGAACCTCGAGGCGGATCATCAGCGCAAGCCGTGGGAGGACCAGCCAGACGTTCGCTACGTCTCGGTGAGCGAATGAGAGTCCTGTCGATCCTCGCCGCGGTTGCGCTCCTCGGGTGCGAGAGCGAAGCCGTCATCCGCCGCGGAGATGGCGGCGTCGACGGCGGCGACGACGCGGGGATCGACTCAGGAACTCCCTTCGTCGGTGACGCGGGTTCGTGCGCGTACGCGCCAGCGTTTGGAGTGGGAGATCTCAACGGCAAGCCCGGCTTCGATCCCGGAGGACCTTCGACGGGTCCGTACAACTTCGCGACCTTCGCGCGCTCGGTGCCCGATTCCGGAACTCGCTTCGACCTCATGTTCAACGAGTTCTCGGGAATGGCTCCGCTCA
>CBIHPJ010000433.1:0-7735 GCA_966211295.1 uncultured Myxococcales bacterium | reverse complement strand
GGGCGCGAGCCGTCTCGCGGCGCGGCGAAGCCGTGCCGAGGCGTAGCGTCCCCAAAGAGGGAGGGTCGGGGAGAGGGGCGAGCGTGACCTTGTCTCCCTCTCCCTTCGGGAGAGGGTCGGGGTGAGGGCATGCCACCCGCGCAAGATTCCGCGCCTCAACGCGGTATGTTGACCCCCATGGCACGTGACTTCGCTGCCCCTGGCGGCGTCGCACAATCAGAGCCCGGTCTGAAGGCGTTGTGGCTCTTCGGGCCGCGGCGCGATCTCGCGATCGTCGGCATTCCGCTCGCGCTCGTCGCGATGGCCGCGATCTTCGAGGCCGTCAGTGGCTCGGCGGCCGACGACGCCAACCGCTTCGCGCGCTGGACCGCGACCAACATCCTCGGCAACGGCACCCACGTCATCCTCACCTTCCTGATGTTCCAGCTGCGGCCGGAGACGATGCGCTCCACGCCCACCCTGCGCGCGCAGGTGTACGTGGGGATCTTCCTGATGCTGCTGGTGAGCACGGGCTTCTACCTGCTGCATCGCTGGGAACCGCAGGCGAGCGTCTACGCACGTGCGCTGGTGTTCGCGATCTTCGGCATGCACCACACGCTCTCGCAGAATCGCGGTTGGTGGAGCCTCCACAACCTGCGCGAACGCACCGCGGGGCTCACTCCGGCGGTCGAGGAGCCGCGACTTCAGCGTCTGCTGGTGCCGTTCAACCTGACGCTGATCCTCATTCGGTACTTCTTCGTCTCCGCGTCCTCCACCACGCCTGAGCCCTTCGTCGATCTCGGCCAGCCCGCGTTGATGCCGCTGAGCGGAGTGATGGTGCTGCTGCTCATCGGCCTCGCGTACTGGGCCGTGGTGTTCCGCGTGGTGTTGCGTTCACCGACTCGAAGCGCCGGAAAACTTCTCTATCTCGGCGTGGTGGCCGGAGCGGTCGCGCTCACCATCGTCTCGCCGATCTGGGGCACGGTGCTCTTCGCCGGCATGCACGGGCTCGAGTACTACTTCCTCTCTGCGCGAATGATGGAGCAGCGGGAGGGCGATCCGAAGAAGGTGTCCAACGCGGTGATCTGGCCGCTGATGATCGCCTCAATGCTGCCGTTCACACTGATGGGCGTGGTCACCCTGCTGCGGGAAGACGGGAACATGCTCGAGGCGTTCGCGCAGACGTGGGTGTGGGCGGTGCTGGTGACCGTCTCCACCGCCACTGTGCTCGCGCACTACTGGGCTGACGCGCTCATCTATCGCTTCCGGCTGCCGACGGTTCGCAAGGTGATGCTCAATCGCATCGGGCTCTGACTTGATGGGCTCGCTCAAGTCCCCCTCCGCCTTCGCCGTCGTGGGCCGCTCGCCGTGATGCGGCGTCTGGCGACCTCGATGTTCGTGCTCTCTGGCGCGGCGGGCCTCGTGTTCGAGGTCGCGTTGCAGCGCTCGTTGACGCGCGCTTTTGGAGTCTCCGCGTTCGCCACCTCCACCGTGCTCGCGGCGTGGATGGCGGGAC
This sequence comes from uncultured Myxococcales bacterium, assembly GCA_966211295.1. Taxonomy (GTDB): domain Bacteria; phylum Myxococcota; class Myxococcia; order Myxococcales; family Myxococcaceae; genus Archangium_A. The sequence continues at coordinate 6,240 of CBIHPJ010000433.1, read as the reverse complement.
TCGCGCTGGGCGCGGTGCTCTTCGGACGCGCCGCGGATCGAAGTCGCTCTCCACTGAAGCTCTACGCTGGCCTCGAGCTCGGCATCGCGGGCGTGGCGGTGGTGATGCCCTTCCTGGTGCCGGCGGTGGTCGAGGGCTTCGGATCGATCGCGAACGGAGCGGCCACGAATTCACCCGCGCTCCTCGTCGGCCGCTTGGTGTTGGCCTTCGGAGTGACTCTGGTGCCTACGTTGTTGATGGGAGGCACCCTCCCCGCCGTCGCGCGCGCGCTCGCGTCGAAGGAAGGCGAAGATTCCACGCTCGCCGGTCTCTACACCGCGAACCTCGTCGGAGCCGTGCTGGGAGCAGGACTCACCGCGTACCTGGTGATGCCCGCGCTCGGTCTGAGTAAGACGATGTGGCTGGGAGCATCGTTGAACGTGCTCGCCGCGTTGATCGGACTCTGGCTCGCACGCGGACGCATCGAGGCTGTCGTCGAGCGAACTGAGCAGGCCGCTGCACGCGCGCCCATCGAACTCCTCGCGCTGAGTGCGTGGTCCGGCTTCGCGACGTTCGCGGCTGAGGTGACGTGGTTTCAGCTCCTCGGCGTGGTGGTCGGCACCTCGGTGTACGCGTTCGGTTTGATGCTCGCGACGTTCCTCGTGGGTCTCGCGCTGGGCAGTGCGTGGGTGGCGCGCGCGAAGGAAGTGGAACGCGGTCTCGTCGGGCGAGCGCAGATCGCGACCGCGGCGGCGATCGCGCTCACCCTTCCGCTCTGGGATCGTGTGCCGGGGATGTTTGCGATGGCGGCTCCCTTCGCGACGTCGTTCTGGTCTCGTGAACTGGTGCGCGCCTTGGCTTGCGTCGAGTTGCTGCTGATTCCCGCGGCCGCGCTCGGAGCGTTGTTCCCACTCGTGTTGCGGCTGAGCTGGCGCGCTTCGTCACGCGGTCAATCGCTCGGCGGTCTCGCTGCGGTGAACACGATCGGTGCGGTGCTGGGCTCGCTGCTCACGGGCTTCGTGCTGCTCCCGCTCCTCGGCTCGCGCGGGGTGTTGGTGCTCGTGGTGGTGCTCAGCGCCGCGATCGGAGCCTGGTGGCTGCAGGGAAGGCAGCGGCTCATTCCCGTCGCGATCGTCGCCTTCGTCGCGGTGCTGCCCGCGTGGAACCTGGGACGCCTCGCATCGGGTGCGAACGTGTACTTCGCGCAGACGTTCTTCGATCGAGCCGAGGTGATCTGGGCGCACGAGTCTGTCGCCTCGGGGCTCACGAGCGTCGTGAAGCTCGGAGACGGACTCACGCTGCTCACCAACGGCAAGTTCCAGGGGAACGATCAGGGCGAGGTCGATGCCCAGCGCGCGTTCACTCAACTTCCGATGCTGGTGCAGCGCGGGTGGGATCGCGCCCTGCTGATCGGCGTCGGCACCGGCTGCAGCCTCGGAGTGCTCGCCGCGCAGCCGTTCAAGCACGTCGAGGCCGCTGAGCTCTCTTCCGACAATCTCTATGCTGCGAAGACGTACTTCCCTCACATCAACGGCAACGTGCTCTCGAGCGAGCGGGTGACCACGCATCTCGCCGACGGGCGCAACCTGCTGCTGCTCTCTCCCCACCTGTACGATCTGATCTCGATCGAGATCACGAGCATCTGGTTCGCGGGCGCGACCGACCTCTACAACCGCGAGTTCTATCGGCTGGCGAAGAAGCGGCTCGCGCCCGGCGGAGTGGTGCAGCAGTGGGTGCAACTCCACCACCTCACGCGACGCGATCTCGCGGTGATCCTGCAGTCCGCGCGCGCGGAACTCCCGCACGTCGCCCTCTTCTTGTCGGGTGGTCAGGGGATCATGCTGGCGAGCGCTGAGCCGCTGCGCATCGACTACGCGGCGCTCACTTCGCTCTCAGATCGCTTGCGTGGAACCGAAGCCTCGCGCGGAATTCCGGGCGAAGATCTCCTCACGCTGCGCGGCAAGCTGCTGCTCGACGCCGACGGCATCGAAGCGCTGATCGCAGAAGAGGCGATGGCCGAAGGAGTCGCTTCGGTAGCGCTGGCCTCGACCGACGATTCGTTGCGCCTCGAGTACTCCACGCCGCGAGGCAACGCCGACGACTCGCTCGATCGCGAGGTGCTCGTCGCCTCGTTGGCGAAGTTCCCGCCGAAACCGCTCCCCGTCGAGGGTGCCGCTGACGGCGAACTGTTGCACGCGCACGCTGCGTGGCTCGTGGGGAGTGGCAAAGGCGAGAGCGCGCTCAAGTTGGTCGATCAGCTGTCGCTCTGGCAGCCCTCGGTGCCGTTGAGCGCGTGGCTCACGGCATCTGCAGCAACTCCGGATCCTTCGCCGTGACACGCGTCCTCAGGCCGATTGAATGGGCGATCGTCGCGTTCCTACTCTTCGTGCTCGTGAGATCCGGTCCGCAGGTCTTCCTGAGCTTCAGCACCGGTGCGGTCGGCAGTCGCGCGATGACCCTGCTCTTCTCGCTCGGGCTGGTGACGGCGATCCAGCTGTCGTGGCGTTTCCGTCAGCTCCCGTGGGGACCGCTGCCGCCGGGCCCGCGAAAGATCTTGTGGATCGCGTTGCCGCTCGCACTGCTTCCGTGGCTCTTCATCACGAGCGTGGTGCTGCGCAGCCCGGTGCTCCGCGAAGGAGTCGACGGCGCGGCAGCGGGCACGGTGCTCAATGCGCTCGTCTCGATGTTCATGCTCACGTTCGGGTTCGGACTTCCGACGATGCTTGGCTGGTTGGTCGCGGCGAATGAACTGCGCGAGCACGGGCGCGTTCGCCCCGGAGCGATGAAGGAGATCGTCAAAGCCGGCGCTGCGATGGCGCGCGACTGGGCCCCGATGTTGTTGATCCTCACCGGCTACGAGTGGATGCGCGCGGTGGTGGATGCGGGCTTCACGGGCGAGCGCGATGGACTGATGGCGCAGATCGATCGCGTGATGTTCTTCGGCACCGATCCGCTCGATCTGCTCGAGGCGTGCATCTGGAAGCCGCTCACCGAGCTGCTCGCGTTCGCGTACTCGTTCTACGCGGTGCTCTTCCCTCTGGTTCTGGGCACGGTGTTGATGACCGGCGGACCGCGCGCGCTCCGCATCACCACGTTCCGCGTCGGTCTCGCGCTGCTGATCGCGTACGTCGGGTACTGCCTCGTGCCGGTGAAGGGTCCGCTCTTCACGCGCACGTTCTCGGTGCCGCTCGACATGTACCTGGTCGGTCCGATCAAAGAAGCGATGATGGACGCGACGCGGATCTCGTACGACTGCTTCCCGAGCATGCACACGTGCTGCACGTTGCTCCTTGGGTACAGCGCGTGGACCTGGGCGCGGCGGTTGTTCTGGGTGATCTCGCCGATCATCGTGCTGATGCCGCTGGCGTGCCTGTACTTGCGCTACCACTACGTGATCGACGTGCTGGTGGGCGCCGCGCTCGCGGTGTTCATCGTGTGGTTGTCGAAGCGATTCGAGTCGGCGATTGCGCTCGAAGACGCGAAGTGAGGCCCCTCTCCCGGCCGTTGGCCGACCTCTCCCCGCTCACGCAGGGAGAGGTTTTTCGTTCACCGCCAGACTCCCTCTCCCGGCCGTTGGCCGACCTATACCCGCTTACGCAGGGAGAGGTTTTTCGGGCGTGAACTTCACCGTGACGAAGCACACGATTGCGGCGAGCGCAGCACCAGCAATCACATCGACCACGTAGTGGTACCGCAGGTACACGCACGCGAACGGAATCGAGATCGCGATCGGCGCCATCACCCAGAACATCGCTCGCGCGTGCCGCCACGCTCCGAACCAGAAGATCAACGTCGCGCAGGTGTGCATGCTCGGGAAGCAGTCCCAGTTGATGCGCCCCGCGTCCATCAGCGCCTCTTTGATCGGCTCGATGAAATACATGTCGAGCGGCACCGTGAAGGTCTGCGAGAGCACCGGCCCCTTGGCGGGGAAGACGAGGTACGAGAACCACGTCACCGCCATCGCCGAACCGAGCATCAATGCGAGCTCACGAAACGCCTGCCGACCTGAGCTCAGCCACACCACGCTCGGACACACCGCGTAGAACACCGCGTACATCGAATACGCGAACGCCAGCCACACCGAGAGCGGCCGCGAGATGATCGCCTGCAGCGCGACCACGGGATCGGTTCCGAAGAGCCAGAGATCCGCGCGACGAAGCGCGTCGTCGACTCCGTGTTGCACGGAGAGCTCCATCACCTCGCCGATCCACGCGTAGCCCGAGATCAACATCAGCAGCGGAACCCAGTCGCGCAGGCTGCTCGCCACCGCGGCGGCTGACTGCGACACGAACGGTCCGAGCTGAATACGTCCCTGGCTACGCCCCATCTCCCAGAGTCCGAGCCACAGCAGCATCGTCGGCGCGCCGAAGCTGAAGATCTGGAGGAACACCAACAGCGCCTTCAACACCGCGAACGCGTCGAACTCGCCAGCGATCCGCGTCCAAAGTTCTTCGTCGAAGATCCCGGTGCCGAGTCCGATCAAGAACGGGAGCAACGCCATCGGCAGCCACAGCAACAACTTCATCCGCAGCGGGTGCGCGCGATCTTCCCAGCTCGACTGCATCGCCTTCGCGACTTGCTGAATCGTGACCACGACCAACAGCGCGAGGAAGACTTCCCGCGAGCGCGCCTCGGCGAATCGCGACGCACCACTCAGCGCGGCCGACGGACCGACCATCAACGTCACGGCGAGGAGGAAGAGGAGGAGCACCCACTCCAGCGGGCGCACGGCCTTGAGGAACTTCACGCCCGCCTCCGCCGCAACAACACGACCACCAACGCCAGGAGCGCCGACGCAGAGATTGCAGCGCCCAGGCGGAACGTGATCGGCTGATAGCGCCACACGATCCGATGCGCGCCGGTGCTCACCCGCACGGCCCTCAAGAAACCCCACGCACGCAGCGCTTCAGCACGCGCTCCGTCGACCTCGACGGTCCAGCCCGGGTACCACGCGTCTCCGAGCACCACGGCGCCGTCGGAGCACGCGGTGAGCTGCTGCTCGATTTCTTCGGGCTGACGCTCCGTGGTCGTGACTCGAGCGACGCACGGAGTCGCGTTCACCGGCTCACCCCGATCGACCACCACCGTGTTCGCCAACTGATCCGGCGTGGCATCGAGGGCCGCGAACGCGACGTCATCGTCAGCCACCTTCACCTGCGACACGAAGAACCCTCGAGGAAACGCCGGAGCGCCCTTCCAGATCCACACGTCGTCGATCGGTGTCGTGGCGACGCTCACGACTCCCTGCGGTGCCGGAGCCCACGTCTCGCGTACGAAGGTGCTCACTCCCGCGGCCACGAAGGCACTCGAGCCATGGGAGAAGGCCTTGCCCAGCCGCCATGGATCGCGGAACCCGTAGCCGCCCGTCGCGCGCAGACCCTCTTCCACGAAGCGCAAACCCGCGAGGCGATCGCGCCCCTCGAGCAGCGCGTCGTGCTCGTCGAGATCCCACGGACCACACGCCTCGGGATCGTGATCGTCGAGGTCGACTCGGATCGAGATGCGCCCTTCGTCACGGAGCAAAGGTGCGAGCCGGGACGGCTTCGTGAGTTCGCGCGCGGGAACGCGCTCCCACTTCGTCACTGGCGCGAAGACGAGCTCAGCGGCCACCGCAGTCGCGAGCAGCGCGGGCCGGCGCCGCAGCACGATCAGCACCGCTGTGGTTCCGAGGATCCACCAGGCGTGCAGGTGGAAGCCCTCACGCACTCCGTCCCAGCGTGACGAGAGGAAGAGGCCCACCACGAGACCGATCAGCGCCATCACCGGCGGCGACTTCAAGACGCCGCGGAGGCGAGAGATCGCGACGAGCCGCCTCGCTCCGAAACCAGAGAGCAGTGAAATGGCGATCAGCAGGCCTACCGCGTACTTCGCCGGGTAGCGGAACAATGAGAACGGAGGCACCGCCAGCAGCCACTCCGAGAGGAAGAGGTGCTTCCCGAGGCAGAGCACGAGCGTCAGCAATGCGAAGGCGAGCAGCGGTCGTGCGCGCTTCACTCGCACGCTCAGCGTCGCGAGGCAGGCTCCGAGCGCGCCCGTGAAGAGGGTGAAGAGGAAGTGCTGATCGGGTCCGTTCCAGTAGCCGCCGATGCGCGGACGATCTCCGTCGGGGATGAAGATCGAGAGCAGCTGCGCTCCGGAGACGGACCACTGCGAGCCGCCTGAGACTGCTGATCCTGATTGCGTCCACGTGCGCGAGAGCTCAGCGGCAGGGAGCGCTACGACTGCGGCTAAGGCGCCAGCCCACGCCACTGCGAGAGCGGT
>CBIHPJ010000432.1:0-7741 GCA_966211295.1 uncultured Myxococcales bacterium | reverse complement strand
CCCGACATCACCGCCATCTGCGCGTTCTTCTCGCCCTTCACCAGCGCGATGAAGTCCTTCGCACCAGCGCGAATCGTGAGCTTCGGCTTTCCCGCGTGGCCCCTGGTGATCCACTCCGCCGACTTCGTGAGATCCGCCGTCCACTGCCCGCCGCCCGCGCCCGTGACGTCGAGGTGAATCACTCCATCGAACGCCTCGCGCACGTCCTTGTGCTTGCCGAGCTTCTTCATGAAGTCGCCTTCGATGACTTTCTCGACCGCGCTCTTCGGCTTCTTCTTCGCCGCGGCCTTCTTCTTCGGAGCAGCGTCATCCGCCGGCGCATCCTTCGGAGGCGCGGAGGTCGACTTGCGGAACATGTCGAACCGCTCCTTCGAGAACATCGCCGCGCCTTCTTCCTTCGCGGCCTCGTAGATCTTCTTGAGCTGGTCCGCCGGCATGCCGGGATTGCGGAAGTACTCCATCGCCACGCGGCCGATGCCCCAGTTCATCGCGAAGGCAGCCGGCACCGTGAGCAGCGCGCCGAAGACGGGAAGGATCGCCTTGATGCCCTGGCGCGCGAGCATCCCGAGTCCGGCCGTCGCGGCGAGCTCGACGATCAAACTCTTCGCGTCGGCCTCGGTGACCTTGCGTCCGTAGACGTGGCCCACGGTCACCACCATCGCCGACTGCACCGGGAGCATCAGCACGGCGTCGGAGAACGGAATGGGCGAGACGGCCACCACGGCGCAGGCGTAGCTGGCCATGTTCACGACGTCGCGCGCGGCTTCATCGCGCTTCGCCATCGCCATCTTCGAGAAGTCCTTCTTGCGGATGTCTTCCAGGGTGTCGAGCCAGGACATGGTGCCCAGACTAACCCCGAGATGGCTCCCGACGTTCCCGACTTAACGTTTCGCCATCAATCACCGTCAGGACGCATGCACTTCGATCTCGCGGCCCCAGTACTTGTTCTCCCGGAGCTTGAGGCCGGTCTGTCTGCACTCCTTCGCGGTCTTGGGCCCCACGAAGAAACCCTTGGGGTGCGTCTTGCGGAAGGTCTTCTTCACCCAGTTGTCGATCTCCATGAAGAGCACCCGGAAGCGCTCGGGAGCCGGATCGCGCCGCCCGGTCTGCTGCGTGATCTCGAGCTCGGCCCAGAGCTGCCCTGCGACCAATTCGCCTTCGTCGTTCAGCTTGCAGCGTTCCCAGAAAATGACGGGAGAGCGCACCTCATCGACGCGCCAGAAGCCCTTGTCCTTGCCGCGCTTCAGCTTGTCGACGATCGCGGGGCCGATGTCGCTCGCCACGAGGTACACGTCTTCTTCGGGGAGCTTGTCGAAGTTCTCCTCCGACGCCTTGAAGGTCTCCCAATCGGGCGGGACGCGGCGCGGGTAGACCTCCATGTTGTTCCGCTCGAGGAAACGGACGAACTGGAGCTCGTCCTCGCGTGTCATGAAGAGCTGAAGCTGGGTAGCCATGCGCCCGCCGTACTAGAAGACGCGCCTATGAACGAGAACCTCTTCGCCCGCATGCAGGAGCTTCGCGATCTCGCCGGCGTGATCGGCCTGGCCACGTGGGATCAGGAGACGTACTTGCCGAAGGGCGCCGAGGCCGGCCGCGCGGCGCAGCTGGGCACCATGCAGGCGCTCCATCACGAACGGCTGGTGGATCCCCGGCTCGGTGAGTGGCTCGCCGACGCGAAGCCCGCCACGCCCGACGAGATCGCGATGGTGCGCGTGCTCAAGAAGGAGCGCGATCGCGCGGTGAAGATCCCCTCGCTCCTGGTGAAGGCGCTCGCCGAGGCGCAGTCGCATGCGCTGTCCGCGTGGAAAGAGGCGCGCGAGCAGAAGGACTTCAAAGTCTTTCAGCCTCACGTGCAGAAGCTGCTGCAGCTCCGCCGCGAGATGGCGGATGCGTGGGGCCACGAGGGCGAGCGATACGACGCGCTGCTCGAGAACTACGAGCCGGGGATGGGTGTGAGCCGGTTGCTTCCGGTGCTCGCGGGCCTTCGCTCCAAGCTGGTGCCCCTGGTGCAGGCGATCGACGCCAGGCCGGCTCCGAAGCGGATCTTCGAGGGGAAGAAGTTCGATTCCGAAGCGCAGTGGAACTTCACGATGAAGCTGCTCGAGGCGATGGGCTTCGATCTCGAGCGCGGCCGGCAGGATCGCAGCACGCATCCCTTCACCGGAGGCACCGGACTTCACGACGTGCGCCTCACCACGCGCGTGTTCGAGAACCTTCCGCTCTCCTCCGTGTTCAGCACGATCCACGAGGGCGGCCACGGGCTCTACGAGCAGGGCTTCGCTGTCGAGCACGAGCGCACCACGCTGGCGCAGACGCCCTCGATGGGACTGCACGAGTCTCAGTCGCGGCTCTGGGAGAACGTGGTCGGCCGCAGCCAGGCGTTCTGGACGTACTTCTATCCGCGCTACCAGCAAGCGTTCTCCGCGCAGCTGAAGGACGTTTCCCTCACCGACTTCCTCCGCGAAGTGAATCGCGTCGAGCGCAGCTTCATTCGCGTCGAGGCGGACGAGGTCACCTACAACTTGCACATCGTGTTGCGCACCGAGCTCGAGGTGGAGCTCATTCGCGGCAACCTGCAGGCGGCGGATCTCGACGGCGCGTGGAATCAGAAGACGAAGGAGCTCCTCGGGCTCGAGGTCAACTCGGTGAACCAGGGCGTGCTGCAGGACATCCACTGGGCCTACGGTGAGTTCGGCTACTTCCCCACCTACGCGCTTGGAAATCTCTACGCGGCGTCGCTGTGGAAGGCGATGAACCGCGACATCAAGGGACTCGACGAATCGATTCGTTCAGGCGAGCTCGCGCCGGTGAAGAACTGGCTGCGGGAGAAGGTGCACCGCGAGGGCTTCCGCTCCGACGCCGAAGCGCTGATCACCCGAGTGACCGGGGCGGGATTGAACGACGACGACTTCGTTGCGTATTTGAAGCAGAAGTACGGAACGCTCTACGGAATCTAAGGAATGAACATGCGCATCACTCTCGTCACTGCAGCTCTCGTCGTGTTCGTTGGTTGTAAGAAGGAGGAGCCCGCCGCTCCCAAGGCGACCTCCGCCGCCGCCACCACGCAGGCCAGCATCGATCCCATCGAGGGCGCGAAGGCGTTTCCCTTCACGCAGGCGGAATCGAAGTTGAACTGGACGGGCCGCAAGGTGACCGGTGCGCACGAGGGCAGCTTCGCGACCTTCGGCGGCATCATCGAGGTGGTGGACAACGACGCGGCGAAGAGCCGGGTGCGCGCGGAGATCGACATGAACTCGCTCACCACCGCGCCCGACAAGCTGGTGGGTCACCTGAAGAGCGACGACTTCTTCGGCGTGGAGAAGTTCCCGTTCGCGAACTTCGTGTCGACCTCGGTGGCGAAGAACGAGACGGGCTACACGGTGACCGGCAACCTCACGATGCACGGAGTCACGCGTGCGCTGAGCTTTCCCGCGACGATCACGATGAGCGACTCCGAGGTGACGGTGAACGCGGAGTTCGCGATCAACCGCAAGGAGTTCGGCGTGGTGTACCCGGGCAAGCCCGACGATCTGATTTCCGATGACGTGGCGCTCAAGCTCGAGATCCACGCGAAGAAGAAGGGCTGAGTTCTCCGAGGGAGAAGGTCACTAATGATCTCCCTCTCCCTTCGGGAGAGGGTCGGGGTGAGGGCAGACATCGTGCAGATCACGATCCGTTTCTTCGCTGCTGCAAGAGAACGAGCACAACGAAGCACCCTCGATCTCGAGCTCGCCAAGGGAGCGACAGTCGCAGACCTCACGACGAAGCTCATTGAAGTGGTGCCTGAAGTTGGACCACTCCTCCCCAAGCTCCGCATCGCGGTCGCCGAAGAGTTCGCAAGTCCCAGCGACGTGATCCCCGAAGGCGCCGAAGTCGCCCTCATTCCTCCCGTCGCCGGAGGGACCAACGGGCTCTACCGCCTCCAGGAAACGCCGCTCTCCCTCCAGGAAGCGATCGACGCCGTCTCCGCGAAATCGCAGGGCGGCCTGGTCACCTTCACCGGCGCCGTGCGCGATCACTCGAAGGGCAAACGCGTCACCCGCCTCGACTACGAAGCCTACGGACCGATGGCGCAGAAGAAGCTCGCGCAGATCGGCGACGAAGCGCGCGAGAGGTGGCCTGGGACCCAGGTCTCCGTCATCCACCGGCTCGGAACCCTGTTACCGGGAGACCTCGCGGTGGTGATCGCGGTCTCCGCTCCGCACCGCAAGGAGGCCTTCCGCGCCTGCGAGTACGTCATCGATCGGCTCAAGGAAGACGTGCCGATCTGGAAGAAGGAGTTCGCCGAAGACGGTGAGGTGTGGGTGGGACTCGGACCATAGACGAGGTGTTGCGTTCCCGAGATTTCGGCTAAGGCGAGGCCTTCCTCCCCGGCCGAAATCGAAACAGGAACAACACATGCTCAACACCCATCTCCGTTACGCGTTCTTCGGAGCGCTGCTCGGCCTCTTCGTGGCGCTGACGCCCGGCTGCCAGAAGAAGTGCGCGGCCGACACCTGCGCTGGCTGCTGTACCGACAAGAACGAATGCGTCACCGCGACCAGCACTGATCAGTGTGGCGCTGCCGGCGCGACGTGCTCCGCGTGTGGCACCGACCAGGTCTGCACCGAGGGTGCGTGCGTGGCGGCGATGAACCCGATGGATGACGCGGGCGTCGATGCCGGTCCTCCGCCCTGCAAGAACGACTTCGACTGCGAGGCCGGGAAGATCTGCGACACCACCAGCGGCGCTTGCATCATGGGCCAGACGTGCACCGCCGACTTCCAGTGCCAGTCGCTCAACTCGGAAGATCGCTGCTACCGCTACGGCCAGCAGTGCACTTGCGACACCTCGGCGGCGGGCGGCAACGTGTGCCGTCTGCGCAAGGGGCCCTGCGAGGAGTGCACCACTGACGCGGAGTGCGGCTCTGACGTGGTGATCTTCGGGCCGCCGGACGGCATCGGCGCCGGTCGCTGCAAGCAGCTGCCGAACGACATGTCGGGCAAGAAGTACTGCAGCTACCAGCGCGTCGGTCAGTGCGCGTGCGGCACCATCGACGACGGCACCGGCTTCTGCCGCCCGCAGTCGAACAGCTGCGACTCGGTTGGCTGCAACGTCGACAAAGACTGCCCCTCGGGCGCGGTGTGCAGCGTGAACCGTCCTGACGCGGGCCCCGGCTCGTGCGGTGGCGTGTGCGTGCCTCGGTGCATCTGGAACTTCGACCGCAGGGAGCTGAACTCTCCGGGCTGCCCGCCGGGCCAGACCTGCTGGGTCGATTCGGCGAACCTGAACTCCGAGTCCATCCGCTACGGCGCGGGTCGCTGCAAGCCGCCCTGCGAGAACAACAGCGACTGCCAGGCGTCCGCTGCCAATCCGTTCGGTGGCACCAACCTCAAGTGCGAGGGCGAGCTGCTGCCCGACGACACCCGGTCTCCCAAGCGCTGCCGTGCGAACGGTGCCTGCATGGACAACGCGGAGTGCCCCGAGCTGATGGATGCAGGCCCGTACCTCGGCTACTGCGACCGCGGCACGTTCGTGTGCCGGACCGACTGCCGCACGGGCACTGACGTCGTCACCGGTCTGCCGTTCAAGGATTGCCGTTCCCCGTTCTCCTGCAGCGTCGACGCGGGCGTGAACTTCTGCCGCCTCGAGAGCTGCACCGAGCAGGGTGGCGCGGGCATCGCGTGCGCGCAGGGCGAGTACTGCTGCGGCGACGACAAGAACTTCGACGGCACCCCTGATCCCTGCCCGCCGCTCGCGGATCAGAACCCCGCGGGTTGCTACAAGGCTCCGGCGCCTCCGTTCTGCACCGAGTGCGGCGCGGGCAACGACTTCAGCATGGGCGTCGACGTGATGGTCCAGTCGATGGCCGACCAGGAATGCGCCGCGCTCGCGCCTCCCTCGTGGTCTCCGTGTGCGAACGGCTCGAACAGCCCGAACTGCAGCCCGCTCAAGCCCAAGTGCATGTACGCGGGTGACCGCGGCATGGCGGCGGGCATCGCGGTCTGCATGACGCCCTCGGTGAACGACTCCACGTCGGTCGACCTCCGCTACGGCATGACGCCCAAGACGCAGATCGCATGCCCCACCAACTACTCGGTGCAGTTCGTCCGCGTGCAGCCGAACCCGGCGCAGGACGTGGGCTACTGCCAGACCAACGCTGACTGCAGCGTGCTGCCTGATGGTGGCGTGAGCGACGCCGGTATCTGCGAGCCCGATCCGCTGCTCCGCCAGATGGACGGTGGTCTGCTCAAGGCCTGCCGCTGCGACGCGAAGTCGGGCGCGGCTCAGTGCCCGAACGGCACGGCGAACCCGGGCTTCGGCGAGGTGCGCTCGTTCTGCAAGGACGGCGTCACCGGGTCGCGCCAGTACTGCATCGAGACGGTGGTCTGCACGCCGCCGCGCGGGTCGGTCTACAAGGCCACCACCGAGTTCGGCTGCGGTCTGTGACTCGTTCTCCCTCTCCCTGCGTCAGCGGGGAGAGGGCAAGGAGCGCAACCGGCCCAGCCGCAGTTGGCTGGGCGTCGCGAATCAGAAGCGCAGCGGAAGATTCGCAGAGGCGGAGCGACCCAGAAATCGGGGTGAGGGGCGTCTTCGTCGCGCTCCTCCTCCTCGCTTCGTGCAAGCCAGCGCCAACTGCGCGTCTCTCAGCGGAAGCTCTGAGGCGTGAGTCTGGCCGCCTCTGTGTGATCGACGGCGGCACCTGCGCTCCCCCGATGGAGTGCGTGGGCGGGCATGGTATCGCCGGTCAGGAGCTCGAGCGTCGTTGTGAGCTGCCTTGCCGCGAAGCACGGGACTGCCCTGTCGGATTCGCGTGTGCCCGTATCGCTGATGGTCCGAGTCCAGAAGACGGTCGCGGCCTCTGCGTTCAATCGCCTTGAGAAAGGCGGGTCGCGTGGTGCTTGCTTCGGAAATCCATCGAGCAGGCCTCTTGAGCTCGAGCTTTCTGTGACTCTGGTGCGTACTCTTCGAGGCATTGAGAGAAGAACGCGCACCGTTCGCGCGAACTTCACTCAGTCACTTCAAACATCGGCGTTATCGGGCCGATTTCGACACGCCCCAGAGGGAAATTCCCGAGGTGTGAAGTGCGGGTCGACAACGAAGCGACGTTCACTCCGTGATTGGTCGAAGTCGAGAGGCCAGCGCGAGTCGAGCAATGCGAGGGACCTCAAGTCCCCACGCACCTCAAGGCGTGCTCAGCATCGTCACGTTGAACACGAGGATCGCGTTGCCCGGAATCGGCCCGGTGCCCTCTTCGCCGTAACCGAGCTCAGGCGGAATGATCAGCTGCCGCGTGCCGCCGACCTTCATTCCGCGCACGCCGAGATCCCAGCCGCCGATCACGCGACCTGCGCCGAGGCGGAACTGAAAACCCTCGGCCTGGTTCGAGTCGAACTGCGTGCCGTCGACGAGCCAGCCCGTGTACCGCATCGTTACGAGCTGGTTCGCGTCCGCGGTCGCGCCCGTGCCCTCGGTGAGCTCGCGGATGTACATCGCGCCGAGCTTCGTCGAGGCCGAGATGTCCACGTTGAGCGCCGCGGCGTACTTCGCGTCCTCCAACTTGGGAGCAGGCGGAGGAGCACAGGAGACGATGGCGAGAGCGGCGACAGTGAGGAACTTGTTCACGGGTTCGCGTCTTAGCTCAACCCTCACCCTCACCCCGACCCTCTCCCGAGGGGAGAGGGAGAGAATTTCACGTCCGCCGTTTCACCGGTTCATCGCGGAGAACATCCCATCCAGCTCGGCCCGGGAGGCCAGGCGG
>CBIHPJ010000431.1:0-7764 GCA_966211295.1 uncultured Myxococcales bacterium | reverse complement strand
TCGAGGCCGCGCACCAGGCGCCGATCGAGCTCGAAGGGAATGCCGAGCTTGCCCAAAAGCCGCTGCACCTCGTCGAAGTGCTTCTTCGAGCCCTCATCGATCGACTCGAGGATCGCGGGCGCCGAAGCGATCGCCTCCTGCAACGCCTCCTCCTTGGAGTCGAGCAGGCGCATGGTGTTCTTCTCGAACGCCAGCTTCGCCTCGGGGCTCATCTTCTCGACCAGCGGCGCGAAGTGAGCCTTCAACTTCTCGAGGTACGCGGGCCGAGTGGAGCCGTCACCGAGCGAGTTCAGGTGGAGCACCACGTCGGGCACGCCGATCTGCTGAAAGAACGCGTGGCACAGCGCGATGATCTCGACGTCCTGCGAGGGATCGATGGCGCCGTAGGCCTCGGCGCCCAGTTGGTAGAACTGCCGGTAGCGCCCGGTCTTCATGCGCTCGTACCGGAACATCGGGCCCATGTAGTACCAGCGGGTGAGCGGCTCCTGATTGGCGACGCTCGCTTCGATGTACGCGCGGGCTGCCGGCGCAGTGCCCTCGGGCCGCATGGTGATCGAGCGGCCGCCCTTGTCGTCGAAGGTGTACATCTCCTTGCCGACGATCTCGGTCACCTCGCCCACGCTGCGCACGAAGAGCGCGGTGTCTTCCACGATGGGCGTGCGGATCTCGGAGTAGCCGTAGCGGCCGAACAGCGCGCGCGCGACGCCCTCGATGCGCTGCCAGATCTCGATCTTCGGCGGGAGGAGATCATTCATCCCCTTCACGCCCGCGAACGTCTTGCTCATGTGAGCACGCCGATCTTCTGACCGAGGACGATGGGAGTGTCCGTCATCAGCGACGGCTCCCAGGTCACCTTGCCGCGCGCGAAGAGCAGGATCACGGTGGAGCCCATCTCGAACATGCCGATCTCCCCGCCCTTCTCGATCGGAATCGGGCGCGGGTAGGTGTGCGCCTTCGCCGGCTTGCCCTCGTGGGTGAGCAGCTCGTCGTACGACATGTGAATGCGCGAGACGCACGTGTCTCCCACCGCGATGTACGCGCAGGGGCCGGCGGGCGTGTCGAGGTACGTGATGAGCCGCTCGTTGATCGCGAAGAGCGCGTCCTTCAGTGCCACTGAGGCCTTGTTCACCGGCCAGAACTCGCCGGGCATGTACTGGTAGCCGGTGATGGTGCCGGGCAGCGGAGAGTGGAAGCGGTGATAGTCGCGCGGAGAGAGGTACAGCGTCGCGAACGAGCCACCCTCGAAGTCGAGCGCGCGGCGCGCATCACCGAGCAGCTTGTCGACGGGGAAGGAGATGCCCTTGGCCTGCAGACAGGCGCCGCGCTCGATCTGACCGATCTGCGAGACGGCCGCGTCGACGGGGCTCGCGATCACCTTCGGATCCATGTCGATGGTGCGGCGGCCGGGCTTGAGCTTGCGCGTGAAGAACGAGCCGAAGGTCGGGTAGTCCTCGATGGTGCCTTCCATCTCCTCGAGGTTCACCCGGTACTGCTTGGCGAAGGCGCGCATCGCGGCCTGGTGCATGCCCGCGGGAATGGGGAGCCGAGTGGCCTTGCCCACGGCCGTTGAGAGGGCCGACTTGGGCAACAACCGCATCATCGTCATGAAGGTCTGATCGCGCATCGGTAGCGGCGGGGTTCTCACCCCACCGCCGCTCACTCGCAAGACAGAAGATCGGTCAGACGCCGAGGAAGAGGCGCTTGCCGAAGTTCAGCGCGAGATCGGCATCGAAGATGCGCTGCGCGCTGGCCTGGATGTCGTACTCCACGCGCACGTACTCGACGGTCCGCGCCTCGGTGTCGTGGATCACGAAGCAGGAGCGGTTGTCGTAGTCGCGCGGCTGGCCGACCGAGCCGACGCTGATGATGTACTTGTAGCCCTTGCGGATGCCGAACTTCTGGGCGACCACGTCGTTCACTTCACCCGAGCCGATCGCGAACGCCTTGCAGAGGTGGCTGTGCCCGATGAACGTGACCTCGGGCAGATCGCCGGCGAACGGCGTGAGCTCGCGGGCCTGCTCCAGCGCGAAGATGTACTCGTAGCTGCGCGGCTCCACCGGCGAGCCGTGGCAGAAGCCGACGTCGCCGATGCGGTACGTGTACGGGAGGCTCCGCAGCCAGTTGAGGTTCTCTTCGTTGAGCACGTTCGCCGACCAGTCGAGGGCGTGGCGAGCAGCGTCGTAATAGAACGAGTAGTCCATGCGGCCGGCGACGGCGGCGTCATGGTTGCCGAGCAGCGTGACCTCGGCGTTCTCGCGCACCAGCTCGCAGCACGGATTCGGAGAAGCGCCGTAGCCGACCACGTCGCCCAGGCTGACGATGCGATCCACCTTCTGCTTGTCGATGGTCTTCAGGACCTCGGTGAGCGCCTCGATGTTGCTGTGGATGTCGGAGATGATGGCGATCCGCAAAAGCGCTCCTGAAGTGGGGCTTCGCGCGAAGTGGGGCGCGCGAAAAAGTCGGCGTCAGTTACTGACAGCTTGCTTCGATGGCGAGCGATCTTCTTCGATCAGCCGGCGAATCGCATCACGAACGGCATCGTTCAAGCCCTCGAACACGAGGCCCATGCCGGGCGGTCCGCCCTGACCTTCCATTCGGCTCCACACCACACGAGCTGGAGCCTCCACCTCGGTGCCGAACCTCAAGGTGGCCTTGCTTCCGCGCTCGAGAGGGGTGCTCGTGCGCACGAAGATTCCGCCTTCACTCAGATTCCCAATTCGAGCGTAGACAGTGATGTTCTCACCCTCGCACCAGCAGCGAAGGCGGGACGTCACGCGCTCGAACTTTCGGTTGTCACTCACTGCCCGGCCTCCGAATGCCGCAAGAACGACTCCTGCGCTCCCCCCCCACAACCAAGAGTGAGAATCGTAGAAAGTCGCACTGGAAAGGGTCAATCGGGGCATTTTCACGACACAGCCTCACAGCCCTCACAACCGCGAACGGAGCCGCATGACCGCTGAACGCAAAGCCCGAATCATCTGCACATTGGGCCCCTCGTCGTCTTCGGCCGAGGTGCTGGAGGGAATGATGCGCGCGGGCATGGACGTGGCGCGCCTCAACTTCTCCCACGGCACGCACGAGGAGCATCAGGCGCGGGTGAACCTCATTCGCAAGGTCTCGAAGAAGGTGGGCAAGCCGATCGGGCTCCTCCAGGACGTGCAGGGTCCGAAGGTGCGGCTCGGGCGCTTCTCCGCCGGCATGGCGGAAGTGGTGGCGGGTCAGAAGGTCACCCTCACCACGAGGAACGTGCTGGGGAACAAAGACATACTGCCCACCCCCATCAAGACGATGCCCCGGGACGTGCGGAAGGGCGACCCGGTGCTGCTCGACGACGGGCGCGTGCGGCTGCAGGTGCTCGGCGTGAAGGGCCCCGACATCTTTTGCCGGGTGCTGATCGGCGGCACCTTGAAGGACAAGAAGGGCATCAACCTGCCGGGCGCGGCGGTCTCGGTGCCGACGATCACCGCGAAGGACATCGAGGATCTGAAGTTCGGCCAGGAGCTGGGCGTGGACTTCGTGGCGCTCTCCTTCGTGCGCAGCGCGAGGGATCTCCGCATCGCGCGCCAGCACGTGAAGAAGCTGAACACGCCGCTGATCGCGAAGATCGAGAAGCCGCAGGCGGTGGCCGATCTCGACGCGATCGCCGAAGCGTCGGACGGCATCATGATCGCCCGCGGCGATCTCGGGGTGGAGATGCCGCTCGAGCAACTCCCCGGCATTCAGAAGGCGGCGGTGACGGCGGCCAACGCGCGCGGTGGCCTGGTGATCGTCGCCACCGAGATGCTCGAGAGCATGGTGAACAGCCCGCGGCCGACGCGCGCGGAAGTCTCCGACGTGGCGAACGCGATCTACGACGGCGCCGACGCGGTGATGCTCTCGGGGGAGACCGCCGCGGGGAAATATCCCGTCGAGGCGATCAGGATGATGTCGAACATCGTGATCGAGGCTGAGCGGGGAAACCCGACTCGTCCCATGCCGTACCAGGCCACCGATGACATCTCGACGGGCATCGCGGCCGCGGCCGTGAGCGCCGCCGATCGATTGGGCGCTGCCGCGATCATCGCGTTCACCGAGAGCGGGATGACGGCGCGGTTGATCTCGGAGCTGCGGCCTCGTTCACGCATCGTCGCGCTCACGCCTCATGCTGCGATGCTGCGGCGCATGGCCTTGTATTGGGGAGTGACGGGCCACGTGGCTCCCCGGCTGAACTCCACCGACGCGATGATCCAGACGGTGCGCCGGCTGTGCGCGAAGGAAGCGTGGGCGGAGCAGGGTCAGACCGTAGTGATCGTCGCGGGAACTCCGCTCAACCAGCCCGGCAACACGAATCTGATGACCATTCGCCGGCTCTGACGGCATGCTCCGGGTCCTCCGATGACGACGCCCCGCCCCGTCAGATACCGCTGCGAGATTCCCTCGCAGGTCGAGCTCGACAGCGGCGGCGATGCGGCGCGGTCGCGGCTGCTCGAGATCTCGGAGACCGGCGCGTTCATCGAAGAGGTGCAGGCGATCGAAGACGTGCAACCCGGCGAAGGTGGCGTCATCGGAGTTCCGATGCCGGGTGGAGATCCGTGGGTGGCGCACGTTCGCTTCACGCGAGCGGGCATCGCGCGCGTGGACGTGCGCACTTCGAAGGCGGAGCACGTCAGCGTCGCGGTGCGCGGGTACGGGCTCGAGTTCGATCAGATGCAGGACGATGAGCTCGAGCGGCTCCGAGACTTTCTGGATTTGCTCGATTCACGCTGAGCCCTCTCCCCTGCCCCTCTCCCCGCTGCGCAGGGAGCGGGAGGAGGTCAGATCTTTCGCGCGCCGAAGTCGTAGATCTTCTCGACCGCGATCTGCCGGTAGCGCTCCACCTTGAGCGCGCGCTGAGCGCAGTCCTGAACGAAGGCGAGCTCTTCGGCCGTGCCTTCCTTCAGTCTTCGCTTCGCCTCGGCCTTGATCTGCTTCGCGGCCTCGTGCGGGTGGAAGCAGTACGAGGGCGAGAAGTGCAGATGCCCGCCGAACGGAATCAGGCGCGCCTCGAGCACGTCTCCCACGCCGAGGCCCACGATGTGCCGCCGCTCGGTGACGTCGAAGGTGATGCCCGAGAAGAGCCCGCGCAGGCGCACTTCGCCTTCGGTGATGCGCCGCACCTCGAAGATGCCGTGAATGGTCTCGGTGAACGCGCGGAACGCCGCGGCACGCTCGGGCACGTCTTCTCTGAGCGACTGCTCGTAACGCTGCCGCGCCGGCGTCTTCCCGAAGTGCGGCGCCACGCGATCGCACGCGTAGTGCTCGAGGAAGCCGGCCATGCGCTGCTCGAGCTGGCGATCTTCGTCGAACACCGCGCCGTTCTTCTCGAACCACTCGGTCTTCGCCTCGAGGAGATCGGGCTTGGTCGCCTCGGGAGTGGCGAACGCGATCAACTCCTCGAGGAAGGGATGAGGCGCGCCGCTCACGTGCCAGCCATCACATCGGCGAAGCGCTGGAAGAGGTAGCGCGCGTCGTGGGGGCCGGGCGAAGCCTCGGGGTGGTACTGCACCGAGAACGCGCGCGCGCCGGGCACCACCAGGCCTTCGACGGTGGAGTCGTTCAGGTTGAGGTGCGTGACCTCGGCGCGGCCCTTGAGGCTCTCGGCGTCGACCGCGAAGCCGTGGTTCTGCGCGGTGATCTCGACCTTGCCGGTCTTGAGGTCCTTCACCGGCTGATTCGCGCCGCGGTGACCGAACTTCATCTTCCAGGTCTTCCCGCCCAGCGCGAGCGCGAGGATCTGATGGCCGAGGCAGATGCCGAACACGGGCACCTTGCCGAGCAGCTCAGCGACGGTCTTGTCGGCACCCTTCACTGCCGCGGGATCTCCGGGGCCGTTGGTGAGGAACACGCCGTCGGGCTTGCGCGAGAGGATCTCGGCCGCGGTGGTCCACGCGGGCACCACGGTGACGTGGCAGCCCACGTCGACGAGGAACTGGAGCATCGCCTTCTTGAGGCCGTAGTCGACCGCCACCACGCGGAAGCGCGGAGCCGCCACGTGGTTCGCGGGTCCGTTGAGCACGTTCGGCGTGGCCTTCGACCATTCGTAGACGGTCTTGGTGGACGTCGCGGTGGCGAGGTCCATGCCTTCCATGCCGGGCGCCTTCTTCGCCTTCTCCACCAGCGCCTTCGCGTTCACCTCGCCGGTGGCGATCACGCCCATCTGCGAGCCGTGCGTGCGGAGGTGACGAACGAGCCGGCGGGTGTCGAGGCCTTCGATGCCGCCGACCCTGGAGCGGGCGAGGTACGCGTCGAGCGACTCCTTGCTGCGCCAGTTCGAGGGCTCGGAGTACTCGCGCACGATCATGCCGACCGCGTGCGGGTGGCCGGCGGGAGACTCGTCGTCTTCCGAGGTGGTGCCGACGTTGCCCATCTGCGGGTACGCCATGGTCACGATCTGACCGACGTACGACGGGTCGGTGAGGATCTCCTGGTAGCCGAACATCGAGGTGTTGAAGACCACCTCTCCGACGGTCTCACTCGACGCGCCGAAGGAGCGGCCTTCGAAGAGGGTTCCATCTGCCAGGGCCAGGACAGCTCGCTTCACGTGGGGACTCCTGAAGAGAAGAGGTATCGCGCGCCGGTGACGACTCCGAGAACGGCGCGGGCCTTCGGATCGACGACGGTCAGGGCTGCACGCAGCCCAGGGAGAATTCCCGAGTTGAGACCCAAGAGCCTGGACGGTGCACTAGCGAGCACCTCCACCGCGCGCAGCGGAGAAAGTCCCAGACCCAGCACCGCGGGGAGGGCCTGCTCGAACGCCTCGCAGCCGGGCGCACAGGCTTCGAAGGCGTGCTCGCGATCGAGGATGTCGACTCGCACGTGATCACAGGCGACCGCGTCGATGGTGCCGTCGGCGACGCCCTGCCCCAGCGCCTTCAGGTCGGCCTCGCTCCGCAGCGGAGGCCACACGCGAGCCTCGAGCGCGTAGCCCTCGGCGCGCCGTTCATCGAGCGTGAGGTGGTGCGGGGTGACGTCGGCGGACACCTTGAGTCCACGCTGCTTCGCGGTGCGAAGGAGCTCGACGCTGCGCGCGGTGGTGAGGTGCGCGAAGTGCAGCCTTCCGCCCGTCTCTTCGAGGATCAGGAGATCGCGCGCGACCACCGCGGCCTCAGCGGCCACTGGCACCGAGGGAAGGCCAAGGCGCGTCGCGGTGAGTCCTTCTCCCAGCACTCCAGAGCCCGTGAGCGAGGGATCTTCGGCGTGCACCACGAGCAGGCGGTTGCGCGAGTACTGCAGCGCACGCCGGAGCACGCCCGACTTCACGATCGGCTTGAAGCCCTGGCTCGAGCACGCGGAATCGTCCGGCGTCTCACCAAGCTCTTCGCCCTCGAGCTTCCGGGTGAGCGGAGCGGCAGTGAGGATCTGGAGGCGATCGTCTTTCAGCTTGTTCGACTCGGGCGCTGCGCAGACGGTGGTGAAGCCGCCCTTCAGCGCTGCTTCGACATCGCGCGCGTCCTTGAGCACCGAGTGCAGATCGACGAAGCCGGGAGTGACCCAGGCGCCGTTGAGCTCGACGATCTTCGCTCCGGTGGCGTCGACCTTGTCGCCGACTGAGGCGATCTCGCCGTTCACCACGAGCACTTCGGCCACGCCGTCGCGCTTGGAATTGGGATCAAGGAGGCGTGCGCCTCGCAAGAGGAGTCTCATGGTGACGCGCCCGCACCCCCACCCCCAACCCAAAGGGGAGGGGGGCACCGGGGGGTGAAGAGACGGCCACCACCAAGGCCAGGGGGGCAGACCGGGGTTGGG
>CBIHPJ010000430.1:0-7773 GCA_966211295.1 uncultured Myxococcales bacterium | reverse complement strand
GCCGGCCAGGTGCTCGACGCCAACGCATCCTCACTGCAGGTCACCCTCGAAGGAGAGCGCGCGCTCCGTGAAGCAGAGCTCACCAACCTCGAGCAGCTGCCCGATCTCGACGCGCTCGGCACCGAGAACGATCTCGCCGGCCTGCAGCAGATCATCGACATCAGCAACCTCAAGTCCGAGAAGCAGATCAACGCCCTCAACGCGCTGATCGACGCGCTCCGCAGGAACCTGGAGCTCGACCTCGCGCACGATCGCGACCTGGTAGAGCTGCGCGATCGCCGCGACGCGTGGCGGCTCGCGCTCGTCGATCTGCTCCGCCGCCAGTACGAGGTGCAGCAGGCCGAGATCACCGCCCGGCAGAAAGAGATGGCCTATTACGAGGTGGTGCAGCGCGCGCAGCTGCTCGAGGGCCGCTATCGCTCGTTGTCGGCCCGCTTCGGAAGTCTCGAGAGCCTGCTCGGCAGCCCCGACGTGCTCTTCAGCTTCGCCAATCGCATGGCCCGCGCCGAGAGCCGCATCGATCGCGCGCGGCGTTCACTCGAGGAGTGGCTGGTCGCGCTCGAGTACTACGCGGTGCGGCCCTTCGTGGATCAGCGGCTCGCGATCCTGCTCGCGCGCAATCCTTCGCAGCTCGAGGCGATCGCGAACGAGTTCCTCCGCCTGCAGCGCGCCTGCGGAGGACCGGTGACCATCGAGACCGTCGACGTGTCGTTGCGTGACGACCTGCTCGGCATGGGCTTCTCCACCGTGCGCACCGATGCGGAACCGGCCACTCCGTCAGAGCGATTCCGCGCCCTGCTCGCCCGCGCGCAGACGCCGGTGAATCGAAAGATCCCGATCTCGACCACGCAGACCATCGGCCAGCGGCTGGATCAAGGCGACGTGTGGGCCACCACCTTCGCGCTCAACATCGACGGCTTCGCCAACCTCGCGCGCGCCTGCAACGCGAAGCTCGAGTCGATCGGCGTGCAGCTGGTCGGTGAGGGCTTCAGCGGCCAACCGGTGATCTCGATCGCGTACGACGGAGCGAGCCAACTCCGCTCGTGCCAGCCCGGCATCGACGACACCGTGAAGGCGCTCGGCCCCGGCACCACCGCGTTCTCCAGCGTCACCGCCTTCAGAACCGCGGGCCGCACCGTCTCGCCCATCGCGTCGCTCAAGGACTTCGGCTCACCCGAGACGTGGAACGCCACGCTCGAAGGTCTGCCGCTCGCCGCTGGCTACACGGTGCTCATCGACAAGAAGCATCCGTCGAACGCGTCGTTGCCGTGGGACCAGCTCGACGACGTGCGTCTCCAGTTCCGCTACTCGTACCAGGACGTCTTTCCCGAAGGGCAGTGTCAGTGATGCGTTCCACTCTTCTCGCAGCGATGACGGTGATGATGAGCGGCGTGGCCTGGGCGCAAGACAGCAACGCGCTCATGATCAAGGGGAGCCGGTCCCAGGGATCCATCGGCCTGCCTTCCGCGCGGTTGCTCGAGCGCACCGGTTGGGAAGTGACCCTGGGCTACGGGCATGACGGCGACGTGGTGCGCGGTGCTGCTCCGACGGGTGCGGTGCGTGGCGGAACGCTCACCATGCCAGTGCGCTGGGTCGATCAGCGCGATCTCGCGTGGCTGCAGCTCGCGTTCAGCCCCATCTCGCGCATCGAGCTCGACGTAGTGATGCCGGTGCTACTCGGGCAGACCGCGAACTCGATGGCGGGCATGGCTGCTCCGCGCACTGGGAGCGCGGCGCTGGGAGATCTCTTCCTCGGACTTCGCCTCGCGCTCCTCGAGCCGAAGAGCTGGAACGAGCGTGGCCTGCTGTGGACGTTGCAGGGCGGGCTCTACGCGCCGACGGGTGGAGCCGATACTGCGTTTCACGAGAGCACCGCGCGCGCCGACGCTTCGACCACGGTGACCTGGCAGAGCGGACAGCGCTGGTCGGTCACCGGTCACGGTGGCTTCACCATGGGGCAGAACGTGCAGGTCGCCGATCAGCTGCTCGGTGATCGCCTCACTTTGGGCGGCGCCTTCGCGTATCGATTGGGCGACGTGCAGCTGTCGGGCGATCTGATCTCGTTGATCAACGTGGGTACTTCCGCGCCTTCTCAACCCGAGCCTGCCCGCGCGTCACTCGAGGTGCTGCTGGGCGCGCGATACCTGCACGACTTCTTCTTCGCGGACGTGGGAGTCGGCGTGGCGCCGATCGACAACGGAATCACTCCGCGCTGGCGCATGCAGCTGGCGCTCGGCGCGCGTGGCTTGTTCGACTCGGCCAAGCCGCCTCCCGTCGACGTCGATGTCGATCGCGACGGAGTGCTGGGCGCGACCGACGCGTGCCCCTCGGTGGCGGAAGATCTCGACGGCTTCGAAGATGGCGATGGTTGCCCCGATCTCGACGACGATCGCGACGGAGTGGCCGACGCGCGAGATCTCTGTCCGCGCGATCCCGAAGACAAAGACGGCGTCAGCGACGCCGACGGTTGCCCCGAGCGCGACGCCGACTCTGATGGCGTTCCCGATGAGCGCGATCAGTGCGCCCTCGCGCCAGAAGACTTCGACGGCTTCGAAGACGCGGACGGCTGCCCTGAAGCGGGAGTCCCCGACGCCGTCTCGCACTTCCGCGCGATCTCGCTCTCCGAGCAGGCGGTGTTCTTCGAAGTGGGCAGCGCGACGCTCGACGCGAACGCGCTCTCTACGCTGCGTGACGTGGCGCGCGTGCTGTTGAAGCAAGAAGGCGCGGTGCTGCTGACCGGGCACGCCGACGACCAAGGTCCCGATTCGCGCAACGACGAGCTCTCGGTCCGTCGCGCCGACGCAGTGAAGAAGGTTTTGCTCGAAGCGGGCATTCCCGCCGCTCGACTCTCCTCGCGCGGCGCAGGCCACCGTGAGCCGGTGACCCAGTCGACCGGGTTTGGTCACTCACTCAATCGCAGCGTGACGTTCTCGTGGGCCCAGTGACGACCTAGCCGATCGGGCCCGTGCACCGCGGTGCACCGTTATGAACGGCGAGTCCAAGCCAAGAGGTCCCCCATGACGAGCATGGGGTCGTCGAATCAACGCCACGACGCAGCGGAGCTTCAGGAGCGACTGGCCCGAAGCGAGATGCTGCTGCGCGCGGTGCCCGACCTCATCTTCGTGATGTCACCCGAGGGCGTGTACCTCGACGTCTACGCCCCCGTTCCCTCGATGCTCTTCGTCCCGCCCGAGCAACTGCTCGGCAAGAGGGTGCGCGACGTGCTTCCTCCGGATGTCGCTGCGCTGGTCGAGAGTGCCCTTCGCGCTGCGCTCGAAACGGGGGAACGCCAGCGGATCGAGTACGCCCTGCCCGTGCCCGAAGGCACGCTCTCGTTCGAAGCAGAGGTGATCGCCGATGCCCCCGATCGACTCCTCGCCTTCATCCGCGACGTGAGCGAGCGCAAACGCGCCCTGGCCCGCGAGCGCGCACTCGAAGCGCAGCTGCAGCAGTCGCAGAAGATGGAGACGGTCGGGCGCCTGGCCGGAGGCGTCGCTCACGACTTCAACAACCTGCTCACCATCATCCTGGGCGAGGTGCAGCTGGTGCGAGAGACGCTGCCCGAGACCAGCCAACTGAGGGAAGAGCTCGCCAACGTCACCAGCGCGGGAGAGCGAGCGGCCGAGCTGATCTCCCAGCTGCTCGCCTTCGCGCGAAAGCAGATGTTCCAGCTGCAGGTGGTCGCTCCCGAGACGTTGCTGCGCGATCTCGAGCAACTGCTGCGTCGCCTCGTCGGCGAAGACATCGAACTTCGTACGCGCATTCAGCCGGACCTGTGGCCGCTGCAGGTCGACTCGCATCAGATCGGCCAGGTGCTCCTCAACCTCGCGGTGAACGCTCGCGACGCGATGCCGAGCGGAGGCGTGCTCACCATCGAAGCCCAGAACGTGACCATCGATGCGGACGACTGCCGAAGCCGGCCCGAAGTGGTGCCTGGTGACTACGTGCTCCTCGCGGTGAGCGACACCGGCGTGGGCATGGAGCCCTCGGTGCAGGAGCACGTCTTCGAGCCCTTCTTCACCACCAAGCCGAAGGGCACGGGCCTCGGACTGGCCACCAGCTACGGCATCGTCAAACAGCACGGCGGTCAGGTCTGGGTCTACAGCGAGCCGGGCAAGGGCTCGACGTTCAAGGTCTACCTGCCGCGCGCTGCCGGAACCGTCGCCCCTCGTCAGTCCGCGCCTCGGGTGAAGCCGGTGATCGGCACCGAGACCGTGCTGGTGGTCGAAGATGAAAAGCAGGTCCGCTCGCTCACGGTGCGCGGATTGAGCTCGTACGGCTTCAACGTGCTGACCGCGGCCAACGGCGAAGAAGCCCTCGCGATCGCCGCGGCGCACAGCGGTCCGATTCACGCCGTGGTCACCGACGTGGTGATGCCCAACATGAGCGGGCCCACGCTCGCCGAGCTGCTCGCCAAACAACGGCCGGAGGCGCGCGTGCTCTTCGTGTCCGGCTACACCGAGACCGTCGCCAATCAGCGTGGGCTCGGAGGGGGCGTCGCCTTCTTGCAGAAGCCCTTCACGCCCTCGTCACTCGCGCAGCGGCTGCGTGAGCTGCTCGACGCTCAGTAGAGCGAGGTCCGCACGCCGTACGAGGTCATCTCGTTGATGGTGCGCAGCGCGGCCGACTCGTAGCGGCGCCTGAAGTCGGCGGTCACGCGCGCCTCGGTGGGGACGTCGAAGATCGGCGCGATGTTGATGCGAGATCGTTTGCCGTAGATCGGAACCTCGGGCTCGAGCTGATCACTGCTTCGAAAAGCGAAATCTCTCTCGCAGATGATCGTCCCTGAGCCCGCGTCGACGAGGGAGATCGTTCCCGTGAGCTGCCCTCGCCCCCAGCCTTTTCCGATCCCCATCACCTGCGGCGCCTCGCGGCTCGCGGAGGTGACCACCGCGACCCAAGCCCGTTCCTGTGACATGCGCTGATGCGCCTGCAGCACCGCGCCCGGTCCCCCGCTGACCAGCGCCTCGCGCAGCCACGGCGTGGTGAGAAAGGCCCAGCTCGGATCTCCGCCGCTCTGCTGCAGGAGCTCGTACTCGAGCAACGGCACCTCCACTCCGTGCCGCGCGCTCTTCACCTGGGGACAACGCGCTGGACGATCGGTGCTCATCATCGCGGTGCGAATGCCGCCGGCCCACTGGTTCAGCTGGTCCTGGGCGAACTCGCGCACCCGGGCGCGCTCGGACTCGATGGGATTCGTGAAGTCAGAAGGCGGCGTGGGGAAGCACGGCATGCTCTCCGTCGTGCGGAGCACCACCCACTGAGGAGCGCGCGCGAGGCAATAGGTGCGGTGCTGCTTGTCGATCACCACGTCGGGAAGCCGGGCCACGTCGCCGAGGGAGACGACCTCACCCTCGCAGTTCACCTTGCGCGTTCCGTACTCTTCGCGCTTCACGAAGTCGGTCACGAGATCGCACGCGAGCGTGTCGTCGAGCTCGCCACTCAACGCTTCGGGCCCACGCCACGCCTCACGCACGTTGCGCGGAGAGAACCAGTCGAAGGCCGTGATGTAGAGCATCGGCACCACGAGGATCCAGGCGATCGCTCCGAGCTTCGCAGGGCGCATCACGGGCCTCCGTCTCGCGGACGATATTGAGTCGCCCAGAGCTGGTCCCAACAGGAGGGAACGTCATCGAACCAGGTGAGCGGCGCTGCTCCGCCGTCCGCGGTCTCGAAGAGGAGGAGTCCTCCATCCTCCTCGGTCTTCATGCGGTGCCACTCGCGTTGGCACGAGCGGGACTCCACGTACCAAATCCACCACCACGTGCTCCCGTCGATCGCGAGGCAACCGTCCGACGCGAAGCCACACGTCGCGAAGACGCCGAAGGAGTTCTGAAACGCGACCTCGACGTGAGGCAACGCCGCGTACTCAGCCGCCAGCTTCGGGAGCGAGATGACGGGATCGAAGTTCACATAGAGGTAGCCGTCATCGCCCGGAGTCCACGGGAAATGCTCGGGCGTCCCGCGGTAGGTCCAATTGAGGCAATCCCAGGCGGTGTACGTGCCTGCTCGCAGCTCCGCGACGCCGGTGGCATCGAGCTTGATTCCGATCGCTTCGCCCCAGGTCGGCACGAACTGAAAGGGACCCGCGTCCCAGGACTCGATGAGCGATCTCTCGCGCACGGCGCGTTCGTAGGTCGCATCATCGACGCTGAAGTGAACCGGGTCGGCGTGGAGCACCAGCAGTTCGGTCCATCGGTCTGCGCGCGGTGAGCTCGCGAACTCGCTCAGCGGGACGAGGGGCATCTGCGTGCACTGCCCTGCATCGAACGGTGGTCCAGCGTCGGGCCTTCCCGCGTCAGGTACACCCGCGTCGGTGTCTTTTTCACCAGCATCGATTTCGCCGGCATCGAGCTCGACCCAGATCCACCCGCCCGCATCCATCTCGCCAGCGTCGACTGCGCCGGCGTCGGGAGCTCCGGGGCCGGAGACACCCGAATCCTGATCGCCTGCGTCCATGGGCGCGAGGGGCATCTCAGCGACCACAGGACTCAGGCAAGCCGACATCACGAAGCTCGGCAGGAACCACCAACGCATCTCGCTGACCTATCAGATGACCGAGGACTTCGGGACTCACGCCACCCGCGGCTGCCCACCCGCACGAGGAAGAAAGTGGCGCGTTCCCGAGCGCTTGGCCGCTGGCACGTCGCTCGCTCTGTGACCTCCGCAGGGACACGGTCCCAGAAAGGTCAAAACCCCACCATGCCGTCGCCGAAGAAGATCCTCGCCGCTGCCATCGCCGCCCTCTCCATCACCGCCTGCCAGGAGACCACCCCGCCTCCCGTCAAGCCGGTCATCCCCTCGAAGACGATCATCTCGCAGTTCCCCAGGGAGATCGCGAAGACCGTCGAGATCCGCGACGCAGGCGCACCGCTGGCGGTCACTCACGTGGAGATTGCTCCGGTCGACTCACTCGCCCTCGCCACCGAGACGCCGAACGTGGATCACCTCGGCCGCTCGAAGCAGCTCACCAGCGAAGGCGACGTGAAGGGAGCGCTTCTGGAAGCGCGTCGCGCGCTGTTCATCACGCCCTCTGACGTGGAGACGCTGACCATCGTGGCGAAGCTCTCTCGTCGCGTGGGCCAGTCCGAGCTGTCGGCCGAAGCGTGGGGCCGAGTGGCGAACCTCACGCCCGACGACGCGCTGCCGGTGATCGCCCAGGGCCGCGCGCTGATGCAGCTGAAGGACTACGGCGGCGCGATCACCGCGGGCCGCGAAGCCGCGAAGCGCGACTCGGGGAGTGCCGAGGCTTTCCAGCTCACCGGCATCGCGCAGCTGGCGATGAACGATCTGAGCGGCGCGATCGCGAGCTTCGAGAAGGCCGTCGAGCTCGAGCCGAATCACGGTTGGGCGCTGAACAACCTGGGCTTCGCCTGCCTGCGCGCGAATCAGAACGAGCGCGCGGTGACGGTGCTGGAGCACGCTGCCGAGGTGCTACCTCACGTCGCGTACGTGCAGAACAACCTGGGCGTGGCGCTCGAGCGCGTGGGCCGGGGTGACGAGGCGAAGGCCGCCTACCAGCACGCGATGGATCTCTCGCCCAAGTACGTGAAGGCGCGCATCAACGCCGCGCGCGTCGCGAAGGTGAACGTCCAGAAGGACGAAGAGCCGCAGGTCGACGACACCATGAGCGACGTGCCGCACCCGATGCCCGAGCAGCCGGAAGAGCAGTGAAAGGAACTCCCTCTCCCTGCGCGAGCGGGGAGAGGGTTGGGGAGAGGGGCGGCACTTCAAAACACCACCGAGACCATGAGCGAGCCGCCGAGCTGATGC
>CBIHPJ010000429.1:0-7798 GCA_966211295.1 uncultured Myxococcales bacterium | reverse complement strand
GATGCTGAGCATCTTCGCGGCTTCGTCGGCTTCGGCTGTTGTTGCGGCTTTCTTCTTTCGCCCCTTGCTCCCTCTCCCTGCGGCAGCGGGGAGAGGGTTGGGGAGAGGGGCAGACTTCGCTGGGGCCGTCTTCTCAGGGGGCGCTTTGACGGGTTCACTTGCCCTCACCCCGACCCTCTCCCGAGGGGAGAGGGAGACAGGGGGCGCTTCGATGAGTCCTTCGGCAGCGAGCACTCCCAGCACGCGACGGATCGAGGCCTTCCTCGCCTCCGGCACCGCCGCGTCGATGAACTTGAGCTCTGCCTCGAGCGCAGCACTCCGCGACGCCTCCAGCGTGGGCTTCGCGCGCGCCAATGCCGCGGCGAGCGGCGTCCGCAGGTCCTTCACTGATCCAAGAGACGCGAAGTCGCGCGCAGAAGCGAAGCGCAGTGGTCCTACGAGCGACTCCAGCGGGTGCTTGCTATTCGCCATCCTCGAATTTGACCGAGAGCACTTCGTACTCCCGGGCGCCGCCCGGGCTCTGAATGGTGGCGACGTCACCGACACTCTTGCCGATGAGTCCGCGGGCGACGGGCGAGGCCGCCGAGATCCACCGCTTCTTCAAGTCAGCCTCGAACTCGCCGACGATCCGGTACGAGACCTTCTTCTCAGTCTCGAGATCCATCAGCTCGACGTTCGCGCCGAAGAGCACCTTCTTGGTGCCCTTGAACGCGGTGACGTCGATCACGTCGGCGCCGCCGATCCACGCGTTGAGGGTCATGATGCGGCCCTCGATGTAGCCCTGCTTCTCCTTCGCCGCGTGGTACTCGGCGTTCTCGCGAAGATCGCCGTGGGCCCGGGCGACACCGATCTCATTGGAGATCTTCGGACGCTCGACGGTCTCGAGGTGCTTGAGCTCCTCCTTCATCTTCTTGAGGCCGGAAGCCGTGGTGGGAAATCGGTCAGACATCGCGTACTTCCTTTCGCAAAGCGGCGAACCGTAGCGGACAGTGCCTCGTCGGGTCTAGCGTGCGCTCGTGCTGTCCGTGAAGGAATTGAGAGGTCTGGCCGCCCGTTTCACCGCGAAGCAATTTCGCGAGCAGATGGGTCCGTTCGTGCTGGTGCAACAACCGCCGAACATCGCCGCTGGGACGCCCGCTACCCAGATGATGGGGCTGCCGTCGAACGTGCACCGCACCGCGGTCGCCAAGCCCGAGAAGATCAACGCCGGCGCGCTTGGGCTGCTGTTCAGCTTCGACGACCTGGTGGTGGCCTCGGTGCCGCCGCTGCAGGGAGTGGATCAGCTCACCGTGGGCCGCCAGCCCGACAGTGACCTGGTGCTCGACGATCCGAGCGTGTCGAAGACGCACGCCCTGCTCCGCTGGGACGAGGCGAATCAGCGCTGCTCGATTCAGGATCTCAGCTCGACGAACGGAACGTTCTTGAACGCGAGCGTCAGGCTTCGCCGCGAGACCACGCTGAAGGACGGAGACATCCTCTCGTTCGGCGAGGTGCAGTACTGGTTCCTGCTCACCGCGACGCTGCACGAGAAGCTGCGCAAGGCGCCCTCGCGCGGCTTCGGCGTCTAGCTTCTCTCCCTCTCCCTGCGAGCGGGGAGAGGGTCGGGGTGAGGGGCGTTCTTCGCGTCAGATCATGTCGACGAGCAGCAGCTCAGGCTGCTCGACGAACTTGATCACCTCGTAGGCGAACTCGGCACCGGTGGCGCCGTCGATCACGCGGTGATCGAACGCGAACGAGAACAGCATGATCGGCTTGATCACGATCTGATCGTCATCGGTCACGATGGGACGCTTGCGGAGCTTGTGCACGCCCATGATCGCCACCTCGGGGTGGTTGATGATCGGCGTCGCGAAGAGCCCGCCGGTCTGACCGAGCGAGGTGATGGTGAACGTGCCGCCGCTCAGCTCATCGAGCTTGAGCTTCTGATCGCGCGCCGCGGTGCCGAGGCGGCCGATCTCCCCGGCGAGCGTGCGGAGGCTGTAGCGATCGGCGTGCTTCACCACGGGCACCGTGAGGCCCTGCTCCGTCATCGCCGCGATGCCGATGTTGAAGTCGCCGCGCTGGATGAGGTCTTGCGCCGCCTCGTCCATGTTCGCGTTCACCTGGGGGAACTTGCGGAACGCCGCGATCGCCGCCTTCACGAAGAACGGGAGGAACGAGAGCTTCACGTTCTCCTTCGCGAGCGTCTCGTTCAGCTTGTTGCGGAGCGCGACGAGGTTGGTGACGTCGACCTCTTCCACGAACGTGTAGTGCGGCGCGGTGAACTTCGACTTCACCATCTTCTCGGCGATCTTCTTGCGGATGCCGCGAATCGGAATGCGCGTGTCGACGCCGCTCGAGGTGAGCGGAGCCCAGTTCTTCGCGGCGACCGGAGCCGCCTTCTGAGCCGACGACGAAGAGCCGCCCGCGAGGAACGCCTCGACGTCGGTCTTCAGCACACGGCCCTGAGGACCCGTGCCCGAGACGTTCGCGAGATCGATGCCGTGCTCGCTCGCCATGCGACGAGTGACCGGAGTCGCGAGGACCTTGTCGTTCGATGAAGCGACAGCAGCAGAAGCAGCGGGCTTCGAAGCAGAAGCAGCAGCAACGGGAGCAGCGGGCGCGTGACCGTTCGTCTTCGGAGCAGCGGAACCAGCGGAGCCCGAGATCTCGATGTCGACCAGCGGGTGATGCACCTTCGCCAGCTCACCCTCTTTGCCGTGCGTCTTCACGACCGTGCCGGCCTTGGGGCTCGGGATCGTGACGGTGGCCTTGTCGGTCATCACCTCGAGCAGCGGCTGGTCTTCCTTCACCGAGTCGCCGGCCTTCACCAGCCACTTGACGATCTCACCCTCGACCACACCCTCGCCGATGTCCGGGAGCTGAAACTCAAAGAGCGCCATGATGATGCGGCTCGTACTTCAGGTCAGGGCGCTGCGACAGACTCTTGTGCCGCCGCCGTGCGCTCGCGCTCCATCAGGCCCTTCATGAAGAACTCGGCAGCGCGATAGCTCGACCGAACGAGGGGGCCCGAGGCGACGTAGAGGAAGCCGTAGCTCTCCGCGATCTTCTTGTACTCGGCGAACTTCTCCGGAGACGCGAAGCGCTCCACGCGCAGGTGGAACTGCGAGGGCTGGAGGTACTGGCCGAGCGTGAGCACGTCCACGCCGACGTTCCGCAGATCCCTGAAGGTCTGCTCGACCTCTTCATCGGTCTCTCCGAGGCCGATCATGATCGAGGTCTTCGTGTAGAGCTTCTCGGGGCGCTGCTTCAAGTACTCGAGCACGCGGAGCGACTGGGCGTATTTCGCGCGGCGATCGCGCACGGTCGGAGTGAGGCGCTCGACCGTCTCGATGTTGTGCGCGACCACGTGCGGACGGGCCTTCGCGACGATCTCGAGCGAGCTCTCCACGCCCTGAAAGTCTGGAATGAGCACTTCGACGGTGGTCTTGGGAGACTCGCGCTTGAGCGCGGTGATCGCGGAGGCGAAGTGGCTCGCGCCACCATCGGGACGATCGTCGCGATTCACGGAGGTCACCACGATGTACTCGAGGCCCAGCTCGCGCACGGCGGAGGCGAGGTTCTCGGGCTCCATCGGATCGAGCGGCGGCGGCGCTCCGACCTTCACGTGGCAGAAGCGGCAGGCCCGAGTGCAGACCTCGCCCATCAACATCACGGTGGCAGTCCCACCGCCCCAGCACTCGGCGATGTTCGGGCAACGCGCTTCTTCGCAAACGGTGGCGAGCTTGAGCTCCTTCACCAGGCCTTTGACCTTCTCGTACGCCTCGCCCTTCGGCAGCTTGACGGTGAGCCAGTCGGGCTTTCCCTTCGAAGTCGTGACCGGGAGGGGCAAGCGGTTGGGAGTCGCCATGGTTTGCCTCATGTATTGACGGGGTACCCTCCGGTCAACTGGCTGAATTTTCGAGGACTTCTAGGAGCGATTCCAAACTCAACAAGATGCTTTCACTGCCTACATGGGGTCTCGGGTCCGGCTCCACATGCGACGCGAATTCTCCATCGTCCGAGTGAAGCGTGAAGTGATGCAGTGGGCCTTCCCGGTGTCGTGGGACGACGTGGAATCGAACCCGCTCGCGGGCCCCTTCTCTCAGCTCGATCAGCTCCGCCTCGATGTCGCGCTCGGCTGCTTCCCCTTCGCTCGCCGCACCAAGGATGGCCGCCGCGCGTGGCGCATCAACCAGCAAGGCAGCGGCGTGGTCGAAGTGTGGCTCACCAGCGACGGCAGCCTGTTCATCGAGGGCGACTGCACGCTCAACCTGATCTGCTCGCTCTTCTCGCACCTCTTCGAGACGCAGCCGAACCTCGTGATCGAAGATCGGATCGCCGGCGTCGTGCACAACGAGCGCTCGCTGCTCCGCGCGATGCGGCAGGACGAGTCGGCGATGCTGCCCTTCGACATGCCGGAGGCTGCGGCGTAACGCCTCATCCCCCGAGGGGATGCTTCGCGATCGACACCCTCCCCAGATCCGCTCCTGTTGGCCGCGCGCGATTCCAGCTACGCGACGCGCAGTCCATTTCCCAACCACAGGAGCGTTCCATGAAGCTGTCTGGTCACACGATTCTCATCACCGGTGGAAGCGTCGGCATCGGTCTCGCTTTCGCCTCCAAGTTCCTCGAGCTCGGCAACGAGGTGATCATCACCGGCCGCCGCCAGGCGAAGCTGGATGAAGCGAAGGCGAAGTATCCCAAGCTGCACACCATCGTGAGCGATGTCTCTCGCGCCGCCGAAGTGACGAAGCTCGCCGCGGAAGTGAAGCAGCGCTTCCCCAAGCTCGACGTGCTGATGAACAACGCGGGCGTGATGGTGAACCGCAACCTGGGCAAGCCCGCGGCGGATCTCGAGGCGCTGACCTCCGAGATGGACACCAACGTGCACGGCACCATCTGGACGACTTCGGCGCTGATCGACGTGCTGCGCGCCAACAAGGGCACGATCATCAACGTGTCGAGCGGCCTCGCGTTCGCCCCTCTCGCGGCGGCGCCGATCTACTGCGCCACCAAGGCAGCGATTCACTCGTACACCACGTCGCTCCGCTTCCAGCTCCAGGACGCGGGCGTGCACGTGGTCGAGCTGATGCCTCCCGCCGTGAAGACGGAGCTCGCCGACGTGCCTCCTGAAGTGAAGGTCATCACCACTGACGAGCTCGTGGCGGCGACGATTCCTGCGCTGGAGGCCGGCAAGGTCGAGATTCGTCCCGGCCAGGCCAACCAGCTGCACTGGATGTCCCGGATCGCGCCGGGGTTCATCAACGAGCAGCTCTACAAGGGATCGAAGTCGATCATCCCTGCGGAGTGAGCTGACGGTCCCTCAGCGGCTCGGAGGGAAGATGAACATGAAGCCCTCGGGAGCGATCGGAATCGCGATCGGTCCCGGGTCTTCACCGCGGAAGATCCGCTCGAGTCTTTCGGACTGCTTGCCCCACGCGTCGGCCTGCGGATGCGGGGGGAAGCGCCAATACGGGTCGGTGCCGAAGAGGTAGCAAACGGCGAACACCAGCACCGCGAATCGCCTTTGCAGCACCGCGCACCACAGGAAGACGGCGGCGATCGCGCCCAGAGAGTCCTGACGGAAGACGGGCTCAACGCCGCCCCAGAGCCCCAGGAAGTTGAGGTCGTTGTCCGGGCGAACGATCGTCGACACCAGGATCACGCCGCTCCACGCGAACATCGCGCACACGAAGAGCAGACGCTTCGTCTTGAAGCCCCACGCCACCGCGAGCACCGCACCGAGCCAGCCCACGACGATCGGCAGCACCTTCGGTGCGAGCTCGTAGAAGCGAAGTGCGCTCGCGCTCAGCCACGGTCCTGTCACGTAGTGCTGCGCCACCGTCGACACCGTCACCCAGTGCGCACGCTCGAACTCGAGCTGCTGTCCCTGGCGACCGGGCCAGTGCAGGTACGCCCAGAGGTGGCCGAGGACGGTGAGCGCGAAGACGAGCGAGAGCCAGAGATGACGCCGCCGCGAGGGGTTCCGAAGGCCGACGATCGCGAAGGCGATGATGAGCGGGAGGAGGACGATCGACTCGCCCGCGGTCGTGCCGAGCACGAAGACGAGCACGAGATCCCCTGCCCTCACCTCGTCGTTCCAGCGCGCGACGAGGAGCAGGGAGAGCAACAGGAACGCGAGCGAGTGAACGTTCGCGAAGTTCCCTAAGACCTCCTGGGTGCCGGGAGCGAAGCACGCGAGCCAGGCCGCGATCGCACGCGATCCCCGATCTGGAATCGCGCTCGCGAACGCGTCGGTCGCGAACCAGGTGACCACGCCCGCGTACATCACGAGGCACACGAGGTAGTCGCCGAGCGGGACCCAGCGCAGCGGCGCGTGGACCGCGAAGAAGCCGAACACGCGCGGCAGAAAATGCAGATAGCCAGCGTAGGGCTCGAGGAAGGCCCTCGAGCCCAGCGTCTGCGCTTCACTCAGGAAGATGACAGCGTCTTCAGCCCACAGAGTCGCGGGCCACAGACGCGCCCAGCCCCTCCACAGGAGCGTGGCTGTGCACACCGCGAAGACCAACGCGGTGTGCCTTCTCGACTCGCTCACTCAGATGTGAATGGGGTGACCGAGGGTGACTTCGGCCGCCTCGTGCACCGCCTCGGAGAGCGTCGGGTGCGCGTGCACCGTGCGCGCGAGCTCTTCGGTGGTGATCTCGAGCTGCAGTCCCACGCAGGCCTCGGCGAGCAGCTCGGTGGCGTGCGGACCAATCAAGTGCACGCCGAGCACCTCGTCGTACTTCTTGTCGGACACGATCTTCACCATGCCGATGCCCTCGTCGGAGATCGACGCCTTGGCGAGCGCGGAGAACGGGAAGATGCCCGTCTTCACGTCGTAGCCGCGCTCCTTGGCCTTCTTCTCGGTGAGACCGACCGACGCCACCTCGGGGTAGCAGTAGGTCGCGTTCGGAATGCGATCGTAGTTCAGCGGGCGCGGGTTCTTTCCGGCGATGAAGTCAGCGGCCACCAGGCCCTGCGCCGAGGCGCAGTGCGCGAGCGCGGGGTGCGGCGTCACGTCGCCGATCGCGAACACGTTGGGCACGCTGGTGCGCATCATGCCGTCGACCGTGATGTGGCCCTTGGGTCCCACGGGCACGCCCACGGCCTCGAGGCCGATGTCCTTCGTCACGGGAGCGCGGCCGACCGCGGAGAGGAAGTAGTCGCCCTCGAGGGTCTGCTTCGAGCCGTCAGCGGCCGTCACGGTGACCTTCACGCCGTTCGCGGTCGACTCGACCTTCTCGAACTTGGTGCTGGTCATCACGTTCATCTTGCGGCGCTTGAGCTGCTTCTCGAGCTCCTTGCTCATGTCGATGTCCTCGATGGGGAGGATGTTCGGCATGAACTCGATGAGCGTCACTTCCGAGCCGATGTGGTTGAAGATCGACGCGAACTCGGTGCCCACCGCGCCGGCGCCCAGGACGATCAGCTTCTTGGGGATCACCGTCAGCTCGAGGATCGAGTCGGACGAGAGGATGCGCTTGTGATCGAGCGTGATGCTCGGGAGCGTGGTCACCACCGAGCCGGTCGCCACGATGATGTTCTTGGTGTCGAGGGTCTCCTTCTTCGATCCCTCGGTGAGCACGACCTCGACCTTGCCCTTGCCGAGGATCTTGCCCGTGCCCTTGAACACGGTGACCTTGTTCTTCTTCATCAAGTAGTCGATGCCGCCGGCGCTCTTGTCGACGACCTTCTGCTTGTGCTTCTGCGCCTGCGCCCAGTCGAGCGCGGGGTTCGACAGGTTGATGCCGAACTCAGCGGCGTGAAGGATGTGGCTGTAGAGCTCCGACGTGTAGAGGAGCGCCTTCGTCGG
>CBIHPJ010000428.1:0-7824 GCA_966211295.1 uncultured Myxococcales bacterium | reverse complement strand
CTCAAGCGCGTGATCTACGCGGCCTCTGGCGGCTCGATGTACGGCGACAGCAAGGTGATGCCCACTCCCGAGACGGAGCCGCCCGCGGGCGTGGCGCCGTACGCGATCTCCAAGTTCGCGGGCGAGCTGTACCTCTCGTGCTTCAAGGCGATGTACGGCATCCACTACGTGGCGCTGCGGTACGCGAACGTCTACGGGCCGCGGCAGAACCTGCACGGCGAAGCGGGCGTGGTGGCGATCTTCGCCGAGCGTCTGCTGCGCGGTGATCCGTGCACCATCTACGGCGACGGCGGGCAGACGCGCGACTTCGTCTACGTGGGCGACGTGGTGGAGGCCAACGTGAAGGCGCTCACCACCGAGTACTGCGGCGGCGTGAACATCGCGACGCAGACCGAGACCGACGTGAACAAGGTCTACGGGCTGCTGGCGAAGAACCTCGGCGTGAGCACGCCGGCGAAGTACGGCCCGGAGCGCCTCGGTGAGCAGCGCAGGAGTGTGCTCGCGAACGCAAAGGCGAAGCAGGTGCTCGGCTGGGAGCCGAAGGTCGACGTCGAGCGCGGCATGGCGCAGACGATCGCGTGGTACCGCGAGCACCGCTGAAGACTCCCTCTCCCTGCGCAGCGGGGAGAGGGTCGGGGTGAGGGGCGTCGTGCGAGTCAACTGGCGCTTCAGCCCGAGCGGAGAGGTCGCCTGAGATCACTTCTCCGGAGCCAATTTCCGAGCGAAGCTTCGACTTTCTGCCGGGCGGTCCTCGCCCTCACCTGGAGTCATCTTCGAATGCACCACGCACGAGTCGTCGTCGCCTTCTTCGCTGCCGCAGTGATGGGCGCATTCATTGGCTGTAGCTCTGCACCTCCGGCGTGTTCGCCTGCGACGTGCAACGGCTGCTGCGACTCGTCGGGAACGTGCCAGGCGGGCGCGAGCCAGAACGCGTGCGGCCTCGCTGGCAACGGCTGTGTGCTCTGCAACGTGGGCACGAACTGTGAGTTCGGCCGCTGCGTGACCGCGACCACTGGCGGCGGCTCGGGTGGCGGAACTGGCGGCGGAACGGGCGGAGGCTCGATGGGAGGCGGCACCGGGGGAGGCTCGACTGGAGGCGGCACCGGCGGAGGCACGGCCGGTGGCGGCACCGGAGGCGGCACCACGGGAGGCGGAACGGGCGGAGGCGCGACGGGCGGCGGCTCCGGGGGCGGCTCGACGGGCGGCGGCACCGGTGGCGGTGATGCCGGCATGACGGTGTTCGACGCGGGTACGGCCACGCGTCCCGACGGCGGCACGCTGAATCCCCAGACCTTCGCGATCACCTTCGCGCAGGACTGCGGCAACGTGACGCTCTGCTCAGGCAATGAGGTGGACGCCTGGGCCTACACGGCGGGCTGCATCGACGACGCGGCCTTCACTCCGGTGACCAACGCGGCTCAGCAGTTCGGCTGCACGGCCACCGTGAGCAACAAGAACGGGTCGCTCGCTGGCTACGTCTCCTTCGATGGATCGATGGTGCACCGCTCTGCGCTCGGCCAGGTCAACTACACGCTCACCGCGATGGGCACGACCTGCGTGCAGGGCTGCGCGTTCTTCGGTCCCCAGCTCGCGAGCTACGGACTCCGGGGCTCGTGCGCTGCGAATGGCGCCGCCTGCGTCTGCGATCTCACCTTCGACATCGCGCAGAGCGGCTCGTACTCCTACACGTACACCGGCGGGCAGCTCACCGTGATGGGCGCCACGTCTGACGGCGGCAGCGAGACCTACGAGAGCTGCATCACCGGCTCGAACCTGACGTACCGCGAGACGACGCAGGGCGGCATTCCCGGCGTCTTCACGCTCACGAAGTAATCAACACCTCCCCCGGAGCCACCCATGTTGTTCACCTCCCTTCTCGTCGCGGCGACTCTGGCCGCCGATCCCTGCGAAGCGCCGCGAGTTCGCGACACGGCAGCGCTCGCGCAGGCGATGGCGTCGGACAAGGTGCTCGGTCTGACCTTCACCAAGGCAGCGGGGCTGTGTGAGCAGCGGGGAGAGGCATGCGACGCCGCGCGGCTGGAGTGCGCGACGATGCTGACGAACACGATCCAGAAGCAGGTCGGGTTCGACGAGGGGCAGTGGCTGCGCGACATGCTGCTGCCGTTCAACGGCGCGAGCTACCCGATGACGCGCACGTTCGGCGCGGCGACCATCGCGAGCGACGCCTCGTGCAACGTCGACGTGGCCACGCTCACCGCGGCGGGCCAGCGGCGCATGGTGCAGGCGCAGCGCCGCGACAACATCTTCCAGGAGTACAACCTGTACTCGCGGTGGACGCAGACGCAGCTCCAGAAGTGCAAGGAGCAGGCGGCGGCGAACGAGGCACGGAACGCAGCGGCGAAGGCGGAGTCGGAGCGGCTCGCGGCAACCTCTGCCGCGCTGACCGCCGCTGAAGCAGCGAAGGCGAAGAAGCTTCAGGAAGAAGCCGCTGCGAAGCAGGCCGCGGAGCAGAAGGCGAAGGACGCTGCCGATGCCGAGGTGCGCCGTCAGAAGGAGCAGAAGGAGTTCGCCGAGCGTGAAGTCGCGCGCAAAGAAGAGGCCG
This sequence comes from uncultured Myxococcales bacterium, assembly GCA_966211295.1. GTDB lineage: Bacteria > Myxococcota > Myxococcia > Myxococcales > Myxococcaceae > Archangium_A. Next base: position 5,261 of record CBIHPJ010000428.1, on the reverse strand, counting down.
AGCGGCTCGCCCGTGAAGAGCGCGACAAGGATCGTCGCGCCGCGGAAGCCCGCGCGAGTCAGGCGGAAGAGACGCGCAAGCAGGAGCGCGCTCAGGCCGAAGAGACTCGCCAGAAGGAGCGCGCGGAGGCGGAGCAGCAGCGGCAGAAAGAGAAGGCCGACGCAGAAACAAAGGCAGAGAAGGCGCGCGAAGAAGCGGCGATCGCTGCGAAGGTGGCCGAGGAGAATCGCCTGACCAAGGAGCGCGACAATCGCGTGAGTCAGCAGCGTCAGATGAAGGCGCAGCTCGTGGCGGATGCCGAGGCTGTCTACAAGCGCGCGAAGGACGACGAGCTCTTGAAGAAGCAGGCGGCGGTCGACGCGGTGGCGATGAGCCCTGCCGTGGCGCAGGCCGCGGTCGCTGAAGCGGCGCAGGCCGAGAAGGTTCGCGCGGACGCCGAGAAGAAGCTCTTCGAGGCACGTCAACGCGCGGACGCGATCGTGATCGACGATTCCTTCGAGCGCGGCTCGGGCAGCATCCTCGCGGCGGGTGGAGGCAGTGGGCTCGACACCGGCTTCGGTCTCGGCGCGTTGGCCGCGGTGCACTTCGGGTTCTGGGGCACCGCTCCGCCGGATGGCATGGCGTCGGGCTTCGAGATTCGTCTTTGGGGCCGCTACCTCGCGAGCGTGGCGGGGGCGGCGACGTCGTCGTTCGATTCGCTGATGACCGCGCGGTACTTCTTCGGCCGCATCGGTGTGGGTCTCGCAGGAGAGCTCCGCTTGCTCGATCCGGCGCAGTCAACGGCGACGGCTCCGGCGGCGCTGCGTGGCGGAGTGGGTCCGGCGCTCTCCGCGGCCTTCGTGGACAATCACGAGACGCGCGTGGTGCTCGGCGCGAACTATCTCCCGCTGGGCAACACCATCGACGGCGCGCGCTTCGTGGGTGATCTCGAGATCAGCTACAAGTTCGTCACCTTCCACGTGATCGGTGGAACCGGGTCGCGCACCGGCGGCCCTCTCGCCTGGCAAGTCGGCGGGTACCTGGGCCTTCGCGCCTCATGGTGATTTCGCGCGCGATGCTTACGACATGACCGGAGGCGGTCATGGGCATCGTTCAGCAATTCATCAGCTCGTCACCAAGCGTCTTTCAGGAACTCAACGAGCACGAAGGTCTCTCACCGGACAAGGTGGAGGCCGCGCTCGAAGCCACGCTCGAGGGAGCTGTACAAGAAGGCAGTGACATCGTCGGCGGCGAACCAGATGACTCGCTGGAGACGGCGCTCCGCGAGTTCTCCTCGGAGAACGGAGAGGCGTTCACCGGGCGGGTGACCCAATACGTCGCGGAGCACGGCTTCCCTGACGGGGTGGCCGAGAAGGTCGTGAACCTCGCCCTTCCGAAGCTCCTCGAACTCGCCCACCGTCACTAATTCTCCCTCTCCCATCGGGAGAGGGTCGGGGTGAGGGCATCCGTCCTTCACCGAGATTTGCGCCCTGACAGAAGAACGGGATAGTCGACTCCCGTGGCGACCGCGATTCCCCCGAAGAAGTACCCGCACCCGTTCCTGCCCGTCACCCGCGCCGATCTCGACGCGCGCGGCTGGGATCAATGCGACATCGTGATCGTCAGCGGAGACGCGTACGTCGATCATCCCGCCTTCGGTCCGCCACTGATCGCGCGCTTCCTGGAAGGCCGCGGGTTCAAAGTCGGTCTGCTCGCCCAACCCGATTGGCACTCCGCGGAGCCGTTCAAGGAGCTGGGCAAGCCGCGCCTCTTCTTCGGAGTGGCCGCCGGGAACATGGACTCCATGCTCAACCGGCTCACGGCGCAGAAGAAGAACCGGAGCGAGGACCAATATTCACCCGGTGGCCGCACGGGCTGCCGGCCCGATCGCGCGACGATCGTCTACGCGCAGCGCTGCCGCGAGGCGTACCCCGACGTGCCGGTGGTGCTGGGCGGCATCGAGGCGTCGCTCCGTCGAATCGCGCACTTCGACTACTGGAGCGACAACCTCCGCCGCTCGATCCTGCTGGACGCGAAGGCGGACCTGCTGGTGTTCGGAATGGGCGAGCGGCCGATCTGGGAGATCGCCGATCGTCTGAATCGCGGAGAGAAGGTCGGGCAGCTCCGAGACATTCGCGGCACGGCGTTCCTGATCAACAACGAGGACACGAAGAAGCACGAAGCGGATCCCGCGGTGAAGGCGGCTGATCGGAAGACGGTCGTGCTGCCGAGTTTCGAAGAGGTCTCCACGGATCTGACTGCGTTCGCTCGCATGACGGGCGCCTTCCAGCGCGAGACGAACCCAGGCAACGCCCGTCCTCTCGTTCAGCGTCACGGAGATCGCGGCGTGTACTTCAACCCGCCCGCGTTTCCGCTCGGAGACGGGCAGGGTGACACCTCGCAAGGCCTCGCGAACGTGGCGATGGATGAGCTCTACGATCTCCCCTTCAACCGCGCGCCGCACCCGATGTACCGGGGTGAGGGAATCCCCGCGTTCGAGATCGTGAAGCACTCGGTGGTGCTGATGCGCGGCTGCTTTGGTGGCTGCACGTTCTGTTCGATCACCGAGCACGAGGGGCGCGTGATTCAGAACCGCTCCTCGGGGAGCGTGCTGCGCGAGCTCCGTCACATGCGGCGCATGGGCGACTTCCGAGGCACGGTGACGGATCTCGGAGGGCCGACGGCGAACATGTACCGGCTCAAGTGCAAGTCGCCCGAGATCGAGAGCGCGTGCCGCAAGTTGTCCTGCGTGCACCCGGGTGTCTGCGAGAACCTGAAGACCGATCACGGTCCGCTGATTCAGTTGATGCGCGAGGTGCGGAAGGAAGAGGGCATCAAGCATGTCTTCATCGCGTCGGGCGTGCGGTACGACCTCGCCGAGCTGTCACCTGAGTACGTGAAGGAGCTCGCGAGCCACCACACGGGAGGCCAGCTCTCCGTGGCGCCTGAGCACGTGAGCCCGCGGGTGCTGGAGAAGATGAAGAAGCCCGGCATCGAGGCCTACGAGCGCTTCCAGGAGATGTTCGCCTGCGAGTCGAAGGCTGCGGGCAAAGAGCAGTACGACATTCCGTATTTCATCTCGGGTCACCCGGGCTCGACACTGGAAGACATGGTCGACCTCGCGGTGTGGCTGAAGGAGAGCGGCCGTCGTCCGCGCCAGGTGCAGGACTTCATCCCCACTCCGATGAGCGTCGCCGCCTGCATGTATTACACGGGCATCGACCCGCTGAAGATGGAGCCGGTCTTCGTCGCGAAGGGCCTCAAAGAGAAGCGCCTGCAGAAAGCGCTGATCCTCTACTGGAACCCGGAGCACTGGGGCGATGCGCGCGAGGCCCTCGAGCTCGCTGGCCGCAGCGATCTGATCGGCCGAGGTCCGAACTGTCTCGTCCCTGCCGAGTCCGCAGGCGAACGCGATCGCATGCAGCGTCAGGGCAAGCTCCGCCCCCGTAATTAGTTCAAATGTCTCCCTCTCCCTTCGGGAGAGGGTCGGGGTGAGGGGGTAGACCATAGCCACCACCCAAGAGATTCATTCGTGCGCCTCGTCTTCTGCTGTGACCCCTCGAATCCTCGTGCGCCTGAGCCCGCCTTCGAGCGGGAGGTTGAGGCCGCGCGCAAACTGGGCATCGAGTTCGACCTCATCGACCACGACGCACTCGTCGCCGGACGGCGCGAGGAGATCGCGCCCCGCCTGAAGACATTGGCGACCGAAGAACTCGCGGTCTTCCGCGGATGGATGATGAAGCCCGCGCAGTACCAACAGCTCCACGCTCTTCTGCTCCAGCGCGGCCGACGTCTCATCAACACGCCGGAGCAATATCGCCACTGCCACCATCTCCCTGAGTCCTTCGCCGTGATCGCGGAACACTCTCCGCGCAGTGTTTGGAGCAAAGGCGTGCCCTCGATGAACGAAGTGATGCGATTGCTCGCGCCCTTTGGCGACCAGCCCGTCATCGTGAAGGACTTCGTGAAGAGTCAGAAGCACGCCTGGGCCGAAGCCTGTTTCATCCCCAACGCGAGCGATCGGCAGCACGTCGAGCGCGTGGTGCGGCGCTTCGTCGAGCTTCAGGGCGTCGACCTGAACGAGGGCCTCGTGTTCCGCGAGTTCGTCGAGCTCGAGCGCGTCGGAGTACACCCGAAGAGCGGGATGCCCCTGTCGCGCGAGTTCAGACAGTTCTTCCTCGATGGCCAGCCGGTGCTGGGCTTCAAGTACTGGGACGAGGCCGACTACTCGAGCGAGTCATCTCCGCCAGAGTGGCTGCGATCGGTCGCCGCGAGAATCGAGAGCAGGTTCTTCTCGATGGACATCGCGCGGCGAACGAACGGTGAATGGCTCATCGTCGAGGTGGGCGATGGTCAGGTCACCGGTCTTCCCGATGCCGCGGACCCGTTCGCGCTGTTCGGTTCTCTGCGCGAGGCGAAGTCTTAGAACCCTCGGGTGGCAACCGCTGGCTCGCTGGCGTATTCGGACTCATGCCGTTGCTCCGCTTTGTTCCCGAGGGGCCTGCTCCTATCGCCGTTCGACTCCACACGGAGCTGTGGAAGCGCGAGCCACCGAAGTCTCTGCAGCGAAATGGAGGCGTGTGGGAGCTCGAGCTGGGAGCGCTGCCCGTCGATCGCCTCGAGTATTCGCTCGAGCTGACGTGGCCCGATGGCTCGACTGAATATCGGCTCGATCCGCACGCGCCGAAGGTCGACGCGCCGTTCGCTCCGCGCAATGTGTTGCTGGCCGAGGCCTATCGCCCGCCCGCATGGCTCTCGCTCGAGGCGCCTGCGGGCAGCGTGGAGCCCCTCGAACTCGAGACTCCATCCCTCGGAGGTCCAACCACGGGTCTGCTCTGGACCGCTCCCGGGCTCGCGGCTGCGGCTCCAGCGCCGCTGCTGATCGCCAACGACGGACCGGAGTACGCGAAGTTCGCCTCGCTCATCCGCTACCTCGAGACCGGCGTGGCGAAGCGCGAACTCACTCCGCTCCGTGCTGCGCTGCTGGCTCCGCGTGCTCGCAATGAGGACTACTCGGCGTCACCGCTCTACGCGCAGGCCCTCGCACTCGAGGTGATTCCAGCGCTCGAACGGCGTGTGCCCAGCACCACGCGCGTCGCCCTCGGCGCCAGCCTCGGTGCTTTGTCGATGTTCCACGCTCACCGGCAATACCCCGAGTTGTTCCACGCGATGGTGTTGCAGTCGGGCAGCTTCTTTCGCCGCGAGCTCGACACGTACGAGCACCACTTCAGTCGCTTCTCGCGCCTCGACGAGTTCGTTCGCGAGGCCTCCGCGAAGCCTGG
>CBIHPJ010000427.1:0-7827 GCA_966211295.1 uncultured Myxococcales bacterium | reverse complement strand
TTGGAGACCTGGGCGGCGTGAGTACAGACTTCTGTACTGTCCCCGCCCACGTCGACTTCGAGCGCTCACGCGACGCGAGATTGAGTCAGCGAGTCAACGAAGGCTCGCGGCGAGAGGCCTGTTCGCGTCGAGCAAGCCGTTGAACCAATCATCACCGCGTCCCCTGAAGGCTTCTCCGCAAAGTGAGTCCACCCTCCGGGCGCGAAATCGCCGTTTACGGCGCGGGCTCGATGCGGCAGTTCGACTTCGCCGTACCGACGCACACCAGCGCGTAGCCTTCCGACTTCTCTCCGTCGCTCAGGCACGCGTCGTCGGGAATGTGAATCTCGCCCGAGAGCACCTTCACGCGGCACACGCCGCACGCGCCCATCTCGCAGCCCGCGGACATGTTGAGCCCCGCCTTCCGCGCGGCCGCGAGCACGTGCTCGCCGTCCTTCACGGGGAACGGCTTGCTCTTCCCATCCATCACCAGCTCGACGGTCATGGTGGCGCCGCTGCCACCCTCGTCGTGCGACATGGTGAACTTCTCTTCGAGCAGCGTGACGCCGGGGAAACGCGCGTGCACCGCTTCGCGCGCCAGATCCATCATCGGCTGCGGGCCGCACATCGCGACCACGTCGGGCTGCTCCTGGCCCGCGAGCAACGCGCCGAGCACGTCCTTCGAGGGAGGACCCTTGGGACCCGAGGCCGCGTCGTCGAGCAGGTGGGTGATCACCAGCTTGCCGCCGCTGCTCGCCACCAACGCATCGAGCTCGGTCTTGAGAATCTGCTCCACCGCGGTGCGGTTGAAGTCGAGCAGCGCGATGGGCGCAGGCCAGCCGAGCTTCTGCTGCTCCTGCAGCTGCGAGAGGAACGGAGTGATGCCGCTGCCGCCCGCGATGAACAGCGCGCGCTTGAAGCTCGTGGGCAGGACGAAGTGGCCGAACGGCCCCTTCACCTCGAGCACGTCGCCGGCGGCCAGCTTCTCGGTGAGGTGCGTGGAGACCGCGCCGTCCTTCACCTTCTTGACGGTGAGCCGCAGGGGAGCGCCCGGCACTCGGCTGAACGAGTAGGCGCGCCACGGCATGTCGGCCCTGGGGCGCAGCAGGACGAACTGGCCCGCCTTGAAGTCCATCTTCGAGTCGACTTCGAAGCTGACGGTGGAGGGCGTCTCCTTGGTGACCGTGGTCACCTTCCACGACAACGCCGGCGGCGACGCGGGGCGAGCGGGAGCGGGATCCTTCTTCTTACCGAACAGAGAACTGAGGAAACCCAAGGCGATACCTCGTGCGGGGGAGAAATCGAAGCGAGGCACATATCACGCTGCCCGGGCCCTCCAACGGCTCTCCCTCTCCCTTCGGTCATCACCACTTCAGCGCGTTTGCAGGCCCGCGATAGGCGCGTCCGTTCCAGTTGAGATCGATCTCCTGCTCGCCCAGCTGCTTGAGCACGCGGAGCTCGCTGCGATCGATGGAGTGCAGGGCGACTTCGATGAGCTCAGGCCGGAGGATCACGTTCGAGTCGGGAGAGCGGACTGCGACGATCGATGGCCGCTTCGCGAGCCTCATCCAACTCACGATCGACGAGATCGCGCCATCGAAGGTGCCTGCGACGCAGTTCACGTGCCTGGCGCTGAGCTGCAGCGACTCCACGCTGACGAACTCGTCCAGGGTGAGCACCTCGAGCTCGTGCCACGCCGGGTTCAGCGCGCGCGTGACGGCGTCCGAGGGGCAATTGAGGCTCTTCAGGTTCTTGAGCCAGGGACTCTCGAGAATGCGGCCGACGATCTCTCCGGGTCCGGTGATGGTGAGCTCGCGCACGGTGGCCCACTGCGGAGCGTCCTTGATCGCCTCCACCGGAGACTTGGCTCCGACGCCTCCCGTGGCGACGCGCAAGAAGCCACGCTCGTACACGCAGGAGCGACGATGGAGCACGCGGCTCAACTCTCCAGCCCACCGCTTCCAATTCATGATCAACAGGTCCTGCACCCGCTGCGCACGCAGCGTCTCGAGCTTCTTCTTGTGGTGCTCGAGCTGGAGCGTGAGGAACTCCGCCATCGGATCGCCCTGCTCGTGCAGCCAATCGGCGAAGACCATGCAGTGGCCTTCGTCGTCGGGCGCTTCAGCGAGCGTCTTGTAGAGCGTGCGTTCGTCCACTCGAGCTCAGTCGCGTCGCCGGCGAATCAACCCGAGCAGCGCGAGCGCGATCCACGCCTCCATGCCCGTGGCAGCGCCGCAGCCGCAGCCGCGCTTGAGCGCCGGAGTGAGCGTCTCGGTGCCCAGCGCCTCGAGTGACTTGGTGGCGATGAACGAACCTGCATCGGGCGGCATCATCGTTCCGCCGTCAGCAGGACGACCCGCATCAGGTGCCGGCGGCGCCATGCCCGCGTCGACGGGCGGATCATTTCCTGCGTCCAGCGGAGGCGGCGGAGAGCCGGCGTCGGGGCGTCCCGCATCGGGAACCGACATGCCCGCGTCGAATGGCTCGAATCCACCGTCGTAGATGATCCCCGCGTCCGCCGAGCCGAGCACGTCGACGCGATCCACGTGGTACCCGAAGCGCACCTGCGAGGGATCGGAGACGAGGCGAATGTTCACCGTGTCTCCGGGCACCGCAACCGAGGTGAGGTTCATCAGCTGCGAGCCGCTGATCACCTGGAAGAGATCTCCGTCGGCGTTGGTGAGGTAGATGTTGTCGCAGCCGTTCGAAAGACACTGGTTGTTCGTCTCGAGGTCGACGCGCGTGAAGTGGAGGATGAGGCCCGCAGCGCCCGGCACGGACACCGTCTTCGTCTCGTCCACGTTCGAGCGGTAGTTACCCGTCGAGTCGCGCGTGGGATCGATGCTGATCGCGAAGCTGGTGGTCGGGCCCATCGCCGCGGGCGGCGAGAGCGTGCGCGAGAGACCGCGCTGGATCATGCGGCGGCGGATCAGCGTGGCGTTCATTCCACCGTTCAAGTTCTGATCAGCGGTGACCAGCGCCTGGCTCGCGTTGAAGAAGGTGCCGTTGCTCGCGAGGAGGAAGTGGTGCTCGAGCACCAACTTGTCCATCGCGTCGCCGCCGATGCGATTGCGCAGATCCCACAGACCCGCCGACCACATCTCGCCGTCGTCGTGCACCTCGCCCGCTTCGTTCTCGGGGTAGTGCTTGGTGCCGTCCACGCGGCGCAGGCACTTGGGGGTGGTGGTCGAATAGAAGGTGCCGTCCCAGTCGCCCACGCACGCGGGGTCACTCAGCTGCGGGTGGCCGGCGTCGGCGGAGAGCGCCACGGAGAACGCAGCCGCGAGGTAGTCGCCGAAGCCTTCGCCCATCGCGCCTTCGTTGGCGCCTCCGAAGTTCGGCACCTGGTTGTCTTGAATGCTGTGGCCGTACTCGTGGAGGACGATCTCTCCGTCCTCCGCGTCGTCGACACCGCCGGTGCCGAAGTTCACGGTCAGGTTGTTGCCCGAATAGAACGAGTTGTCCGCGGTCTGGGCGTCGATGATCGCCTCTTGCTGCCGGTTGTTCACGTTCATGAAGCCGAGGTCCTGGATGTGGGCCTGGGCGCGATCGATGTGGAAGTAGGCGTTCGCCTGCTCGAAGCCGAGCTGGTCGCGTGAGAACAGGAAGTCGTTCGTCATGCTGATCGCCCGCGAGTTCGAGTTGCGGGTGCGCGCGTTGGCGAAGGTGCCCTTCACGTAACCCGAGCCATCGAGCCGCGGGAGCGGGACCAGGAAACGGGCGGCGTCGAGCGCGGCGGTGGTGGCGTTGCTGCCGTCCACCATCGTCATGTCGCCCGTGGAGGCCACCGGGTTCATGTCGAACACGTAGGCGCTGCCCGTCACGTAGCGCACGCCGTCGCGCCGTCCACTGAGCTCGGCGCCGGTGGCTGCGTCGACGTACACGGTCCAGTCGTGCGGAGGCGTCTCGGTCGCGACCTTCACCCGCCACGCGATGCGCGCGGTGCCATTCGGGGAGACGTGGACGCCGCGCGTCGCCATGGGCTCACCATCGAACGGAGCGACAGCCTGCGCGAAGCCGAGCGCAGCGGTGATGGCGGCGTTGGCGCCGAGATCTCCCGCTTCCACCACGGTGAAGGCTTCGTCTTTGTGCTCGAGGTTGACCGCGAGCACCTCGCGCTCGTTCTTCACCAACACGATCACTTCGCCCTCGAACACGGGGAGCTTCTGCGCGCCGACCTGCTGCTCCTGCGCGAAGCGGAGGTAGCGGCCCGCGAGTCCTTCCCGCGTGGTGCTGAGGGTGAGCGAGCTGCCGGCGCGATCGAGGTGGAACTCGTTCGCTCTGCTGTTCAGAAAAGCGCGCGCGGTCTGCTCGGCGTCACCGTTCCCCGTGAAGAGCACCTTCCCTCCGAAGAGATGCGGGCGATCCTTCGCGTCGTTCCACAACATGTCCTGAGTGGATCGCGAGGGCGTCGCGGAGGTCGACGGAGCGACTTCGCAGCCAACGAGGACGAACAGCGGGATCAGCAGAGCGCCAGGACGCATGACCGCGGGTTCTAGTCAGGCCGCAGAGAAATAGTCAGGTCGGGTCGGGGTGAGGGGGCCCGAAATCTCTACGAGGGAAGGAGCGGGATCACGCGCTCCAACCCAGCAAACGTCTCCTTGATCCGCTCCACGCTCGCGAGCCGCTCCGGCAGGGCGAGGATCGCGTCATCGAGCCCCGGGCTGTGCCCATAGAGCGCCATCGCCGCGTTGAGCGCGCTCTGCGTGCTCTCCAGCGCGAGTCTCGGCTCGATGATCGCGAGCTGCTCCGCCGCGGCCTTCGCCTCTCTCAGATCAGCCGCAGCGCGGCGATCGTGCAGCACCAGCACCTCGCGCTGATTGATCGAAGAGAGCGACTCCAGATACTTCGAGAGTCCTTCACTGGTGAACTTCGCGGGCGAGAGCGACTGCTCGGCGAGCTTCTGGTCGAAGTTCGAGAGCTGCCAGCGATCCGCGGGGCGCATCATCGAGAACGCTTCGCCGTTGAGGAACTTGGTGAGCCCTTCACGAACCTTCGCCAGCGCGGCCTTCGCTTCCGCTTCATCCTGCACGCTCATCAACTTCTCGTGAGGAGCACCGAGCGCACGCGTAAGATCCGCGAGGCCACGGCGCACGAGGAGCGCGCGCTGCAACGTGGTGAGGTGTCCCGGCGCGAGGCTCGCGGAGTCGATGCCCGGAGCGAACGCTTCGCACACCGCGGAGAGCACCGCGAACACGCCCTGGCTGGTGGAGCCCTGGGTGTCGTCGATCGCCTCGATGGCCTGCGAGACCTCGCGCGCGTTGAGCGAGAGCTTCACGCGGCTCTCGAGCTCGGTGAGCTGGCTCGACAATCCGTACTCGATGGACGAGAGCTTCTCCTGCAGCTTGGCGAAGCGCTTGGGCTCGGGCTCGCGTTTGTGTTCGCCCACGCCGTCGAGGAGCGCTCCGATGTCGCCCAGTCCGAGGTCGAGATCGTCCCCTGCGGGCTCCTCTTCTCCCGCGGCCTCGAGATCGCCCCACGCGTCATCACCGAAGCCCACGTCTTCCTGCGGAGCCTGCTGCTGTGGGCGGAGGCGGCGGCAGAAGGCGAGCAGCGCACGCAGGCCGCTGAAGGTTCCGTTGAGCAGCGCGCGCACGGTGATCACCGCGCCCGTGTCTTCCCCGAGCTCGCCTTCAGAGTCCTTGAAGCGGTGATAGAGCGACTCGTCGAGCCCCTCGAGATCCGCGAGGGCGGCTTGCGCAAGGCGCACGGCCTCCGCGGCGGTCGCCTGAATCCTCGGATCGCGGATCGAAGACAGCAGGTGACGAACCGAGTCGGCCGAGACTTGCTGGCTGGCTGGGCTCGGAGGCGGTTTCACGGCGCGGGAACCTTACTTCGACCCGTGCCATACAGCGCCTTCGAAGATGAGCCAGTCCCTTTCCCTCTCCATCGTGGTCCCCGTGTACGGGGGCGAGGCGTTTCTGGCCGGCTTGGTGGAGAGGCAGGAGGCGCTCCGCTCGAAGCTGGAAAATTCCGGGTTGCCCATACGGCATGTGGAGTCGATCTTCGTCTGCGACGAGCCCATCGACGGCTCGGCAAGGGTGCTCGCGGGGCTGGCGGCGAGCCGGCCGTGGCTGACGGTGCTCCACCTCGGAAAGAACATGGGCCAGCACGCGGCCACTGCTGCAGGCCTGTTGCACACCTCGGGTGACTGGGTCGTCACGATGGATGAAGACGGCCAGCACGATCCGCTCGCGATCGTCGAGCTGCTCGAGACGACGGTGAGGAAGAGCTTCGACCTCTGTTACGCGCGGCCGGCGTCGGCGGTGCACGCGGCGGGGTGGCGTGATGCTTCGTCGAAGACGGCGAAGCGGTTGGTGGGGTGGCTGGTGGGCGATCCCTTCGTGCCGATGTTCAACAGCTTCCGGTTGATCAGAGGCGGAGTGGCGCGCGCGGCCGGAGCGCTCGCGGGTTACGACGTGTACCTCGACGTGGCGCTGCGCTGGTTCACGAGTCGGGTGTGCCAGGTGGGGCTCGAGCTCAAGGATCCGCGCGCGGGCGCGCAGAAGAGTGGCTACACGCTGCGCTCGCTGTTCAGCCATCTGCGGCGGTTGTTGATGAGCTACCACCTCACGGTGCTTCGGTACGTGATGCTGGCGGGCTTCACGCTCTCGGCGGGCTTCGGAGTGCTCGGCGTCTCGATGATCGTGGCGAAGGTCGTGTACCCGGACACGGTGCCGGTGCAGGGCTGGACGTCGATGTTCGTGACGACCGCCTTCTTCGGCGGACTCACTCTCTTCCTGCTGGGACTCATCCTCGAGCGCCTCTCGACGATGTTGACCAGGGCACAAGGCCACCCCGCATTCTTCATCGTCGATCGAAGCCGCGACCAACTCTGGACCATGTCTCCCTCTCCCTCCGGGAGAGGGTCGGGGTGAGGGGTGCAACTCGTCCAACGCAGAACGAGCACTGATCTGATCTTCGGCGTCGGGCTGGTCGGCGCATGGGTCGCAGACGCGGCGAAGAAGCTGCCGGGTCTTCAGATCGATCAGTCGATCCCTACGAACTGGAACGATCTCAGCTCCTCACTCGACGAAGTGAAGAACGCGCTGCGAGCCGAGCGAGTGCGAGTCTTCTGGTGCGCGGGGCGAACGGGATTCAGCTCGCAGGTCGCCGAGTGTGACGACGAGCTGAAGTCCTTCGAGAAGCTGTTGTCCTGGACAGAGCGCCTCGGAATCCCTGCGGAATTCCACCTCACATCATCCGCCGGTGGACTCCACGAAGGCATGCTGCTGGTGAGCTCAGCTGATCAGGTGACGACTGATCGACCGTATGCAGCGCTCAAGCTGAAGCAGGAACAAACCCTCGCCTCGGCATCGATCTCCGAGCGATTCACGTATCGAATCTCAACCGTCTACGGACCGCCGGCGCCGCAGCGTCGACTCGGGCTGGTGAGCACGATGGTGCTGAACGCGCTCCGTCAAAAGCCCACGCTGATCACCGCGGAAGCGGCGACGCTGCGCGACTTCGTTTCGGCGGATGACGTCGGCTCCTTCATCGCGCGCGAAGAGAAGCCTACGGGGCTGCACTATCTCGTCAGCGGAAAGCCGCTCTCGATCTGGGCGCTTCAGATCGCGGTCGAGCGCGTGCTTCATCGTCCGGTTTCCGTCTCGTACTCGGTGCGGAAGGACAACGTGGCCTCGACGAGTTTTTCGCCGGCGCTGAAGCCTGCGTTCTGGGAGGCGAGTTCCGTCGAGGCGAACTTGCCGCTCATTGCGGCTGCCGCGCAGAGTTGGGCGGTCTGATTCGGAAGTGACGTGGCCGCCCCCCCCCCCCACCCCCCCACACGCCGGCGCAACAAACGTACAAGAAGATGAGGCGGAGGCGGGAAACACAAACCAAAAAACG
>CBIHPJ010000426.1:0-7841 GCA_966211295.1 uncultured Myxococcales bacterium | reverse complement strand
TCGTCCCGGCCCACGCGGCAAGACGAACGTGCCCACGGCCCTCGACGCCCACCAGCGCCACCGCGGCGCACGCTTCACCATCCCGAATGATCAGCACTCCCACGCTGCCCGCAGGACAGCCCTGCTCAGGACAGCTCCGCTCTCCCTTCGGTTTGAACTCGTGCTCGCGGTCGGGGAGCGCGCGTTTCGCCGCGAGTGCGACCTGCACCTGCACCTCCTTCGCGAGCTGAGCCGTTGCCTCGGCCTGGGCGCTCGGAATGATGCGGGGCCAAAGCACGGTGAGCTTCCCCGCGGGTGCAGCGCTCAAGACCAGGGCGGCGAGCAGGCTGTGCATGACCGCAGGCTACGTCAGTTCTGGAAGTGTGCTTCGCGGATCAGCGAGAGCGCGTCGGCGACGCTCACGCAAAGACTTCGATCGTCGAACAAGATGGCGACAGCGATCGACGCCTTATCGTGAGCCAGCTTCGCAAGCCGGAGCGCCTCGCCTGCCTCGCCGACCGCATCGTTGAACAGCTCCATCTCGCGATACGCCACCGCCAGGTCGAGATGAGTCTCGGCGACGACCGCGGCCACCACCTCAGTGGATCCTGAGCACCAGCTTCCCGATGTGGTGGCGTCCCACGTCCTTCACCGCCTTCGCGGCCTCGTCGAGTGAGTAGGTCTTCGAGAGCTCGATGTGGAACGGCCCGCGCGACACGAGCGCGTTGAGTCGATCGAACGCCTTCGCTGAATCTTCGCCGTCGTACGACTCGCCTTTGACGCCTTCAGGAACCTGGGGCGCGGGCTCGACTCCGTTGGGCCAGGCGATGCGGCCCTTCGGGCTGACCAACTGGAGCTCGTCCTTCCATCCGCCGCCACCCGCGAACACCAGCGCGCCGTCGAAGCCGTCGGGTGCGAACGCCTTCGCCTGCCGCAGGAAGTGCTTTCGCCCGTCCACGACCTCATCGGCGCCAAGTCGCCTCACCAGCTCGACTCCATCGTCCCTGGACGCCACGGCGAACACGCGCAGGCCCATGCGTTTGGCCAGTTGGAGCGCGACGTGGCCGACGCCACCGCTCGCTCCGATCAGCAGCAAGCTTTGCCCTTCTTCGAGGTCCAGGTGCTCGAGTCCCTGCAGTCCCGTGATGCCGGAGACGGCGAGCGCTCCGGCTTCCTCGAACGCGATGGTCTTCGGGACTTTCGCGACGTCGTTCTCGTTGATCGCGACGTACTCAGCGAAGAAGCCGCCTTTCCCGTTCGCGAAGCCCCAGCCGTACACCGGGTCACCCACTTTGACGCGCGTGACGTTCGAGCCGATGGCGACCACCGTTCCCGCACCATCGGAGCCGAACACGCGCGGGAATTGATCAGGACCGACCTTGAACGATCCATCGATGAGCGAGGGATCCCACTCGCCGACGCCAGCGGTCGCGACCTCGATCAGCACCTCCTTCTTGCCGAGTTTCGGAACTGGAACTCGTTCGGTGTGGATCACCTCGGGTGGGCCGAATTGATCGATCGCCGCGGCGTTCATCTCGGTCGGAAGGGCGGGTGTTTTTCGCATGCCCCTCAATGGTGCAATCGCGACTCCAATCCGCCGAACAGTCTGAAACAGAAAACCCGCCACGATTGCTCGTGACGGGTTTCGGTACTTCGAAGCTGCGACCGACTCAGTACGTGGTCATCACGTTGTCGTAGAGCTTCTGGAACTCCTCGAGCTTCAGCTTGAAGATGCCGTCGTTCGCGCCGTTGCCCGCGGGCTCCGACTCGCCCCACGGGTTGCGGAGCACCACGTACCGCTCCGTGCCCGACTTCTCGTAACCGAGCACCGAGTACGAGTGATCGCCGTACACGCCGGTGTTCGCGTAGTTCACCGGGCCGCCGTCATCGTGCGTACCCGCCGAGACCGGGCGGTGCGCGTCGATCGACTCGGTGATCACCTTCCACACCGCGTCGGGGCTGCCGGCCGCGTTCATCGAGCGGCCCTGCGCGCCGGTGAAGTCTTCGAACACGTCAGCCGACGAGCCGCCGTTGCCGATCACGTTGTAGCCGCCACCCTTGCCGGTGCCGCCCTTGTACGCGGCGTAGGCCTTCTCCAGCAGCGGGAACCACATCTCCATCTGCTTGGGATCGGAGCTGTTCGAGGCGTGGCCGTAGAGCGGGCCGCCGTACGAGCGCGCGTAGAGATCGCCGTCGACCTTCACGGGGACGTCCTTGGTGCGGCCGGTCGCCCAGTCGCGCTCCTTGAAGGTGACGGTGTACGTGCCGTCGCCGTTCGCCTTGATGGCCTTCTGGAGGATGTCGGGGTTCGCCTTCGCCATCGCCGCGATGGCCGAGGGGAAGTAGCAGTCACCGAGCTGACCCTGCTGCACGTCTTCCGGCTTGGCGCCGTCGATGAAGAGCGGGCCGTTGAAGTTCTTCTTGCCGAACTTCGGGGTGCCGTCCGCGTTCATCTCGTCCTTGTGGAGCGAGGGATCGGGGATGAGGTCGCCGCCCCCCGTGCCGCCAGGGACGGTGACGTTGCCCACCGTGGTGGTGAACGCCGTGTTGTTCACGCCGTCGCTCGCCGCGATCGCGAAGGCGTCGCCCGCGTTGCCCTTGAGGGTGGTGTTCTTGGGGAAGGTGCCTTCGGCGTCGAGGGTGACGACCTGCTTCTCGCCAGTGCGCACGTTGGTGAACTGCAGCTTCGCGCCGGGCTCGGAGATCTGGCGGCCCTCGTTGATGTTCGCGACGTTGATGGTGCCGGCGGCGCCCGCGGTGAGACCGACGCGGAACACGGCGACCTCGGCGTTGCGGGTGTCCTTCGTCTCGGCGGTGTTCGCCTTGATGTTCACCCAGTCAGAGGTGGTGCCATCGGCGTAGCGAGCGCGCATGCGGATGACGTCGCCTTCCTTCATCGTCATGTCGCCGCTGAGCTTCGCCGCGTCGAACTTGCCGTCAGCGCCGGCCTTGCCGATCACGAAGGTGTCGTCGGTGTGGTACCGGCCCGTGGGCGCGGCCGAGAGGTTGATCGCCTCGATGGTGGCGCCGGCCTTGGTGATGCCCGAGATGCCATTGGCCTGATCAGCGGTGACCTTGAGGCCATCGACGCCCACGAGTCCGCCCGGGTTCGGGCCGGGGCCCGGCGAGGTGCGGCCGAGCACCGCGTTCAAGAAGTCCTTCGCGGACTGCTCGAGCGGCACGGAGCCGGAGTCGACGATGCTCTCGAGGTCCTTCTTCTCGCTGGTCGACAGGCCCTTCTTCGCGAACTCGATCTGCTGATCGCGCGACATGCCCGGCTTCTTCAGCTCGGTGAGCGCCTTCGACGACGACCAGCCGCTGCGGTCACCGACCTCCGCGAGAATCTGGAGCGCCTGATCGGTGCCCAGCTTCAGGTTGGGGTTCGTGCGCTTCTGCGCTTCGAACGTCGCGTAGAGGGAGGCCAGCTTGCGGTCGGAAATCGAGGGCATGGTGTCGGTCCTGGTTGGGGAAGGGGCAGTGAGAGGAAGTGCCGAATTGTCGTACATCGGCCTACGCGGTTGCGTGGCAGTGGAAGAAACTCTGATTGATCTCGTATCCCCCCGTCAAACCTCAGGATTCAGTTTGTTTTGATGGGGCGAAGCGCCTCAGTTGACGACCAACGACAGGCTTCAATTTCGCGGCTTTAGAGTCGGGGCCCTCATGAAGGTGCTGATCAGTCTCGCGGGTGTGGCGCTCTGTTTTGGAGGGCTCATCGTGCTCGCCCTCGGCCCGAGCATGTTCGCCGACGCGCGTTCCGAGAAGCTCTCGGGTCCCGGCGTGAGCGTCTGGGTGCTCGATCGCTGGCCGAGCCCCGGCAGCGCGATGCGCATGGAAGTCGAAGCGCACGGAGGCAGCCGCGCGGGCGTGGGAATGGTGCGGGTGCTCCTCAACGGCGAAGAGCTGGCGAGGAAAGAGGGGCAGGGCGTGCACTGGGGCAGCACGATCAGCGGCTCGAAGAGCCGTGGCGCCGAGACGGTCGAGGTCTCGGTGCCCATTCCCCAGAGCGCGATGGTGGGCACGGCGCTCCCGCTGGAGCTGGAGGTCTTCTACGTCTGCGCGATGGGCTCAGGGGCGGGGAGCTTCGACAACGAGACGTTCCACGAGAACATCGGGCTCGAGGTGATTCCGCGCGAGCGTGGTTCCACGCTGGTGCCGCGGCTGATGCACCTCGACAAGGCGCTGCTCGCGTTGGCGCTCTGGATCTTCCTGCTGATCGGCCTGATCAGATTTCTCGAAGGACCGGGTCAGATCGATGGCGAGGCCGGAGGCGTGATCGTGATCGGCGTCGGCGTGTCGAGCGCGATCATCGGGTACTGGTCCTTCGCGAGACCCGTGGTGGCCACCCTCGAGAACCCTCCTGCGCTCGACTGGATCCTCGCGATCGCGTGGCTCTTCGGGGTGCCGTACCTGGTGTGGCGGTGGCAACGAGTCAGGCCCGCATCCTCACCATGAAGCGCCATTCAGCGCGGGGGTTCAGACGTTGAGGAGCTCGGTCGTGAGCTTCGAGTCTGCGAGGAAGATTCGCCCGTCGATCTCGAACGAGGTGTACGCCTCGGACTTGAACGACGCGATCTCCTCGAGCGACGTCGCGGTGACGGCAAAGACGAGCGCGCGCTTCTTGAACGTGCGCACCACGGCGACGGTGCCGCCGCGATACGTCGCGACGCCGGAGGCTGGCACCTCGAGCCACGTCACGGTCTCGAGCGTCTTTCCCTCACGACGGCACAGCGACAGCGTGGAGTTCGTCGCGACGAGGATGGTGTCGTCAGGGCCGTAAGCGATGCCCACGGGCGCCTGGCCCCTCGAGCAGTCGAGGAGCTCAGTCACCTTCCCGCTCGGAACCGACATTTCGCGAATGATCTTGTTCGCGCTGTAAACGACACGCGAGCCGTCGGGGTGGAATGCGGTGCACACGAGCCACGGCACCCTCACCTTCGTCGCCTTCTCGCCTTCGACCCAGCCGATCACCGCGTCTGCGTTGTAATCGTCGAGCGCAAACGTTCGACCGCCGGCGAGCTCGAGGCGCGCGTCGCTCGAGAAGAGCTCTGCACCCGGGACCGCTGGTAGCGCGGGGTTCCCCTTCACCGGGACGAGCGCCGGCTTGCCCTTCTTGATCGCCTTCGCAGCGGCGGCCTTCGTCTCTGTCTTTCGCAGCCCGGTGCGAACCGTCTCGCGGGTCTTCTCGAAGGTCGCATCTGGCTTCGCCACGGCGGACACGCGCTCTTGCTGCGCGCCGAACACGTCGTGGGTGAAATCGAGGCCAGGCCACTCCGGTGCGGGCCCGGGCACTGGCTGCTGCGCGACACTCCACTGCTCCCAGGGGTCGCGACCGCGCTCTCTCACGCCGTGGTAGACGACCTCGATCAGCGGCGTGATCGCGTGGATGGCTTTGCAGACCTCGCCCATCGCCGCGAACGTCTCTTTCGCCTTGGCGCCGCGTTCACCGATGAGGAAGGTCGCCCACTCTCCCGACCACAGCCAACGCGCGCGACTGTCGTCGGCTTCCACCGGCAGGCTCGCGATCGCGGTCTCGAAGGCGGTCGCGATCTGCTTCCTGGTCGCTGCTTTTGGTGAGCTCGCGAAGTGAACTTCATAGGCGTGGCCGAGGTTTGCGCCCTCGAACCAGTCACCGGGGGCAAGCCCATAGAATCGGAACGGATACGTCTTGCTCACGGGCGTCGACCCTATCAACCCGGCTCCTGGGTGGTCGCGTCGTTCGTGATGTCGACCACCCTATGTCTCCAGTGGAGACTCTTGCCGATTTGACGGCCATTCTTCCGGGCCTGCGCTATGGATCCGCGCCGTCACTGCAGTCTTCCCACCCTCACAAACATTCTGGAGTCCCCATGAGCTTCCGCATCCGCAAGGCCGCCGTCCTCGGCGCCGGAGTGATGGGCAGCGGTATCGCTGCTCACCTCGCGAACGCAGGCATTCCCGTCCTGCTCCTCGACATCGTGCCGCCCAACCCGGCGCCGGGCGAGAAGACCGACTCAGCGGCCTTCCGGAACAAGTTCGCGATCAGCGCCTTGCAGAACCTGCGTAAGCAGAAGCCCGCTCCGCTGATGACGGAGAAGGCGCTCTCGCTGATCGAGATCGGCAACTTCGACGACGACCTGAAGCGCGTCGGCGAGTGCGACTGGGTCGTCGAGGTGATCAAGGAGGACCTCAAGCTCAAGAACGGTCTCTTCGCGAAGCTCGAGCCGCTGGTGAGCAAGACGTGCATCGTCACCTCGAACACGTCCGGCATGAGCATCAAGGGAATGCTCGACGGCCGCTCTGACGACTTCAAGAGCCGCTTCCTGGTGACGCACTTCTTCAACCCCGTTCGCTACATGAAGCTCCTCGAGCTCGTGCCCGGCGAGCACACCAACCCCGCCGTGATGCAGTCGCTGGCTGAGTTCGGCGAGCGCACGCTCGGCAAGGGCATCGTCTACGGCAAGGACACCACCAACTTCATCGCGAACCGCATCGGCACCTACGGAATGATGCGCACCATCCAGCTGATGGAGACGCACGGCGTCACCATCGAGGAGGTCGACAAGATCTTCGGCCCCGCGATGGGCCGCCCGAGCTCGGCCGTGTTCCGCACCGCGGACATCGTCGGTCTCGACACGTTCTTGCACGTGACCAAGAACTGCTACGACTCTCTCCCGAACGATCCGTCGCGCGAGACCTTCAAGGCACCGAAGTGGCTCGAGGACATGGTCGACAAGAAGATGCTCGGCGACAAGACGGGCAGCGGCTTCTACAAGAAGCTGAAGGGCGACGGCGGCAAGGAGATCCTCGTCCTCGACCTGAAGACCTTCGAGTACCGCGCGCAGAACAAGGTGCGCTTCGAGTCGCTCGGCGCCGCGCGTGACGTGGAAGAGCTCAGCGAGAAGATCCGCGTGATCATGAGCGGCAGCGACAAGGCCGCCAAGTTCGCCGAGCAGGTGACCCTCGACACCCTCGCCTACGCCGCGCGCCTGATGGGCGAGATCGCCGACGACGTGGTGAACATGGATCGCGCGATGCGCTGGGGCTTCGCGTGGGAGATGGGCCCGTTCCAGACGTGGGATGCCTACGGCGTGGAGAAGGGCATCAAGCGGATGAAGGAGCTCAACATCCCCGTCGCGCCGTGGGTGGAGGCGATGGTCGCCTCGGGCCGCACCAGCTTCTACGGACAGGAAAAGCAGTTCGACACCTTCTGGAACATCAGCAGCAAGTCGGCTCGCTATGTCCCCGAGGTCGAGCGGCAGATCACCGTCGACGGCCTGCGCCGCGCGGGAAAGCTGATCAAGGGCAACGACTCGGCGTCGCTGTTCGACCTGGGCGACGGCATCGCGCTGCTCTCGTTCCACACCAAGATGAACAGCATCGACGACGGCATCACGCAGCTGATGCACGAGTCGGTCGAGTGGGCTGAGCGCAACGCGCGCGGCCTGGTGATCGGCAACGACGGAGAGCACTTCTCCGCCGGCGCCAACATCGCCGCGCTGCTCTGGGCCGCGAAGGACAACCAGTGGGCCGACATCAAGAAGCTGGTCGGCGGCTTCCAGCAGGCCAATCAGCGCATGCGCTACTCGACCATCCCGGTGGTCACCGCGCCGTTCGGCTACACCTTCGGCGGCGGCTGCGAAGTCACCATGGGCGGCAACGTGCAGGTCGCCGCGGCCGAGACGTACATCGGCCTCGTGGAGTTCGGCGTCGGCCTCATCCCCGGCGGTGGCGGCAACATGCAGCTGCTGCGCAACCTCTCGGGCATCTACGCCGGCACCAAGGACATCGACGGCTTCAACTTCGTGAAGAAGGCGTTCCTCACCATCGGTCTCGCGAAGGTCGCGACGTCCGCTGAAGAGGGCAAGGAGTCGGGCTTCCTCGCG
>CBIHPJ010000425.1:0-7845 GCA_966211295.1 uncultured Myxococcales bacterium | reverse complement strand
GTCGCTCTACGCCGTCTACAGCCAGGTCGGACCCAAGCAGTGGCTCGAGGCGGCTCGGTTGATCTGCGAAGAGAAGGCGCCTCCGCGTGACGTCATCGCGCGCCTCGACATCTCGCCGCTGGAGATCGAGGAGTGCATGAAGGACCTGATCCGTCGCGGTGTGGTGACGCTGAAGAGCGCCTGAAAAACAAACGCCCCTCGGTGTGACCCGAGAGGCGTTCTCCAACTTTCAGATTTTTCAGATGTGTGGCTGCGATCAAACCACGCGACGCTGCGTCGCGAAGGACTCGATGCCAGCCTGCTGCGCCGACGGCAGCGCATAGAGCGGGCACTTGATGCAGGTGAAGGACTGCCACCCGCGACGGACCGCCTCATCGAGGCAGTTGTCGTAGTGGGCGCAATCGAGATTCCGGTGGTGCTCAACCCCAAGACGCTTGGGGCCAGCTTCCGGATTGATGCTCTGCGGAAGTTCGGTGGGACACGGCTTCATGTGCGGTTCGGCCTCCCGGCTACGAGATCCCCCCAGACGGCACTGCAATGCGCGCTGCGAAGACTTACGGCTATGGAAACGACGCGGGACCACCAGTACTGCTGTCGGCGCTGATCTTCTTTTTTGGAGGGGGTGTCGCCGACTGGTCCCGGAATCCTTGTGGGAATCACTCAGTTGAGAACTTCAGTTTGAACTGCTTCCTGACCTACATCGCTATCCTGCTGGGGACAGCGAGCGAGGGCCGATGTACGGCACTCGCAGAACCAATGTCAAACCGGGGTCCCCATGTTTGAGCCATGGATGTTGCGTTTTGTTGCGCCGCTGGCCCTCGCAAGCCAGCTGGCGCTCGCGCAATCAGATGTGCTTCTGGAAGCCGTTCGCGTTCATCGCGCGGGAGCCGCTGCGGATGCGCTTCACGAGTTCGAAGCGTGTGTCGCCGCAAAGTGTGCCGATCGTGAGCGCCTGGCGCTGCTGACGGGCTTCCTCGAGCTCTCCGAGGGCAACGCCACGTCGGCCGCGGATCGGCTGGGCAAGGTGAAGGCGCCGAAGGGTCTCGAGTCGATTCACGGGTGGTACCTGGCCGAGGCGCAGTCGTGGTCGGGCAACCGTCCGGGAGCGCTCAAGACCTTGCTGAAGGCGAAGAAGGGCGCGCCCACGTGGCTCGCCACCCGCATCGATCGCCGGCTCGCCGAGCTCTATCTGGACGCGGGCGATGCAGCGAAGGCGCGCACGATCCTCGACGCGGATCCCGACGTCTCGAAGCTTCCTGAGCTGCTCTACACGCGGGCGTTGGCGCGGCAGAGCTCGAAGCTGACGGCGCTCGCGCAGGCTGATTGGAAGGCGCTCGCCCTCAAGTTCCCGCTGCATCCTCACGGAGTGGCCGCGCAAGCGCAGCTCGAGCGCGACGGGGTGTGGGCGCTCTCGTTCGATGAAGCGCTCTCTCGTGCGCAGGCGATGTTGAACGCGGGCGACTCGAAGAAGTGTCTGCAGGCGCTCGAAGGGATGCAGGGAGACGACGCGAAGATCGCGCTGCTGCGTGGCCAGGCGCTGCTCACGCGCGGCAAGGAGAAGGATCAGGAAGCGCAGGCGCAGCTCGCGATCGCAGCAGGAGGACCTCCGACGGTCGCGGCGCAAGCGCTGATGACTTCGGCGAAGCGGCTGATGCGGCTGCAGGACAACGCGGCCGCGCGGGCGGCGTTCAAGAAGCTCGACGATTCGTACCCCGCGGATCCGAACGCGGATGAAGCGGGCTACCTCGCGGCGTGGCTCGCGATGAACTCGGGCGACTTCGACACCGCGGTGGCTGACTTCACGGCGTTCGAGGCGCGGCACCCTGACTCGCGGAAGCGTGATGAAGCGCGCTGGTTCAGGGGCTTCTCGCTGATACGCGCGAAGAAGTTCATGGATGCGCGGCCGGTGTTGTTGTCGCTGAGCGCGGACTTCAAGAACTCGCAGCTCGCTCCGCAGGCGCTCTACTGGGCGGCGCGCGCGGGGCAACTGGACACGGCTGCACCTGTCGCGAAGCCCGACGCAGGAGTGGCTGCGGTCGACGTGATCGCTGAGTACCGCGCGGTGGTGAACGGTTTCCCGGGGACGTTCTACGGGCTGCTCGCGTCCGAGCGTCTGCAGGATCTCGCGACGGAGGCGCCCCTGCCCTTCTCCGTCGAGCCGAAGGTGTTGCCGGTGAAGCGGCCTCCTGGGCTCGAGCTGGCGGCCTTGCTCGCGCGCACGGGCTTGTTCCGCGACGCCGCCCAGGAAGTGACTCGCGCGTTGTCGACCATGCCCGCGGCTGATGCGCTGAAGTGGGGTCACGCGCTGCAGGCGCTCGGTGACTTCGGCGCGGCGCACTCGCTCGCGGCGCGGCACCTGTGGGGAGCGGTGTACACGCAGCGCGCTCCCGAGGCGTTGTCACTGATGTATCCGCGCGCATTCCGCTCGAGCGTGGAGCAGTGGGCGACGAAGCACGAGATCGAGCCGTCGCTCGCGTGGGCGATCATGCGGCGAGAGAGCGCGTTTGCTCCCGAGGTGACGAGCGCGGCCGATGCGCGCGGGCTGATGCAGATCATCCCGCCCACGGCGAACTCGATCGCGCAGGAGCTCAAGTTGCCTCCTGCGGATGCCGCGGAGCTCTACTCGCCCGAGTGGAACATTCGATTGGGCACCTGGTACCTGAAGGCGCTCTCGAATCGGCTGCAGCACCCCACCCTCGTGGCGGCGGCGTACAACGGTGGTCCGTCGTCGGTGGCGAAGTGGGCGAAGGAGCGCGCGCAGGTTCCGCTCGATGAGTGGGTGGAAGAGATCCCCTTCAAGGAGACGCGCGGGTACGTGAAGCAGGTCACCAGCGATCTGTTCATCTACCGGCAGCTGTACGGCGGTGAGCAGAAGCGTCTGTCGCTGGTGATTCCCGCGCCCGGCAGCGGCGTCGATTTCTGATCCGTCGCTCAGTCTTCCGGGTCAGAGCGCTTCGACAGAGGCGGTGATCTTCACGATCGTGCTGTCGCACGTGAAGTCTTGCGCGAAGTTGAAGCCCGTATGCGGGTCGCCGCTGGCGACGAGCCAGCTCCCGTTCGAAATCACCCTGATGGCGGGGTCTGGGCAATCCGTGTTCGGGAGCTTGAGGGAGAACCCCGTCGGCGCATTGCCGCCGTTCGCGCAGGTGCCGTCCTCGGTGGTGCGAATGTCGCCCGAGAGCTGCGCGACGTAGCCGCCCGTGGTCGGAGACCCGACGTAGAGCTCGAGGCTCGAGCCCATCGATGCAGAGATCGTCTTCGTGCACTCGCGGGGCGTCAGCGTGACGTCGTTGAGGGTCTGCGTGCCCGAAACCGTGAACGGCTGATCGAAGGTGTAGTGCAGCACGGCGCCAAGGTCCGAAGTCGTCGAGGTGCCGCTGAACGATCCCTTCGACGTGCGGGAGAGCACCACGGTGCCTCCCGGGTGATCGTACGTGCGCTTCGTGAGCTCGATGGTGCCTTGCAACTTCACGGTCCTCGGGAAGGAGTTCCCTCCGCCACCACCGCCGCCGCTGCCGCCTCCGGCACCTCCGCCGGTCGCGCCATTGCCTCCGCCGGTCCCGCTGCCGCCACCGCCACCACACGCCGAGAGGACCGCGCCCATCGCCACGACCACCAGTTGGAGCTTCATGTGACGCACTCTCGCGCCCCGCTGTCGGTACAGCAACCGCGCAGGACGGCGCCCATCCCCACGTGAAAGGGTCTCTTCCGCCTCTCACGGAGACACTGCGCATCACGGCAGAGCTGCTGCGCGTCGTGCCGGCGCGATTGCGCGTGATGCCCATGTGACTGCGCGTGGTCACGGACAGCGTGCGCGTCATCCCCGACAGACTGCGCGTCGTCACGGACAGGGTGCGCGTCATTCCCGACGGACTGCGCGTCGTCCCAGCCTGACTGCGCGTCACGCCGCTGATCACTGCGCGGCGTCCCGCCGTGACTACGCGTCAATCGGGCACACGCTCCGGGCGAGCGGATCGCGGGAGCAGAAGCGCCTTGCCCGTGGCGCCCCACTCGGGTTGAAGGTCCAGGTGCCCGCCGCTCGCGCACTCGCGCTCGTCGTTTACGCACTCGCGACCGGGTCGTTGATCACGACCGCCCTCAGCGAGCCCGAGTGGAACTTCGACGCCGTGGGGTACGTCGGCGCGTCTCTGAACGGCTCGCCTCTCGAGGTGCAACAGCAGGCGTACCAGGCCATCGCCTCGGCGGCGCCCGCAGCCCAGGCCCAGGCCATCGCCGCATTGTCTGCGTACCGGCGTCACCTGGCGGCCGACGCAGACGCGTTCGCTGCGCTGCTGCCGGTCTACCGCTTCAAGTGGGGCTACGTGGCGCTGGTGAAGGTCATGGCGAGCCTCGGCGCCAACCCCGCCACGGCCACGCACGTGATCTCCACGGCGGCGTACGCGGTCCTCGCGCTCGCGTTGCTCGGATGGCTTTGGAAACAGAAGGCCTCGCCCAGGGTGCTTCTCCTGGCGGCGCTGCTGGTGACCGCACCTCCGCTGGCTGAGCTCGCCCGGCTGTCCACACCCGACATGCTGGTGGTGTCGTTGATGGCACTGGGAGCGGCCGCGCTCTCCGCGAACGACCGCCGCTGGAGCGGCCTGGGGCTGATCGCGCTGTGCCTGTGCGGCCTCGCCCGGCCCGACGCCGCGTTGCACACGGTGGTGGTGCTGGCCGCCCTCGCGCTCTCAGATCGCACCGAGCGGCGCCGGGCCGCCCTGGGGATCGGGGCCGTCGGGTTGCTCGCTGGCGGCGCGGCCCTCGCCAGCGGCCCGGCCGAGGTCGCCGCCGTCGTCGGGAAGTACTTCACCGCGGGCGTCTATGCGGGTGCGACGGACCAGTCAGGCCTGTCGTCGTATGTGAACGCGCTGGTCGTCGGGCTGCGCGGCTCGATTCTCTACCACCCGAGCGTGATCGGCTTGTGGGCGGTGCTTGGCCTGGTGGCGCTGACCGGACTCCGCGGAGCGCCGCACCAGCGGACGCGAGTCGTGTTGGTGGCAGCATGGGTGGCCATCCCGCTGCGCTTCCTGTTGTTCCCCGATCGCTCCGACCGATTCTTTGCAGGGACCTATGCGATTACCGGTTTCGCGCTCCTGGTAGCTGCCTTGTCCGTGCCGCCGCGCTCTGCCGAAGCGACTCCGCTCAACAAGCAGGCGGAGCAGCAACTCGGCGCAAATTCGCTCAGCACACCCGAACGCCAGCCTTCAGGTGAATGGCTCGCCCCTCACCCCGACCCTCTCCCCGCTCCGCAGGGAGAGGAGCACAGGTCAGAACAGGTGAGCGTCGATCACGCGCATCACCACCGCAGAGGGTCATCGAGGCCTCGCGCGCGCGCACTGAGTCTGAGGTCGTCGACGCTTCAGACCCTGATCATCGAGCGATTGCCGCCTCACTGACTTTGGGTAGATTGCGCCGATCATGGGCGTCGCCGGTTCGAAGTTGGTCTTCAGCAGCGTGATCGAGCCGCTCCTCAAGGTCGCAGTCGGCCGGGTCAAGCCAGGGACCGAGCGAGAGCTCGCGCTCCTGCGCATCGGTCCCCCGCACAAGGTCGAGCCGGCGTACCCGGCGACAGACTGGGCGAAGGCCGTGCGGTTGATCGGCGCCGATCTCTTCCCCGGGAAAGAGCAGCCTAAGCAGGACTTCGAGGTGGGGCGCGCGACGGTGATGGAGTTCACCGAGGGTTTCGTGGGCCAGGCGATGCTGTCCGCGGTCAAGCTCTTCGGCGCGCGACGCACGCTCGAGCGCATGTCGAAGAGCCTGCGCAGCGGCGCGAACTTTCTCGAGACGCGCTTGACGGTGATCGACGAGCGCACCCGGGAACTCTGGATCAACGACGCGAGCGGCGTTCCCCACTTCTATGCGGGCCTGCTCAGCGCCGGCGACCCGGTGATTCCGGGCTGGCCTGATCGCATCACCGTGAAGAGCGTCGACGGCGAGTCATGCGTGCTGGAGCTCAAGAACACCCGCTGAACCGACTCCTGGGGGGGATCGTGGAACCGAAGATCGCAGACGTGCAACTGGCGGTGGACCGTGCCCAGCGAGTGCTGTGGAAGACGCAGCGGGCCGATGGCTCGTGGGACGTCGCCGCGGACCTCGGCGCGTGGGTGAGCGCGCAGGTCGTCGTGGTGCTCCAATACCTGGGGCAGCTCAGCGCTGCTGATGCAGCCGACGCGGGGAAGTGGCTGACGAGCCAGCAGCAGACCGATGGCTCGTTCACCATCAACAAATACGCGAAGGAAGGTGACCTCGGTTCCACCGCGTGTGGCTGGGCAGCCCTGCACCTGTGCGGTGCGACGGCCGCGGCCGCTCGAGCGAAGCAGTGGGTCGACGCGCACGGTGGCGCGACCGCGGTGGTCGCGCGCATGGCAGAGCAGGACTTCGCGGCCCTCTTCCTCGGCATGGCGAAGCTCGTCGACCCGAACCTGCTCCCCTGCCCGAACACGACGTTGATGACCCCGCGGCCGGTGATGACGCTGATGGAGAGGCGCTTTCACGCGGGCGTGCTCATGGGCGCCTTCCAGACCGAGTTCCTCGTTCGCCGCCTGCGCGGTGACTTCGGCAAGAACGGGAAGAGCATTGGCCTCATCGGGAGGCTGAAGGCTCGCACCGCGGTCGCGCTCTTCCGCCAGTTCCAGAACCCGGAGGGGAGCATCAACGGCGGCACCGCGACCACTGCGCTGGCGTTGCCCCTGCTCACCAGCATCGACTCGAGCGAGAGCCGCGCGATGTTGGCGCGCGCCCTGGGGTGGCTCCAGAGCCAGCAGCTGCGCGACTCGAACGGAATGTACTTCACGGGCTACGGCACCAACGTGTGGTCGACCGCATTCGACGTGCGCGCGCTGCTCGCCGGAGGCATCTCGCCCGCCGACCCCGACGTGGTGCGCGCGCTGATGTGGATGGCGGACGCCCAGCTCACCGCCACGCCGCAGCCGCAGATGGACAACCGCAAGCCCAACGCGCTGCGCACCGGTGGTTGGGGTTTCCAGAAGAGCAACGTCACGATGCCGGACAATGACGACGCGGCGGTGACGCTCTCGCCCATCGGGATCGCGCTCAAAGACCCGCGGCTCCCGGGGGCCCTGCGCCCTCCGCTCGCGAGCGTTGCCGAGCGGGGCAAGCGGTGGATCTTCGACATGCAGAACCCCGACGGAGGCTGGTCGGCCTACGTCTGGAACCTGGGCACGAAGCCCGCGGGCCCCATCATGTCGAAGGCGCCTCACATCGATCTCTCGAGCCTCCGGTCGATGGGCGGCGCGTTCCTGTGGCCGCCTCCCGTGACGCAGGACCCCTCGACCGAAGACGTGACCGGGCGCGTGCTCCACGCCCTGGGTCACCTCGGTGAGCAGGTCGATTCGTCGCCCGCCGTCGCGCGCGCGGTGGACTTCCTCAAGAAGCAGCAGTGGGTGAACGGCGCGTGGTGGGGCCGTTGGGTGACCAACTACGTCGCGGGAAGCGCGTTCGTGTTGCTCGGGTTGAAGGCGGTCGGCGTCGACCTGAAGCAGGCGTGGGTGCAGCGCGCAGTGAAGTGGATCATCTCGCGCCAGAACGCCGATGGCGGCTGGGGCGAGGGTCCCGAGTCGTACCGCACGGACACTGCCGCCGGAATCGGGCCCACGATGCTGCCGCTGACCGGGCTCGTGGTGCAGGCGTTGATCGATGCGGGGGAAGGCGACTCAGACGCGGTGAAGAAGGCAGTGCAGCTGCTGCTCGATTCGCAGCGCGCAGATGGCACCTGGTCCAACGGCGAGTACCTGCACGTGCAGATTCCGCCCGAAGCCTTCTACGTGTACCCGGAAGCGGCGCGCTTCTACCCGACCGAGGCGCTGGGCAAGTACCTCGCGCATCGCC
>CBIHPJ010000424.1:0-7865 GCA_966211295.1 uncultured Myxococcales bacterium | reverse complement strand
GGTGGCGCTGGCACCATTTCATGTCAACGTGCTCTCCACCGCGTCCGCTCGCTGAAGACGCTGATCCTCGGGAGCGGCGACTTCACTCCGAAGGGACTCGAGGCGATCGCGAAGTCGAAGACGCTCACTTCGCTGGAGACGCTCAACTTCGATGGCTCGCAGCTCGGACCGAAGGGCATCGCCGCGTTCATGAACGCGCTGAAGTTACCGAAGCTCACTTCGCTCGGTCTCTCGGCGACTGGCCTCGGTGACGAGGGTGCGAAGACCATCGCCACTTCCAGGAATGCCGCTCAGTTGAAGTCACTCGAGTTGCAGGACAACAAGATCACCGAAGAGGGATCGAAGGCGATCGCTGACTCCGCTCAGCTCGGTGGGCTCGAGCGGCTGCTGCTCAGTGACGCGTGGCTCTGGAAGAAGGCGAACCTCGAGTACCTCGCGGGATCGACGGCGCTCGCGAACACCAAGATCTACGTGAAGGGCACGCTGATCAGCGGCAAGGCGAAGAAGGCCGCCGCTGAGACAAAACCGGCGAAGCCGAAGACGAAGAAGCCGAAGAAGTAGGGTGTGGTTCAGAAGAACGCGTCACCATCGAACGCGAAGGAGAACCCCAGTTGCGCGCTCGTCGCTCCGAACGCGACCGTGGGCGCCGCTCCGTCCACCGCCATCACTCGCGTGTGCGTCACGTCCAGGCTCGCCGCGAAATCTCCCGCGGCGAAGCGGAGGAAGACCACGGTCAGCCCTCCACCGAAGCGCACTGCACCGGCCGGGACCTCCGTGTCGTTCATGGCTCCGGCGAGGTAGCCACCCTTGAGGTGAATCGAGAGCCGGTCGAGCACACCGATCATGAACAACCCCAGCACCTGGAACCCCGTGAAATTGACGCGATCGTCGCTCTCACCCAACCGGCCTCCCGTGCCGAAATAGCCAGCCGCCACTCCCAGGCCGAACGCGTCGCCTGGCAACACCAGCAGCGCTTGTCCGGTGAACTCCACGGTGAGGCCGTGGCGTACCGTATCGGGCGTCGTGTCTTGCCCGCTCGTCACCCACGAGGGGCCCATGTGAAGCCAGGGCGTGAGTCCGAAGCTCACTCCACCGCGGTCTTCGTCGTCGTCATCGGCCAGGGCCGACTGCGCGGTGAAGAGCAGGAGCGCGAGTGCGACTCGGGTCACTTCCCGCTCCGGCAGGCAGCCTGCATCTTCGATCCGGATTCCCCCGTCGCGTTCGAGCAGCCCTTGTCGTCGAAGACCGGCTTCGATTTTTCGCTGCTCCCTGGGGAGGACTTCGTTCCTCCGGAATAGGAGACCGTCTTCGCGGGCCGGAAGACCGCCCCGGGCGTGATTCGGCCGCAGGAGAAGCAGAGGCTCAGGACGATGAGGCTGAGACGGGGCATCGAGGCGAGTCTCACATTCCTGCGTGCTTCCGTGAACCGTTTCACGATCGTGACTTGCCCGTGTTCCACAAGTGACGTGGGCGTCGGAATGACGACATGAGCGGGGCGCAGAAGGCGCCGCGTGAAGACGACCTTCCTACTCGCGGTTCTCCTTCCGCTCGGCGCGTTCGCGCAGGAGCTGGATGCTGGCGAGCTCGTTGATGCCGGCGTTGAGGTCGTGGATGCGGGTGTCGAGCTCGCGGATGCGGGAATTTCTGATCCTGTTGATGCTGGGCTGGTCGACGTTGATGCGGGTCCTCAGCTGGCGGTGACTCCCCCTCACCCTGACCCTCTCCCAAAGGGAGAGGGAATGAGGGGGCGCGTGACGGATGGGCGGACCGGTGAAGGGCTGATCGAAGCCACCATCAAGGTCGTTGCCGGCGGGAAGAAGAGCGCGCTCACCGATCTCGACGGCAACTTCAAGCTCAAGCTCAAGCCCGGCATCTACGACCTGCGCGTCTTCTACGAGCTCTACGAAGGCCGTCGCATCGGCAACGTCGAGGTGAAGGCCGGGCAGTGGATCACCCTCGACGTCGCGCTCGAGCGTGACTCGCGCGCGATCCAGGAAGTCGTCGTCGAGGCGAAGGTCGACAAGCGCAACGAGTCCGCTCTCCTGCAGGAAAGGAAGAAAGCGACCGTCGCTCAAGACTCCGTTGGCGCGCAGGAAATGGCGCGCACTCCCGACGCGAACGCCGGCGATGCGGTGAAGCGCGTGGTGAGCGCGACGGTCGTCGATGGGAAGTACGTCTTCCTTCGCGGACTCGGCGGTCGCTACGCGCAGACGCTGCTCAACGGCACCCTGATGCCCAGCCCCGAGCCTGATGAACCGAGCGTGCCGCTCGATCTCTTCCCCGTCGCGTTGCTCTCGAACCTGAACGTCTTGAAGACGTACAGCTCCGACCTCCCCGCAACGTTCGGCGGCGGGTCTCTCACCATCGACACCAACACCTTCCCCACGCAGCTCGAGGTGAAGCTCCGCATGCAGCTCGCGGGCGACACGCTCACCACCGGCCAGCAGCGCCCCAGCGAGCCCACCAGCTTCCTCGAGAATCTCGGCGTCGGAATCGATCCCTCA
The DNA here is from genome assembly GCA_966211295.1 of uncultured Myxococcales bacterium. Classification (GTDB taxonomy): domain Bacteria; phylum Myxococcota; class Myxococcia; order Myxococcales; family Myxococcaceae; genus Archangium_A. Next base: position 5,361 of record CBIHPJ010000424.1, on the reverse strand, counting down.
CGCCAACTCCCCGCGGCGATTCCGCGCGACGTGCCCGTGGTGCCCGCGCGTCTCGGATCTCCCGGCGTCACGCCCGAGCAGCAGGAAGCCGCGGGTGAGTCGTTCACCCAGCGTTGGACTCCGGCCTCCGTCGCGGGACTTCCTTCCGGCAGCTTCGGCGCGACCATCGGCAACACGCACCGCCTCGGAAAGGAAGCGCGCCTCGGCTACCTCTTCGGCGCGCAGATCTCCCGCAAGGAGCGTCACCAGCGCATCACGCTCGACACGCTCCGCCTCGACGACGGCGCGCTCACCAGCATCGAGTCGAACGTCACCAACATCGGCACTGTGAGCGGCGCCACCAGCGTGCTCGGCAACGTCGGCCTGCAGCTCAATCGCGACAACGAGATCAACGCGCTCGGCCTTTACCTCTGGAACGCCGACACCAGCGCGATGAGCAGCGCGGGCTTCGATCAACAGCAGATGGCGAACGTGAACAGCAGCCGCCTGCAGTTCACCCAGCGCCAGCTCTTCTTCAACCAGCTGAAGGGCTTTCACCGCATCAACGCGCTCGGAGACTCCGAGCTGGAGTGGCAGGCGAACTACTCGCGCGTCAATCGCGACGAGCCCGACATTCGCGATCTCCGCAGCCTGGTGAATGACGACGGCTCGCAGCAGGTGCGCTTCCAGCCGAACTCCGTGGAGCGGTTCTTCCTCACCCTCCACGAAGACTCCGGCGGTGGCACCGTGGGCATCTCGGTTCCGTGGCGCACGCTCAAGGTGAAGGCTGGAGGTCTCGCGCAGTACTCCGCGCGCGACTTCGACGGACGCCGCTTCCGCTACCTCGCGCGACTCACCGGCGAGCAGGAGAAGTATTCCGCCGAAGAGTTGCTCGTCCCTGAGCGCATCGGCCCGCCGCTCCAGGGCGCGCAGCAGATCTCCCTCGAAGAGACGACGTTCACCTACGACCGCTACACCTCTTCTCTCGCCGTTTACGGTGGACACGTCTCCGCAGATTGGAAGGCGACGGAGTGGCTGCGCGCCGTCGCGGGTGTTCGCGTCGAAGGCTCCACCCTCAAGCTCAACGCCGGTTCTCCTTTCGCGACGGGAGGCGCTCCGCTCGGCGCACCCACTGATCGCTCCGCGGTCGACGTGGTGCCCACCGCGAACGTGCTGCTCTCGCCTCGCAGCGACGTGAACGTACGCCTCGCGTACTCGTACACGCTCGCGCGCCCCACGTTCCGCGAGCTCGCTCCGTTCCTCTTCTTCGACATGGTGCGCCGCCGCAACGTGAGCGGGAACCCGAACCTGCTCAACACGCGCATTCACAACGCCGACGCGCGGGTGGAGTGGTTCCCCGGCGCCGACGAAGTCTTCTCCGCCACCGCGTTCGCCAAGCAATTCGAGCGTCCCATCGAGCGCGTGATCGTCGCCGCGAACAACGGCGTGGGAGATCTGGGCTACACCAACACGCCCGGCGCCACGCTGATCGGTCTCGAGCTCGAGGCGCGCGCGTCGTTGGGAAGAATCACTCCGGTGCTCAGCCCGGTGCGCGTGGGCGCCAATGCCTCGCTCATCTACTCGCGCATTCAGCTCGATCCGAACTCGCCGCAGACCAATCACGAGCGGCCGCTGCAGGGACAGTCGCCGTACGTGGTGAACGCGTTCGTCACCTGGTCGAGGCCCGAGTGGGGCACCGAGGCCGGCGTCTTCTACAACGTGTACGGACCGCGCATCTCCGACGTGGGCATCCAGGGCCTGCCCGATGTCGTCGAGCAACCTTTCCACCGTCTCGACCTGACGGTGACCCAACAGCTGGGGGGCGGATTCCAGCTCAAGCTCGCGGCCAGCAACGTCTTGAACCAGGCGGTGCGGCTGCAACAGGGCGGGATCGACGTGCTCGTCAATCCGCCCGGCGTGCAGGTGATGGGAACCCTTTCTTGGACGTTTTCACCCTCGCCAGAGTCGCGGACCAGCGCGGTCGCTGCGGACATGAAGCAACAACGTCAGCAGCTCCCCGCTGGTCCCGACTCTGGCGAGATCAACCCGGAGAAAAAATGATCATGCGTCTCTCAGTTGCAGCGTTGGTGTCTGTATTTTTTTTGGCGTGCCCCGCGACTCCCACTCCTGATGGAGGAACGGGTGGCGGCACTGGAGGCGGCACTGGCGGCGGCGGAATGACCGAGCTCGTCAACGTCACGGCGGACATCACTGCCGACACCACGTGGACCAAGGACAAGCTCTACGTGCTCAAGCAGCTCACCTACGTCTCGAGCGGCACGCTCACCATTCAGCCCGGCACGGTGATCGCGGGCGACTCCGCGTCGGCGCTGATCATCTCGCGCGGCGCGAAGCTCAACGCCACTGGCACCGCGACTGAGCCGATCGTCTTCACCTCGAGCCTGCCTGCGGGTCAGCGCGGCTCTCCGCAGGGTGACTGGGGCGGCCTGGTGTTCCTCGGGCGCGCGACCATCAACACCATGGGCGGCGAGAACAACGCCGAGGGTCTCGTCGACGAGGCCCGCAACAAGTACGGCGGTAATGACGATGCGTACGACTGCGGCACCCTCAAGTACGTGCGCGTGGAGTTCGCCGGCCGTCCGCTCTCCGCCAACAACGAGCTCAACGGCATCACCCTGAACGCGTGCGGCAGCGCGACCACCGTGGACTTCGTGCAGGTGCACCGCGGCGTCGATGACGGCATCGAGCTCTTCGGCGGCACGGTGAACCTGAAGCACATCGTGATCACCGGCAGCGACGACGACGGTCTCGACTGGGACAAGGGCTGGCGCGGCAAGGTGCAGTTCCTCGTCGCTGCGCAGATCCCCGGTCGTGGCAACCACGGGATCGAGGCGGACAACGACGCGAGCAACGCGGACCTGATGCCCCGCAGCGCGCCGACCCTCTACAACGTCACGCTCGTGGGCCGGAACCCGGACACCGCTGCTTCCGAAGGGCCATCGCGTGGACTCATTCTCCGCGCGGGTACCGCGGGGAAGCTGCACAACGTGCTCGTCACCAACTTCACCGACAAGGCCTTCATCGTCGACGGCAATCCGTCCAAGGCGCAGTGGACCTCGGGCGCGCTCTCGGTGAGCAACAGCGTGTTCTTCCAGAACCCGATGGGCGTGACGGACTACGTCGCCTCTCCGAAGCCGGACGGGGGGGTGAACGACAACATGTTCGACGAGCCGACCGAGCTCGCCGCGCCGTCGCTCAACAACCGCTTCGACATCGATCCCAAGCTCGCCGCGCCGACCAGCGTGACCGCGCCTTCGTTCAAGCCGCTCTCTGATTCGCCCGTGCTGATGGGCGGCGCGGTTCCGCCTTCTGATGGGTTCTTTGATTCGACTGCGAATTTCGTCGGTGCAATCGGCGCTGACGATTGGACCGTGGTCTGGACGGCGTTCCCGGAGAACTGAGCGCCGCCTTATCCCCTCACCCCGACCCTCTCCCCGCCAGGGGAGCGGGAGTTCAGGGCCACTCGAGCATGTAGAGGCACCGCGCGCAGCCGAGCTCCACGCGGTTGAGCGCGGTCGCCAAACTCCGCACGGTGCAGGTGACCCCCGGCTCCTCACTCACCTCGGCCGTGCCTGATTCGAAGTCCCCGAGGAGATCGAGCGCGCCGAAAACGCCGCCGTCTCCGAGGAACACGCGAAAGTTGCACGTGGCACCCTGGGCGTAGCGAACCAGGAACGTGCCCACCTGCTCCGAGCTTCCGGCGACGCAGCTCCTATAAATCCGGCCTTGAGCGCCGTCGTCCACGAAGCCGCAGCTCGCGGTGTTGCAGGAGGGAACTCCTCCATCGCACGAGAGGCACGACCCCAGCTTCGTGCTGCAGGTTCGCGTCGCGCTGCAGTCGTACACACAGCGTCCGTCGAAACACGACCGGTTCGGATTCATCGTCGCGAAACCGCAGGTCCTCGGCGCGCTCATCGGCACGCAGTCGCTCGCGCTCGCGCACTCGGCCCCAGCATCGATGCTGACTCCCGAGTCACTTCCTCCGTCGATCCCCGCGTCGGGATTCTCCGACACCGGCTGCAAGCACTGACAGCCACCGAACGCGAGGAGCAGGAGAAAGGGAATTCGCCGCATTTCGTGCACCACAGCTCACCGGGTCGTCGTCGGCAACGGCTCTTGGGCGCGACGCGTGCAACGCGCACGCGGGGGGAGGTCTCGTGAATCGAATCGTTCTACTCGGGGTGGCAGTTGGCTTGATGGCGTGTGAGCCCAAGAAGCCACCACCTGGCGACCCCGATGGTGGAATCGAAGAGGCGCTCGACGGCGGCGGGGACGCAGGTCTCTTCGAGATCCACTCCCGCGACGCAGGCCCCATCTGGGAGCCGAACGCGCTGCCCTGGCATTGGAGCGCGGTGCAGGAGGTGATCAACGAGCCTCCAGCGAGCGGAGACGTGACGGGGCGGTGGGTGACGATCTCTCCGACCGCGGTCGATCGCGCGTGGGCGGGCGGCGTGTTGCTCTTCGATGGAGGCGTGGTCGCGGTGCCGTTCAACGAGAGCTCGGTGCTGATGATCAACCCGAACGACGACACCTACGAGCGGTGGCCGGTGACGGGCGGAGCGGTGACCGAGGGTTGGCAAGGCGGCGTGCTGTTGCCCGATGGAAAGGTGATCGCCTTCCCGCGGAATGCGAACCAGTTCCTCCGCATCGATCCAGTGACGAAGACCGCCACGCCGTTCGGAGACGATCTCTCTGACGTTGGCGCCGATGGCGGCATCGACAAGTATCGCGGCGGGGTGCTCGGGCTGAACGGCATGGTCTACGCCGCGCCTTCGAACGCGAAGTTCATCGCGCGACTCGATCCCTCCACAGGACACGTGAAGAAGATCCCGGTGCCGCCCACGGTGCCGCGTGGCGCGACCCAAGGCGCGGTGATGTTTCCCACGGGCGACATCGTGATGTTCCCCGCGTTCGATCTCCCGGGGCTCATCGTGATCCTCTCGCGCACGGGCGGAGAAGAAGAGGTGTGGCTGTTGCCCAGACCTCACCTCGCGGGCGCAGCGGCGTTCAACGCAGGGGCGATCATCACCGGCTTCGAGACGGCGGTGTCGCCTCCGCATCAGAACGCGTACCCGATGAAGTACCAGGCGGGCGTGCTCAGCTGGCTCGATCCTCTGCCGGGCATCTCCGCGCAGGCGGCGAACGCGTGGTTCTACGGAGCGTGGTCGACGAACGGACACATCTACGCGACGCCGTTCGGCCAGACGGACGCCCTCGGCTTCAAGCAGGACGGAGAGTGTGACCTCGTGCCCTTCGACACCGGGCCCTCTCAGTTCCGCGCGGTGTTTGGCGTGGTGGCCCTGCCGGACGGGAGAATCATCGGCATTCCGCACGACCGCTCTGCCTGGCTCGAGCTGTCAC
>CBIHPJ010000423.1:0-7898 GCA_966211295.1 uncultured Myxococcales bacterium | reverse complement strand
GCCGCGCTCCGCAATTCGCCCGGAATCTCGTCCGTCGAGCTGATGCGCGAAGCGGAAGAAGTGGTGCGTTCGCTCGCTCCACTCGCCCCGCTCGATCTCGGTTCAGCGCTGGCGAAGGTGACGCAAGCGGTCCTCGAGAATCCCGACAGTGGCGCCCGCCTCTTCACCAGCGCGCGCTTCGAGCTCACGGAGAATGGCGTGCTCGACACGCGCGACGATCGCGAGGTGCCGCTCGACGCAGACGTGCTCGAGTGTCTTCAGCTCGCCCGCGATCCCGTATCCACGCGCACGCTCTCGGGACGCTACGACGGCGAGACGCTCCGCATTCTGGTCCGCGATGCGCTCCTGCTCTTCGAAGGCGAAGCGCCGCTCGGTCCACCACGTTCACTCGCGGGCAAGTTCGCGAGCCGGGTGAAGGCGTTGCTCCGCGCGCCGCTTGTCACCCCACACGCCGAGCACGTGCGACTCCTCCGCGACGCGTGGCCCATCGAAGGCTCGAGCCAGCCCAGCGGCGTGGCGCTTGGCCGACTGACCGAGAGCCTGGAGCGTGCGGGGATCGAAGCGCGCACCCTGAAGACGGATCGTTCCTTCTTCTTCGAAGACACCTCGCGCGACGCCCACCTCGTGCTCGGCACCCGAGTGCAGTCGCGCCTCGAGCGAGCGCTCACGCCGTGGTTTCGCCTCGCCGGCTTCATCTCGTGGATCGAGGAGCAGCGCCTCACTCCTCTCATGAACTCACTCTTGCAGCCGGAGCGGGCCGTGCCGCTGGCCGCGTTCCTCTCTCAACTGGCAGCCGCCCGCGCGCAGCACTCAGGCGTCGATCAAGATCTCTCGCCCATCCGCTTCGAGAGCATCGCTCCAGGCGTGGTGGAGCTTTCGCTCGGTGCATTGCCTCCCGAGTACCTCGCCTGGGAGGAACAGCGGCGTCTGATGACGGTGCTCGATCTCATGCTCTCGGGTCCCGAAGGAGAAGGCCGCTTCGTGATCAACGAGGCGCACGCGCTCTCAGCCGAGAGCCTTCCGTTGGTGACGATGTTCCCGCATGCGCAGCCCGACTCGGTGGTGGACGAGCTGCTGGGCAAGGGCCTGGGCGAGCGCCTCTTCGGGAAAGGGCTGGTGGTGCCCGATGCCACCGCGCACAGCAAGCAGAGCGAAGCCATCCTCCGGCAGCTCGCCGATGCGCGCGTGGCGGTGAGCGGACACCGGGGGCCCTGGTGGCCGAAGTGGCTCACGCCCATCGACGTCTCTGAGCTGGTCGTCGTTCGTGGGCCCGAGGGCGTGGAGGTTCGGCACGGAGAGCAGCGGGTGCCCTACGCGAGCGCCGAGCTGGTGAGCGGTCACTTCTGCATCGTGGGCTACCTCCCTGAGCAACTCGCTGAGCTCGCGGCCGAGGCGGGCTTCGCGCAGCTGGGACCGAGGAACTCCGAGCGCCGCCCCGAGGTCCGCATGGGAGAGCTCACGCTCGCTCGCGCCTCCGTCCTCCTCGGGTCGTCGGGCCTGAGCGCGCTCGCGCATGCGCGTGGTGAGGCGGCGCTGATGGACGAAGCGAAACGGCTTCGCACGGAGCTCGAGCTCCCGCGCTTCGTCTTCGTCAAGCTCTCGGGAAAGCCGTTCTGGTGCGACCTCGAGAGCGTCTTCAGTCTCGAGGTGCTGGCGGCCGAGCTGCGGGCCCACTCGGGACTGGTGACCTTCTCCGAGATGTCGCCCGCCCCCGAGGAGCTTTGGCTGCGGTTCGACGACGGCGCGTACACCAGCGAGCTGCGCTTCGTGGCCTGGGCGGACGGCGCGAGGTGCCCGCTGCCCCCGCCTTGAAATGCAGGGCGATTGCTGGTCGAAGAGCCCCGTGCTCCGCATTGCGCTCCTCGCGACCGTCTTCCTCTTCTCCTGTTCCAACATGCCTCCGCCCAGCCCCGACGGGGGAGCGGATGCCGGAGCGCCGAAGATCGACCTCTCCCGCTCGACCTTCACGGTGGGCAGCACCGCCGACGTGGTGGCCAACGGCAGCACGCAGTTGACGTTCAAGGCCACGATTCGAAACACCGAAGACCAGCCGCTGTCCGGGACGAACGTGACCTTCACCGCCACCGGTACCGGCAATCAGCTCGCGGCGCCGCCCTCGACTGATCAGAACGGAGAGCTGAGCGGCTTCATGACCTCGACGCACGCGGAGCAGAAGCAGCTCACCGCGTCGCTCATGATCGACGGAGCGATGGTCTCCTTCCCCGCGATCACCGTGAACTTCGTCGCCGGTCCCGCGGATCACTTCGTCTTCGCCACGCAGCCCAGCACCACGAAAGCCGGAGTGACGATGACGCCGCCGGTGACGCTCACCGTGCTCGATAGCCACGAGAACGTCGCGAAGGATCCCTTCGCCGTGAGCGTGAGACTGGTGCGCAGCAACAGTGGCACCCTCACCGGCGGAGGCCCGGTCACCTCGGTGAATGGCGTGGTGACCTTCGACATGCTGAGCGTGAATCGTCCTCAGGTCGGCCGCGCGCTCCGGGCCGAAGCGTCGAACGGCGCCGCGATCGAGAGCGACCTCTTCGACATCATCCTCGGTGACATCTCGAGCGCGACCTCGACCTTCGTGGCGACGCCGCCCAACTCCATCGCCGACGGCACCTCGGTGGTGACCCTCACCTTCACCGCGCGCGACACCGGCGGAAACACGCTCGCGAACCTGCCCGTCTCACTGGTGATCACCGGCACGGGCAACACGCTCGGGGCGACCTCCGGCTTGACGGACCTCAACGGAGTCTTCACGACCACACTGACCTCCACCGTTCCCGAGACCAAGACCGTCACGGCCACCGTGAACTCGGTGCCGATGCAGCTGATGGTCACCTTCATTCCGTGACCGCGGCGTCATAAACTCCGGACCTCCCAATGCGCTTCCTCCCCCTCATTCTCATCTCGTCGATCGCCTTCGGCGCCTCTGTCTCGGGCCGAATCACGGACGGTACGAACCCCCTCTCAGGCATGGAAGTGCGCCTCTGGGCGCCGACGCCAAAGGGCTTCTCGCTCGCAGCGCCGGGACAGGTGGTGCTCACCAACTCCTCGGGCGACTACACGATCAGCAACATCCCCGCGGGCACGTACAAGCTCGACACGCGCATGCCCAACGGCTTCAACGGGAACTGGGGCGATCGCTGGTACGACGTCGCCCCTCCGTCGACGCGCGGCTATTCCCCCGAAGACGCCGACCTCTTCGTTCTCGGCGCGAACGATGCGCTCTCCGGTATCGACATTGCGGTCGAGCTCTTTGGTGGCTTCGATGGCCGAGCCGTCAATGGCTCGAACCAGCCGCAGGGCGGCTTCCTGGTGCGGGCAGAGAACATCGACGATCGCCGCAGTCACCACAACGACGTCACCAAGAACGACGCCATCCGCCCGGGTGCGTACTCGATGCGCGGCCTGCCGCTCGGCCCGGCGCGCGTGGTGGTGCACGATCCGAACTATCAGCTCGCCGACACCATCCGCCTGGGCCTCACCGTCTCCACCAACAGCACCACGAACTCGGGAGACATCACCCTTCCGCCCGCTCCCGCTGACAGCAACGAGCCCAACAACTCGAGCTCGGCGACAGGAGCGGCGATCGACGCGGGCGTGCTTCGACTCGGCACGCCGGGCATCGTCACCGCGAACGGGAGCATCGGCCCTCGCAGCTCGGGCGACACCGATTGGTTCTGCTTCGACGCGCTCGCCAGCGATCGCCTGTTGATCGACGTCGGCGGCACGCTCACCCTCGAAGATGGCGGCGTGGTCGCGAGCCCGTGGCTCGATCCGGTGGTCTCGTTCTGGCGCGTGAACGGCGGAATGAAGGTCGGAGAAGACGACGACAACGGCCCGGGCAACGCCGCGCACCTCGACACCATGGAAGTCGGAGTCGACGGCCCGCACTGCGTCGCGGTCACCGCGTTCGGCGACACCGCGTGGAATGGCACGAACCAGGGCTCCGCCGGCACCTACGCGCTGAGCATCGCGATGGGCAATCGCCGTCCCTCGCTCGAGGTGACCTCGGGGGGCTCGCCCACGCCGCTTCCCCCCACGCCGATCACCATCGCGGAAGGCGACACCATCACCCTCGACTCCGCGTTCTCCGATCTCGACGGCAACCTCACCGACGGAACGTTCGAGCTGCGCGACGCGAACAATCAGCTCATCCGCGGGGGCAGCATCAACATCGCGATGAACACCTTCAGCTTCACCTGGTCGCCTACGCAGACCGGCGCGCGCGGGAGCCCGTACACCTTCACGGTCAGCATCACCGACGGCGAGTTCACCCGCGCCGTCAGCGTGGTGATCGAAGTGACCGCCGTGAATCTGCCGCCGCGCATGCCGACCCTGCTCTCTCCGGATTCTGGAGTGACGGTGATGACGCGCACCCCGACGCTGGTCTGCGCCGAGACCTACGACTTCGACGAAGAGACGCTCACCTACGACTTCGAGTTGAGCTGGGAAGACGGTGGCACGCAGCTGGGCTCGGTGTTCGGTGTCGACGGCGGCTGGCTCGCGGACGCGGGAACGCCTGCGCCCGAGGTGGCGTTCGACGCCGCGCCGCTCCCCGAGAACAGCCTGGTCTCGTGGCGAGTGCGCGCCAACGACGGCAACGCGACCAACGGGTACGGTCTGTGGACCGCCCCGTGGACGTTCTTCGTCGATGCGGTGAACGATCCTCCGTACGCGCCCACCCTCACCAAGCCGACCGATGGCGAAGTGCTGATGACGCGCCGGCCGACGCTCGAGTCCACCAACCCGGTCGACCCTGAGCACGAGACGGTGCAGCTCACCTTCGAGGTCGCTTCCGATGCGACGTTCGCCACCATCGTGCACACCAGCGCGCAGGTGCCGCTCACCACCGGCGCGACGCACACCATGTACACCCTGCCCACGGATCTCATGTGGGGCGGCAGCTACTTCGCGCGCGTCAAGGCGAGCGACAGCCGCGGCGGCGTCAGCCCGGTGAGCAACGTGAACGCCTTCAGCATTCGAACCAACACCGCGCCCACCCCGCCGATGCTGGGCGCGCCCTTCACCAGCTGCGGCACCAACGGTCAGACCGTGAACAGCGCGCCGACCTCGGTCACCGTAGCCAACGTGGCCGACGTGGAGATGGACCCGATGACGGTCACGGTGCGCATCTTCAACGAGATGGACAACCCCAACTCCATCACGCCGCTCTTCGCGCGCACCGTTCCTCAAGTGGGCAGCGCGGACACCACGATTCAGATCAGCGGCGTGAACTTCGTGGAAGACGCGCGCTACCGCCTTCATGCGCGCGTCTCTGACGGCCTCAACACCACCGCGTGGACCGAGTGCCTCTTCAAGGTCGACGCCATTCAACCCGTCGATGCCGGCACGGGTGGAGGCACGGGTGGAGGCGCGGGTGGTGGCTCTGGTGGTGGAGCTGGCGGCTCAGGTGGCGGTGCCACTGGCGGCGGCGATGGAATGGCCGGCGGAGAAGGTGGAGGCGGTGGTGCAGTCTCCAAGCCCGGCTGCGGCTGCAGTGCGCTCGATCCGCTGGGGCCGCTGGCAGTCCTGCTCGCGCTGGCCATGCTGCGGCGTGGGCGGCGAAGCCTCTGACCTCGGGACTCAAGGCAGACAAACGTTGAGGAAGATCTGACTGCCATTGGCAGTGGCGAGCGCGACATCGGCGCGCCCGTCCCCATCGAGATCGCCGGTCTTGAGGCCGCGGGTGTCCGGGCCGAGGGGAAAGGTCGCGCGCCCGGTGAGGACTCCCACGGACGAGCTCATCATCACCGTGAAGAGCCGAGGTTCCGGACCGTCCCAGGTCGAGGCGACCAGATCGGAACGCCCGTCTCCGTTCAGATCCTCCGTCGCAAGCTTGTCCACGAACCCCTCCACGGCGACCGGCGCCGCCGCCTCGAACCCACCGTCGCGCGCGTTGAGGAAGACCTGCACCGAGCGGTTGCCACTGACGACGAGATCGGGCGCGGCGTCACCATTGAACTCACCCAGCTCGATGAGGCCTGCGCTCGAGCTGAGCGTCGTTGGCGTGGCCGCGAGGCCTCCGTCCGCAAGCCCCAGGTAGAGCTTGAGGGTCGACGTACTGTTGACGGCCGCGATGTCCTGCAGGCCATCGAGGTTGAAGTCGGCCGCTCGCACGCGGATGAACTGAGACGGATCAGAGGCGAGCCTGACGGGGCCCGTGAGCGCTGGGCCGTTCATGAACGTCGCCAGCTCGGAGTCACCCACGAAGAGAAGATCTGGCCGCTGGTCCGAGTTGAAGTCGGCAACGCTGAGCTGCCGCGCGCCAAACCCGGCGTCGATGGTCCTGAACTGAGAGAAGCCGGCGTCGCCCTGGTTGCTGAACACACTCAGGGACCTTGCCTGCTCTGCCGTGACCAGATCAATGCTGCCTTCCTCCTCGATGTCGAGCGCCACCAGCGCAACGGCCGTTGGAGGCGCCGCCAAGAGAGTCGCCGGGCCGAAGAGGCCATTGCCCTGGTTGTGTCGAATGAGCACCCACCTCAGGGGCGGGGGAATCTCGGACACCAGGTCGACGAGGTCGAGGGAGCCGTCGCCATCGAGATCCGCAAGAGACAGCGTGTCGTCGTAATGATTGAGCGTGGGGCCGTCTGAGTAATGCCGCGGGGCAGCCAACCTGCCGTCTCCGAAGTTCGTGAAGATGCTCACCGAGGCATTGATCGAATTGGCGACGGCCACGTCTGGCACTGAGTCGCCGCTGAAGTCGGCGACGACGGGTTCGCGCGTGCCGAACTGTCCGTACATCACTGGCGGCAGAAAGGAGCCGTCGCCGCGATTCCTCAGGACCCCGAGGGTGGCGGCGAACGAGACGATCAGCTCGGGTCTCCCGTCAGCGTTGAGGTCCGCCACCGCCATGCCGCGTGGGGTCGGCATCAGCCCTGTCGGGCTGCCCTCTTCGAAGGTCCGAGAGCCGCGATTGAGCAGCACCAACGTCGAGTAGTCAAAGCCGTTGTTTTTCATTGCGATGATGTCGGGGCGACCATCGCCGTTCACATCCGCGATGCGGAGGGAGCCGGTCCCTGCGACCGGGAGTGGAGTGGACGGCGTGAAGTTCGCGGCGCCATCGCCATACAGGATCAGCAGGTCTTGGCCGCCCCCGGGCAAACCGCGGCTCAGGAGCACGTCGGCGTGCTGGTCGGAGTCGAAGTCTGCGATACCTGCGATGTCGTAGTTTCGGACGCCGGCGTCGTAGGCGCGAGCGCCAGCGAATCCCCCGTCGGCGGACCCAAGCAGAAGATTGGGTGGACTGGCGGCCGACTGGACGAGCAGGTCGGGCCTGGTGTCTTCGTCGAAGTCTCCCACGACGATCTTGTCGGAACTTCGATCCACGCTCGCCGAAGGCCCGAGAACGAAGGCACCGCCATCGCGTCCCGAGAAGGTGAGGATCTGGCCAGAAAACTGCGGGACCACCGCGAAGTCGAGGACGCCGTCGATGTCGAAGTCGGCGACGACGAGGGATAACGGCACCGCGTTGGTTCGATAGCTCACCTCTGGCGCGAAGCCAGTCGGTCCACTGCTGAGGATGACGCTCACCGAGGCGTCCGTCGCCGAGCCGACGATCATGTCCTGCCGTCCCTCGCGGTTGAGGTCGCCCAGCTCGAGCAGGACGGGGGACGGGACGGTACGAAGGTGGGCGGGCATGCAAGGCGTGCTGGCGCACGCACCGCGCAGGCAGATCTCTCCTCGATCGCAGCGCGTCCCACAGCTCCCGCAGTTGGCTGAGTCGCAGGCCAGCTCTACACAGACATCGCCAGTGGCGGTGGCACACTTGGTTGCAAGCGCATCGCAGACGACGTCACAGCGCCCTGCCGCACAGACCTGGCCCATCGGGCACGCGTTGCCGCACGTTCCACAGTCGATCTTTGAGGTCTGCAGGTCGGAGCAGTGAG
>CBIHPJ010000422.1:0-7925 GCA_966211295.1 uncultured Myxococcales bacterium | reverse complement strand
GTTCATCGAGCGGCAAAAGCGCATCACGCTCGATGGCCAGGACTTCTACATCGACCTCCTTTTCTTCCACCGACGACTGAAGCGCCTCGTGCTGATCGAGCTGAAGCTCGGCGACTTCAGGCCTGCGGATGCGGGGCAGGTGAAGCTCTACCTGAGCTGGCTCAATCGCCATGAGCGCCAGGCTGGAGAGGCCGCTCCCATCGCCCTCATTCTCTGCGCCGGGAAGAACCGAGAGACCGTCGAGTACCTCGACCTCGATCGCGAGAACATCCACGTCGCCGAATACGTGACCCAGCTGCCGCCACGAAAAGTGCTGGAGCGCCGTTTCCAGGCGGCTCTGGCCACCGCGAGAGCTCAGATTTCGGCCCAAGTGGCTGAAACCGCTTGAGAAAGTGATGTCGTGAAAGGTCCGTTCGGCTGTCGCGTGCCGCCTGCCGGTGTGCCGAAAACTGCACATGCTTTCCGACAGCACCCCGATGCCCAAGTTCAGCCGCCGCCCGCGTCCCTTCCAGTCGTTCCGCGTCAACAGGGTGGAGCGCATCGAGAACTCCGGCGAGGCCGCGGTGAAGGGGCAGGTCGGCGGCAAGGACGTGGAGCTGCGCTTCGTCGAGATGTCCGGCGAGTTCCGGGTGATCACCCACGAAGGCGACGGCGTCGAAGAGCTCACGCGCTCCGACCTGCGGGACATCGGCCCCGCGCTGCAGCGCTACCAGGCCAACGTGCCGTGGATCGACTCCATCACCGGCGACGTGCTCAAGGCGGTCAACGACGCGATCTTCCCCACCACGCTCTCTGACTTCACGCCGCGCTCGGTGAGCGATCTCGGCCCCGTGGTGCTGCTCGCCGGCCGTACCGCTCGCGAAGAGATCGACGTGATGCTCGACGCGAAGTCGGGCGACCTTTCCGTGCTGGTGACCCGCGAGGGCCGCAAGGCCGCCCGCCGGCCGCTCACCTCGCAGGAGGCCTGGGATCTCTGCGTCGCCCTCCGCGCCCGCATCGAAGGGCAGCGCATCACCGCGACGCGCTCACTCATGGCGCTGGTGATGGAAGCTGCTCGCCGCCAGGCTCACCACTGACCCACTTGAGCTGCCAGCTCGTGCTTCACTAAGGACCACTCATGCCCACCATCGGCCGCACCGGCGCTCCTGTCGCCCCCACTCCGACCACCAGCACTTCGAACACCCAGCCCGCCGCGCAGCCCAACGCGACCAATCCGGCGTGGACCCCCGCGACGCGTCCCGGCGGGGCGACTGGTGGACCCTCGCTGATCAACACGCGCTTCGCCGGTGATGCCCAGCTCGCTTCCGTGCTCTCGGGTGGAACGTTGACCGTCGGCGCCAAGGGCGAGGGCGTGAAGAAGCTGCAGCAGACGATGACCGACATGGGCTTCGCACTCCCCAACGCGGCCGACGGCTCGTTCGGTGCGATGTCGGCGAAGGCCGTGAAGAACTTCCAGGTGAACGCCTCGAAGATGTTCCCCGACGTGAAGGCCACGGGCGTGGTCGACGCGGCCACGCTGCGCGCGCTCGATCAGCTCGCTCCGGCCGCGGGTCAGCAGGGGCAGTCGAAGAACGTTCCGCAGCCCTTCTTCGAGGGCAAGCCGGTGCGCGTGGTGGTGCTGAAGGACGAGCACCGCACGTTCCTCTTCGACAAGCAGGGCAAGCTCGAGAAGATCCTGCTGAACGCGGTCGGCGCGAAGGCCACCTCGACCGACGAGGGGCTCAAGAAGGTCACCACCAAGCTCGATGAGCGCGCGGCGCTCGACGTCGGCCAGCGGCTGTGGGGCGGCCCGGTGTTCGGCCCCCGCATCCTCGACCTCTCGTGGAACGACGGCAGCCGCTCGGGCGAAGAGCTCCACGGTACGTCGAACAACAAGCAGCTCGGCGAGGACGTCAGCCACGGCTGCGTGCGCCACTCGAACGAGGACATCGTGAAGCTCTACGACGCGCTCTCGGTCGGCGATCACGTGGCGATCGTCTCAGGCCTCAAGGACGCGCGTCTGCGCCACTGAGTGGTCGAAAGAAGAGCCCCTCACCCAACCCGCTCCCCCACTCGCGCAGGGAGAGGGAGCGACGGATTCGAGGTAAGCAGTCCGCGTGATTCCCGAGATTCTCGCTCCCGCAGGTGATGACGACAGCCTCGCTGCTGCACTCGCCGCAGGCGCCGACGCCGTTTACTTCGGACTCGACGGCGGCATGAACGCGCGCGCCCGCGCGACGAACTTCTCAGTCGAGCGTCTTCCGTCCCTCGTGGACGGTATTCACCGCGCCGGCGTGAAGGCGTACGTCACCCTCA
This sequence comes from uncultured Myxococcales bacterium, assembly GCA_966211295.1. Classification (GTDB taxonomy): domain Bacteria; phylum Myxococcota; class Myxococcia; order Myxococcales; family Myxococcaceae; genus Archangium_A. The sequence goes on along the minus strand of CBIHPJ010000422.1, from coordinate 5,630 downwards.
ACACGCTGGTCTTCGAGCACGAGCTCGCCTTCGCCGAGTCCGTGGTGCGCGCCTGCGCCTCTTCCGGAGTGGACGCGATCATCGTGCAGGACCCCGCGGTTGCGTTGCTGGCCCGCGCGGTCGCTCCCACGCTCGAGGTGCATGCCTCGACGCAGATGACGATCTCGAGTGGTGAAGGTGCTGCCTTCGCCCAGCAGCTCGGCTGCACGCGCGTGGTGGTCCCTCGTGAGCTCTCGGTCGACGAGATCCGCACCTTCGCGCGCGGCACTCCGCTGCAGCTCGAGGTCTTCATCCACGGCGCGCTCTGCATGTCATGGAGCGGCCAGTGCCTCACCTCCGAAGCCTGGGGCGGGCGCAGCGCCAACCGCGGCCAGTGCGCGCAGTCGTGCCGCTTGCCGTACCAATTGGTGGTCGATGGCCAGGTGCGCGAGCTGGGCGACGTCGCGTACCTCTTGAGCCCGCTCGATCTCGCCGGCGCGCGCGCGGTCGCTGAGCTCTCGGACATCGGCGTGGCGAGCCTGAAGATCGAAGGCCGCCTCAAGGGTCCCGCGTACGTGCTCTCGGCGGTCGAGGGCTACAAGCGCTGGCGGGACGCGATCGCGGAGAAGCGCGAGAAGTCGAACGAAGCGCAGCAGCAGCTGCAGCGCGATCTCGGCCGGATGGCCGTCTCGTACTCCCGCGGCTTTTCCGATGGCTTCCTCGGGGGCTCCGATCATCAGAGCCTCGTCGAGGGCCGCTTCCCGAAGAATCGCGGAGCGCTGCTCGGCGAAGTCGTCGAGGTGAAGCAGGGCGCGGTGCGAATCCGTCGTGCGAAGCGCGAGGCCACCGGTGGCGCCGGCATCAACAAGCTCGGTCAACCGCTCGGAGCGACGAAGGTCGCGCTCCCGGTGATCGGCGGCTCGAGCCCCGAAGACAGCCGCGGCGTGCCGATGGAGGTTCCCGAGCCGATTCCTGGCTGCGGCATTGGCTTCGACACCGGTCGCCCGCAAGACGAAGAGCCCGGCGGTCCGCTCTTTGGCGTCGAGTCGGCGACCGGCGGTTGGTGGCTCAAGTTCGGCAAGCCCGGCCCCGATCTCTCGCGCGTGCGTTCGGGCGACAAGGTCTGGCTCTCGAGTGATCCGCGGCTCACCGCGGAAGCGAAGACCGCGGTGGATGAAGGGCTGCGCGGCGCGCTCGGGAACATCCCCGTGGCGCTCGAGGTCTCGGGTTCTGCAGGTCAGCCGCTGACCGTCACTGCGACCGCGCACGGCAACATTGGTCGCGGTGTGAGCGTGACGGGTCGCAGTGAGGTCGCGCTGGCGAATGCGCAGGGAGGGAGCCTCGGTGTCGAGCTCCTCTCCGACAAGCTCGGCAGCTTTGGAGGCACTCCGTTCAAGCTCTCCGAGATCTCGATCGATGGGCTCGCCAGCGGACTGCACTTGCCGGTGTCCGCGTTGAAGGCGCTGCGTCGCTCGTTGGTGAGCGAGCTCGAGCCGAAGGTGCTCGCCGCCGCTCGTCACGCGATCAACGCGCAGCCGGTGGCGAAGCAGCTCGCCGCTGATGCCGCCGCATTGCCCGCGAGACGCGTATGGAGCGCTCCCACGGAGCCGCGAGTGATTCCACTGGTGCGCACCGCGGCGCAGCTCGAAGCCGTGATCGCGGCGGGACTCCCCGAGGTCGAGCTCGACTGGATGGAGCTCATCGGCCTCGAGAAGGCCGTCGCCCGCGCGCGCGGAGCAGGACTCCACGTGACGATCGCCACCACTCGCGTGCAGAAGCCCGGCGAGGACGGCATCGATCGGCGCATCGAGAAGCTCGCTCCCGACGCGGTGCTGGTGCGTCACTGGGGCGGCCTCATTCACTTCTCTCGCACCAATGGCGCGGGGCCGGTGGTGCACGGCGACTTCTCGCTCAACGTGACGAACTCGGTCACCGCACGGCACTTGCTCGCGCTCGGCTGCGACACGCTCACCGCGGCGCACGATCTCGACGAGACGCAGCTCCACGCGATGCTGGCTGCGCTTCCGGCCGAGCGCATCACCGTCGCGGTGCATCACCACATCGCGACCTTTCACACCGAGCACTGCGTCTACGCGCACACGATTTCTCAGGGGCGCGACTTCAGGACCTGCGGCCGGCCCTGCGAGAAGCAGCAGATCTCGCTGCAGGACAGGGAAGGGCGACAGCACCCCGTGGTGGTCGACATCGGCTGCCGCAACACGGTGTTCAATGCTCAGGCGCAGAGCGCGGGGAAGGCGGTGCCGCGTTTGCTGAAGGCGGGCGTCAAGCGCTTCCGGGTCGAGTTCGTGTGGGAAGACCAGAAGACCTGCGCGTCGGTGCTCGCGGCCTGGCAGGAGCTCATCGGGGGCAAGTGCAGCCCCGCAGATCTGCAGCAGCGACTCGAAGTGCACGAGCAGTTCGGAGTCACCGCCGGCACCATGAGGACGCTCAGTCCATGAGCCTCGAAGCACTCCGCGCCCAGCTCGATGAAGTCGATGAAGAGCTCATCCGCCTGCTCGCTCAGCGCGCCGGGATCGTCGAAGAGATCTGGGCGTGGAAGGCGTCGAACGGAGTTCCTCGCATCGATCCCGCGCGTGAGACCGAGATGAAGGCGCGTCTTCTGGCCGACGCTGAGGCACTCGGCCTGAAGCGAGAGGCGGTCGCCGCGATCTTCGACCGAATCATCGGCGTGGCTCTCAAGTAGTCACACGAAATGGGACCAGGGTCCCAATTCGTGCAGGTGCCCCGAAAACAGGGCGTCCCCACGCCCATATTTCGCAACGACTCGTCAGCGAGTCACAGAAAGCGCGAAGTCGAGGGGCCCGCACGTCACCGGCAAGGCGACGGGTGAACCGAACATCCGTCGCTCTCTCGAGCCGCACGCATTGACCGATCGATTCGTTCGCGTTGTTCGCCCTCACCCCGACCCTCTCCCGGAGGGAGAGGAGACAGTCGATGCAAACGAAAGCGCCGTGACCCTCGTCGGATCACGGCGCTTCGCACTTCACGTCGGCCTAACGCCGAACGCTCAGTAAATGCCCTTCATGCTCGGGTGCGCGAGGCCGTAGTCCCGCATCGCCTGGCGCATGAAGAACGGCAGCTCGGTGTACTTCGAGAGCGACATGCACGCGCGGTTCGACGAGCAGGTGCACTGGCTGCTGTCGGTCGCGTCGCAGCCCGGACGACCCGTGCTGAGACCGCCCGTGGTGCCGTTGACGGCGTCGAGGCTCGGGTCGAACTTCACGACCGCCTTGCCGTTCAGGAGAATCGGCGTGGTCCAGTCAGGAGTGCCGTCGCCGTCGAGGTCCGGGCCCGCGTTGGTCATGTACGCCTCGCCAACCAGCTCGTTCGCGTACTGGAGCATGCGCGCCGCGATGCCCCTCTGAACCGACTTCCCGAAGATCGTCTCCTTGCCGTAGGTCTTCGCGATGTACGTCTTGCCGTCGGGCAGGTGGAGCTCGATGCGGTTCTGGAAGCCAGGGTCGCTGTCGGCGCCGAGCTCCCAGATGCCCATCTGATCCAGCCAGCCCTGCTGCGCGTTCTCAGGCAGGTACATGAGCGTCATCGCGATCAGGAACTTCTGCTGCTCCCAACCGATCTGCGGATCGATCGTCACGCTGTTCGCAGGCGAAGTGCCGCAGTTGATGGTGTTCGAGTTGGGGAAGCAGATCTCGGGGCTCGGCTTCCACCACGAGATGTAGCCGATGCCCGCCGCGGGGAAGCCACCCTCGACGGCCGGCGCTCCGCCGCCAGCCACCGCCGAGAGACGCGCGCCCTTGAGCTGATCGTCGCCCGTGAGGTTGTTGCCCAGCCAGCGGCGGTACCCTTCGGGGAAGAGGTCGGCCATCGACACCGCGCGGTAGCGGCCGTCGAGGAAGTCACGGCGGCTGTCGGAGATGAAGTTGTCCACCGACTCCGTCATCAGCATCGGGGCCCACGCCTTGTCGTAGTAGCTGCCGACGTTGACCGTGTACTCGCTGTCGTACTCGCCGTTGGTGTCGGACAGCGCGTTCTCCATCGGGCGGCCGCCGAAGCCGACGTTGCCGTAGTAGCCGGTCGCGCCGTTCGGAATGGTCACCACCTCGTCGCCACCGTTACCCGCGGTGTCGAGGTTCGAACGGAGGATGCCGTTGTCCAGGAAGTGCGGGCCGGCCTGCGGGCGCGACATCTGGCGAGCGAAGTGATCGAAGCCCAGGCCCGACGCCAGCAGGTTGTCGCTGAAGAGCAGGGTACCGAGGTACGGCCAGAGGGTGTCGTAGTCGTAGCCAGAGTCGAGCGCGAAGTCCTTGTAGATGTTCGCGATGAGACCCATGCCCTTCGCCGCGTCGCGGAGCTTCTCGTTGTAGCGCTCGAGCGTGCGGTGCGAGGCCGTGCGCACCGAGAACGTCTGACGGTTGCGACGGTAGTTGTCGAAGATGTGGTTCACCTCCTGCTGGGTGATCAGGAAGTCGAAGAGCTCGTACGGGTCGGCGCCGTTGTCGTGGCGGTACACCGAGAGGTTGCCGAGGTCAGCCCAACGATCGGTCGCGAAGCCGTAGGGGAAGCGCACGCGGCTGAAGGGGTCGATCACCTTGGTGGAGCGCACGTTGGCCGCTTCGGTCGGGCGCGCGGCGCGGAGCAGGTTCCAGTTGATGTAGTCGACCGGGATCTGACGGCACTTGCTGTACGCGCCGTTCACCTGGACGATCAGACCGTCGAGCGTCGGGTGGAACACGCCCTGGGTGCTCTCGTTCCACGTCGCCGGGCGGTAGAGGCCCGGGTCGACCGGCTGGCAGTCGTGGATCATGCCGAACGCCGCCTGGAGCTCGGAGTAGTGAATGGGGTTGGTGTCGCCGGTGCCGTCGCCGATCTCGAAGCGGAGGCCGAGGATGCCGCCGAAGTTGTCGATCTTCGCCAGCGCGCCCTGCGCCTTCGGGGTGCCGGCGCGCATCGTGGGATCGTCGATCACCGCCGCCACGTCGCCGTAGAACATGTGCGCCGCCGCGAAGTCGTACGCGCCGAGGCCGAGCATGTCCTGCGTGCCTTCGCCCGCGTAGTCCATGGTGGTCGACTGCATGAACATCGAGATCAGGTTCGCCTTCTCGTTCGCGTTGATCACGTCGAGCGAGCGCGGACCCACGCAGCTGCCCGTGGGATCGACCGCGGTGCACTTGCGGGTGTTGTTGCCGTTGTCCGTGCGGAGCTGCCAGTACTGCGGCCGGTAGTTGAACGCGTCAGACGAGCTCACGAAGTTGTGGCGCAGCGCGATGGAGTGACCCATCTCGTGCGTCACCACCGCGTAGTGGGCGCGGTGCGCGATGTAGCGGCGCGCGCGCTCGGTGTGGGTGGCCTGGTCGGCCTTCGAGGCATTCGCGTCGAACGCACCGAACTTCGCCTCGAGCACGTTGGCGAGATCCGCGATGCCCAGCGGCGCCGGGGCCTCGTTCATGATGCACGCGCCGCGCTCGGCGAGCGCCAGCTCCTTGGCCTGGTTGAGCTCACGCTGGATGGCGGGGTTCGCGCCGCGGAGCGGAGAGGCCAGCGCCATCATGGTGTCGGTGCCGAAGAGGCTGGTCGAGTTGCCCGCCAGCTGCTGCATGGTGCGGGTGGTGAGCGCTGCCTCGGTCGGGGTGTTGAGGGCGTGCTTGCGGCGCGCGTCGTAGATCGCGCGG
>CBIHPJ010000421.1:0-7930 GCA_966211295.1 uncultured Myxococcales bacterium | reverse complement strand
CCCGACCAGTCCTGAGAGGACGCGAAGATCGCCCCTCACCCTGCCCCTCTCCCCGCTGGCGCAGGGACAGGGAGACCGCTTGGTGACCCAGCGTTAGATCCGATCGTGTTGCGCCGGATCGCGCCGCTGCTGTTGGTCATCTGCTTGTCGTGCATCCCCGACAAGACGCTGATCCTCCCCGCGATGGTCGAGAAGTGCGAAGGCGAGGTGCGCCAATCCCTGCGCGTCGCCTCGTACAACGTGAAGTCCGGCTCGGAGACTTCGCTCACCCAGGTGCGCGAGGTCATCGGCGCCATCTCGGCCGACGTCGTCGCACTGCAGGAAGTGAACGTCAGTGCGAAGAAGGACCAGGTCACCACTCTCGGCCAGCCACTCGGATACCAATCGATCTACGCAGCCACGCTGCGACGCGGCGGCGTCGGCACTTACGGCATCGGGCTGCTCACGCGTTTGCCCGTGAAGAGCGTAAGGCGCATCGAGCTCGCCTACGCCTCCGGCGCAGCAGAACCGCGCGTGGCCATCGACGCGATCGTCTGCGTAGGAGAAATGCCCGTCCGTATCATCGCGACGCACGCGGACGTCTGGCAGCCCGCGCCCGACATCAAGAAGTTGGCCGGTGAGCTCGATGATCGGAGCTCGACTCCGACGATCCTCATGGGCGATCTCAACGTAAAGCCAACCGATCCGGCGATCGAATCGATCACCACGCACGGCCTCATCGATCTGATCAGCAGATTCAGCGAAGGCCCGACGTTCTGGTCGCGCCCGAAGCGGCTCGACTACGTCTTCGTCGACAGCTCGCTCGCCGAGAAAGCCGTCGGTACCAGCATCGGAACCAGCCGCGCGTCTGACCACCACCCAGTCTGGGCCGACTTCACGTTGCCTTAAGAGAGCTGCAGCTTGAGCACCGCTTCGCGCACCGCGGCCGTCTGATCAGCGGCGCCGGTGAGATCGAGCATCTGATGTGGCGCATACGGATGGCCCCAGCGCTCGACCTCCATGTGGAGGAACAACGCGAGCGTCGGGCAACCCACCGCCACCGAGAGATGCATGGGGCCGGTGTTGTTGCACACGGTCACCTTCGCACCGCGCATCAGCGCGGCGAGCTGATCAATCGTCGTGGGCGGAGCGCGAACCGCACCGGGACACGCCGCGAGCACCGCATCCACGAGCGCCTCTTCACCCGGCCCCCACGTGACGATCGGAGTGAGCTCACGCTCCAGCAACGCACTCGCCGCGGTGGCGAAGCGCTCGGGCATCACGCGCCGATAGCCGAGCCGGCCTCCAGGATTCACCACCGCGTAAGGTCCTTCGACCACCTGAAACGGAGCCGTCGGACGAAACGACATCCGCACCGGAGAATCCGCAGGGAGCAGCGGAGACGCGAGGTGCTGACGCTGACCCGCTTCAGAACGGCTCCCGCTCTTCGCGGCCACGGGCACGTCCATCAGCAGCCCCGAGGGGAAATTCGCCGGACCGAGCACCACGGAAGGGCCACCCACGAGCCGCGCGACGATCGCCGAGGTGACCGACTCCACGTCCCAGTTGCCGCAGTTGATCACCACGTCGAACTTCTCAGCCCGCAGCGCGCTGATTACTTCCCACTTCGGGCGGTAGTCCCACAGCTTCGCCACGTGCGGATGTCCCTCGAGCACGCGCCGCACCTTGGGATGCGTGAGCACGTGCACCTCGTGCCCCACCGCGAAGAGCGCATCGATGAGCGGAGTGGTGAGCAGCGCTTCACCGACGCGATTGTCGATGCGCACCAGCAACACCCGCTTCTTGCCACCCTGGAGCCGGGAGAGCGCGCTCGAACGACGGCCGGGCCGCCAACAGAGCACTGCCATCCACACAGCGAGGAGATTCTTGAAGAGCCACTCGATCCGCTTCACGACGGCGCGGACCGTATCAATCGTTCACTGCACTTCCCTGAATGAATGATCAGCGACGCTCGGGACGACGCTTCACCTTCACGGGAACGGGCTTGGGCGCGGGGCGGGGCGTAGCGAGGGCGAGACCCCCGAGGACGATGATGGCTCCGAGCACAGGCAACACGTTGATGAGGTCCGACATGGGGCCAAAGCTTAACCAGTCTCCATGGGCGCTGCCAAACGGGGCCCCTGTGGACCCACCCGGCCGGTCCCGACCAGGGCACCCGGATCAGGTGAGGCCCACCCGTGACGCTGGGGATCAGCAACTCGTGACCTCGCCAGCCCGATGGTGTCAGATAACCACCCTCAACGATTTCCCCTCTTTTCCGAGCGATCCCATGCCCCGCGTCTCTGGCTGGAACCCGACGTCCCCTCGCCGTTCTGCTCCTGAAACCGCCGCGGCCCGCTTCGAGCTGGCCGGCTCGCTCAAGACTGGAATGACCGAGGCCTCCGACGTGGCTGCCCTTCCGGGTGGGCGCTTCATCGTGGTGGGCGACAAGAAGGACAGCGCGGTCATCGTCGACGCGCAGGGCAATAAGACCAAGCTCGACCTGCCCGGCCTCAAGAACGGGAAGAGCCAGCTCGAGGGCGTCGCGTACGATCCCGTTCGCCACCACCTCTTCGTGTCGCGTGAAGAGTCGCGCGAGCTCCTGCGCTACGAGTGGAACCCCGACAAGAAGACCGCCCCGGTGCTCGAGAAGACCATCGACGTCGACGCGGGCGGCCCGATCAACAAGGGCGTCGAAGGCCTCGCATACATGCCGGGCGAGGTGTCGCCCACGGGCGAGCCGCAGCTGATCCTCGCGAAGGAAGGCAAGCCGCGTGAGCTCTCCATCATCGGCGACGGTGGCAAGGGCAAGCCGCTCCCCATCAAGCTCGAGAAGGAAGTGCTGGCGGTGTGCCGCGACTTCTCCGCGGTGACCATCGATCCGAAGACGGGTCACATGTTCATCTCGAGCGACGAGTCGGCCGCGGTGGCGCAGATCAAGCTCGTGCGCGACGGCGACAAGGTGCTCGGCAAGCTGGTGCAGTCGTTCCCGCTGCGCGACGAGAAGGGCAAGCCGCTCGATCGCGTCGAGGGCCTGTCCTTCAACGAGAAGGGCGACCTCTTCGTGCTCACCGAGAACAACGGCAAGCTTCACCAGCTCAACCGCAAGTAAGTGATCACCGAGCAGGATCGCCAGCGCGCCGCTGCGCTGGTCGAGAGCTTTCGAACACCCGACGCGACGCTGGTTCACCAGGCGATCGAAGACGCGCTTCAACGCGGCGAACAGGGCGTGCTCTTCGCGCTGCACGAGGCCCTCGCCCATCACCCCACGTGGAAGGGTTGGGCCCGTCAGTCCGCCTGGCGCGCGGCGGGGCTCATTCCTGAAGCGAGCGCGCTGAGAAATTTTCTCGAGCACGCGAAGACTCCGCCCAACTCCGAGCTGCCGTGGGGAGTGCCGCCGCGGCTCACCGACGGTCCCGCGCGAAACCTGGGAGCGATGCTCGCGCACGCGCACGACGACGGCTTCCTCGAGCGTGAGCTGGAGCACTTCGGTCTCGAGCCCTCACTTCGCGATCTCTTTGCGTGCTGGATTCACGAGCGCATCGCGCAGGGCTCGCTCATCGGTCACTCCGCGTTCGTGCAGCACTTCACGCGCGCGCTGCCTTCCGATCATCCACTCGCCCCGCTGCCGCTCGACTTGAGTCCGCTGGAGAGAGGGCTGGTGGTGAAGAGCGGCCGCAAGACCGACACGCTCGGAAATTGGTTTCAGTTCGGAGATCACGAATGGGGCGGCTTCGAGGCTGAAGGAACCTGGCAAGGCAAAGCGGAGTCACTCCCCGTCGATTCCGAGGAGCTCGCCGCGGTCGCCTTCAATCAAGCGCTCTGTCCCAACACCACCTTCGAGACGCGATGCTTTCGGCTCTCGGCTCGGCCTCCGTCGTTGCGCGCGATGTCGCTGCAGCCGCTCGAGCTCGAGTGCCTCGTCGGCGCGCCGGTGAAGGTGAAGTCGGTGTCCGCGCGTCACGTGATGCAGACGCTGATGATGCTCGGCACCACCGGCGGTGCGTACTCAGAGGCGCGCAGCGCAGCGCACGGTCGCGCACTGGCGTGGAGATCGGTGACCGCGCTCACCGGACTTCCACGCCGAGCTCCCTTCAGCGAAGTGGAGACGCTCGCCGCGCGCGTCGAGTGGCTCGCGTTCGAGTGCGAGAGCGAGTGGTTCAACCAGGTGAGCCACGATGTGGGCCTGGTGGCGCTGCGTCCCGACAGCACCCTGGCCGTACTCGCGGTGACCGATACCGACTGACCGGCTTTGGCTTTGCAGCCCAGCGCTGCATGACCTGGGACACGGTGGTGATTGGTTCGGGGCCGGGCGGACTCTCCGCTGCCGTCGCGCTGGCTCGCGGCGGACAGAAGGTGCTCGTGCTCGAGCAGCACACGCTCCCCGGAGGCTGGTCGCACAGCTTCACCCTCGAGGGACATCGCTTCAGCCCGGGCGTGCACTACCTCGGCGCGCTTCATCAGGGCGGCGCGCTCCGCCGTCTCTATGAAGGTCTCGGCGTCGCGGGAGATCTCGAGTTCTGCGAGATGAACCCCGAAGCGTTCGATCACTTCCTCATCGAGGGGAAGCGGTTCGATCAGCCACGCGGGCGCAAGCGCTGGCTCGATCGACTGAGCGCAGCTTTTCCACACGAGCGCGAAGGGCTTGCGCGTTACTTCGCGACGCTCGGCGGTGTGATGAAGGAGCTGAACGGCGTCGAAGAGTTCCTCCGTTTCCCCAAGGTGCTCGCGCTGCCCTTCAAAGCGCCTCGCTTGATGCGCTGGGGCATGTCGACGTTGCAGGCGCTCCTCGAGAGCCGGATCAAAGACCCGATGCTGAGGGCCATCCTCTCCGCGCAATGCGGGAACCACGGGCTCGCTCCCTCGCGGGTCTCGTTGCCGCTGCATGCCGCGATGGCCGCGCATTACGACGACGGCGCGTTCTATCCCCGAGGAGGCGCGAAGCGGATTCCGGCGGCCTTCATCAAGGCGCTGCGAAAACACGGTGGGCAGATCCGCGTGGGCACGCGCGTGACCGAGATCATCGTGGAGGGCGGGCGCGCGGCAGGCGTGATCACCTCAGAAGGCGAGGTCATTCCCGCGCGCAACGTGGTGTGCAACGCGGATCCCGCCACCGTGTTCGGCACGCTGCTCCCTGAGAAGCATTGCCAGAAGGACCTCAAGAAGGCGCGCCGCATGGAGTACTCGGTGAGCGCGCTCTCGCTCTTCGTCGCGGTGGAGATGGACCTCCGCGGCATGGGCTACGACTCGGGCAACTACTGGTGGTACCGCAACACCGACGTCGACGGGATCTACCGGCGCGCGGAAACGACGCTCCCGGAATCCGGACTCGACGCGCTCTTCCTCGCGATCACCTCGCTGAAGGATCCTGGGCACACCAGGCCGGGAATCCACACGCTCGAGCTCTTCACCTTCGTGCCCTGGGAGCTCTTCTCGCGCTGGTCCGGCACTTCCCTGGGCGAGCGCGGCAGCGACTATCGGTTGCTCAAGCAGGGGCTCGCGGATCGAGTGCTCGACACCGCGGAGAAGATCATTCCGAACCTGCGCAGCCACGTGCGCTTCCTCGAGATCGGCACGCCGCTCACCAACGACTACTACTGCGAGACGCATCGCGGAGCGCTCTACGGCACCGCGAAGACGCCGTGGCAGATGGGGCCGTTCTCGTTCGGTCAGCACGGCCCGGTGGAAGGGCTGCACTTCTGCGGAGCGAGCACGTTCTCACACGGGGTCGCGGGCGCGGCGATCTCGGGGTTGATCGCGGCGGCGCCCATTCTCGGTCACTCGAGCTTCGAGCAGTGCCTCGGTCCGACCGAGTCACCGCTCCGAATCGTTCCGGCGGATGCGCCTGAGCTCTGGCTCAAACCGCCGCCTCCGCACGCCAATTGGGAGCGGAGCATGGTCCAGCGACGGCTGGACCATGGAGCGTAGCGACCCATCAAGACAGCTCAGAGCGGCCGCTCGTACACGCGCCACTTCTTGTAGACCTTGGCGTTCATGCGCTCGATGCCGCGGTTGATCTGCGTGTTGTCTTCGAGCGTCCACGAGAGCTCGCCGGCCTTGTAGCCAGCCGCCGAGCCGCGCTTGCTGATCTCTTCGTAGAGCACCGCCGCGAGCGCTCCGTACTTTCGCGAGGCGCGGAACTCGTCCTTGATGCCGAGGAGGATCAGGCGCGCGTTCTTCGGGCGGTTGAACTTGAGCCGCCACAACAACTTGATCAGGTTGATCGGGTTCCTCATCAGCTCACCGTTGAAGTCCCTGATGAGCTCGTTGATGTCGGGAATCGCGAAGAGGATCGCCGCGGGCTTCCCGTCGACCTCGGCCACGTAGGCCAGCTCCTCGTCGATGAAGAGCTTGTACTCGTTGGCGATGACCTCGAGCTCTTCGTTGGTGAACGGGGTGAAGTTCCAGTTGTTCTTCCAGGCCTCGTTGTAGATCTCCTGGATGATGCCGGCGTCGCGCTTCATCTGCGAGAGCTCCATCAGGCGGATCTTCACGTTGGGCAGGTCGCGGGTCTTCTTCGCGACCTTCGCGGTGAGCTCGTCGACCGGAGTGCCGGCCTCGTACCACCAGCCCAGCAGGTCCTTCGCCTTCACGTAGCCCGAGCCGAGGATCAGCCCGTCGATGAAGGGACGGTTCCACATGGTGCCGATCATCGACGGCTTGTCGAAGCCCTCGATCAGCACGCCGGCCTCGCCCTTGGAATCGAGCGTGAAGGGACCACGCATGCGCACGCGGCCCTTCTTGCGAGCCCAGTCTTCAGCGACCGCGAAGAGCGCCTTCGCCACCTCGGGCTGGTCGGGCGCCTCGAAGAAACCGAAGAACGCCGTCTTCGGATCGTCGGGCCAGCGCTTGTCGAAGTCGAAGTCGATCTGCGCGCTGATGCGGCCGATCGCCTTGCCGTTCTCGTACGCGGTCCACGCCTCGAGCTCGCCGTGCTTCAAGAAGACGCTCTTCTTGGGGTCGAGCTGCTTGCGGTAGTCGTCGAGGAGCGGAGGAATCCAGTTGGGCTCCTTGTCCATGCCGATGTTCCACGGCACATGCAGGAACTCCTCGATCTCCTTCTTGGTGCGGACCGGGCGGACGTCGATGGTCATGGCGCACGGCCTACTGCTCACGCACGCATTTGCAAATGAGATCTGTCTCTCTCTCCCTGCGGCAGCGGGGGAGGGCAGGGGAGAGGGGCGGACTTCCCCTACTTCTTCGGCGAATCACCGAGCAGCAACGCCCACAGTCCCTCGGGCATCAGGAACGTGAGGTACACGTTGCCGAGGCGAATCTCGGTGCCATCGGTGAGCGGCACCTTCTGCTTCCCGGCAAGCTCCAAGCCGCCGACCCACGTGCCGTTCTTGCTGTCGGCGTCGGTGAGCGACCAGGTCTTGGTGCGCAGGTCCTGCTGCAGCCACGCGTGAAAACGGCTCACGGACGAATCATCGATCGCGATGTCGTTGCCCTCGACGCGCCCGATGGTCACGCCCATGGGAAACGCGTTCACCTTGGCGGCCTTCACGATGAGGTGTACGCGCGCTTCGCTCAGCTCCGGGCGCGACATCACGAAGGCGGCGCGCGTGGGAGCGACGTCTCCGTTGTTGTTGCCGGTGTTGGTGCGTTGGACGAGCACGGGCGCGTTCCACTTCGCCTTCGTTCCCGCCTGATCATGCGACCACGAACTGATCAGCTCTCCGAAAGAGGCGTGCACGTCGCCAACGCTACTCCCTCTCCCTGCGCAGCGGGGAGAGGGCCGGGGAGAGGGGCGGTCATTTCACCTTCAAAGGGGTCACCTTGCCTGCACTCACCACCAACGGCTCACCTGATTTGGGAATCAGGAGCAACCGCCCGCCGCCGAGTGCGAGCAATTGCGAGATGCCGCTCGAGACACCCACCGCGTTGCGCTCTTCGCCGTACTTCACCTTGCCCACGCTCTGGACCTTGTTGAGCAGGAACTTGTCGCCGA
>CBIHPJ010000420.1:0-7952 GCA_966211295.1 uncultured Myxococcales bacterium | reverse complement strand
GGACCACGCGTCTGGCGCCAACCCGATTCCCACGCCTCGTGTGCGGCGTGGAAAGCGCCGGAATCGAAGCGTTGACGTCCCGCGTCGAGGGACGCGTTGAAGGTCGGGGAAGCCATGGGCACTGAGATAACGAGAGTAATCGAAGTGCGCCCCTCACCCCGCTCCGCAGGGAGAGGGAGCACAGAGTCACCTCGGAGTGACGGCGAGAAGGCCGCGAGGCTTCAGAGAAGAATCACCACCTTGTACGAGGCGTGCCATGGCCCAGGTCCTCCTCGCGCTCGTCGGCATTCCGCTCGGACTGGCGTACGCAAACCTCGTGGAATGGTTGCTCCACAAGTACCTGCTCCACGGAGTGGGAGCCGACCGCGAGAGCGCGTGGTCGTTCCACTGGCACGACCACCACCGCGCGTCGCGCAAGGCGCAGATGTTCGACCCGCAGTACGTGAATCCGCTGCTGACCTGGGGCTCGCCGCAGCTGAAGGAGCTCCTCTCGGTCTCCGCGATCACGCTCGCGCACGTGCCGCTGATCTTCGTCTTCCCCGCCTTCGGACTCGCGGTGGTCTACAGCGGCGTGCGCTACTACTTCGTGCACCGCCGCGCGCACCTGGACCCTGAGTGGGCCCGGGTGCATCTGCCCTGGCACGTCGATCACCACCTCGGGCGCGATCAGAACGCGAACTGGTGTGCGACGGCTCCGTGGTTCGACGTGCTGATGGGCACCCGCGTCGTCTACGAGTGGGACGCGAACGGACGCATCGTGAGCGAGGAGCGCGTCACGCTGCGCTCCCTCTTCTCGCGACGGGTCAGCGGCGCCGAATCGAATTGAACGGCTGCTGCGGTCGCGGTTGCTGAGGCTGATGCTGAGGTGCCGACGGGGCCTGGAGCGCCTTGATCGACAGAGCGATTCGCTTCCGCGCTTCGTCGACCTGAAGCACCTTCACCTTCACGCGGTCGCCGACCTTCACCACCTCTGACGGATCCTTCACGAACCTGTTCGCCAGTTCGCTCATGTGCACGAGTCCGTCCTGGTGCACCCCGACGTCCACGAAGGCGCCGAACGCAGCGACGTTGGTGACGATGCCGTTGAGCACCTGCCCGGGCTTGAGGTGACCGATCTCGGTGATGGCCGCATCGAAGCCCACGTCGACGAACTCCGCGCGTGGATCTCGACCGGGCTTCTTCAGCTCGAGCACGATGTCTTGCAGCGTGGGGAGCCCCACTCCGTTGGCCTCGTCGACGTACTTCTTCACCTCGAGTTTCCCCGCGAGGGCCGCGTCACCGACCAAGGCTCCGCGCGCCACGCCGAGATCCTTCGCCATCTTCGCGACCAACGCGTACCGCTCGGGATGGACGGCGCTCGCGTCGAGCGGCTCGTCACCACCGCGAATCCGCAAGAAGCCAGCGCACTGCTCGAAGGCGCGGGCACCGAGCCGCGGCACCTTCTTCAACTGTGCGCGAGTGGCGAAGGCGCCGTTCTCTGCTCGATACGAAACGATCGCCGTGGCGAGCGCGGGCCCGAGCCCCGCGATGTAGCGGAGCAGCGTCGGCGAGGCGGTGTTGAGATCGACGCCCACCTTGTTCACCACGCTCTCCACCACGCGATCGAGCGACGCCGTGAGCGAGGGCTGATCGACGTCGTGCTGGTACTGGCCGACGCCGATGCTCTTCGGATCGATCTTCACCAACTCCGCGAGCGGATCCTGCAGGCGGCGACCGATGGACACGGCGCCGCGCAGCGTGACGTCGAGGGAGGGCAGCTCTTCGCGAGCGACCTCGGAGGCCGAGTACACCGACGCACCCGCTTCGCTCACGCTGATGATCCTCACGTCCTTCGCGATCAGCCCTGAGCTCTGGAGCTTGCGAACGAACGTCTCGGTCTCGCGGCCTGCGGTGCCATTGCCGATCGCGATCGCGTTCACAGGGTGCTTCTTCAACAGCGCGGCCAGCTCAGCGCCTGCCTCCGATTCGCGCCCGGTGTGCGGATAGATCGTGAGCTGCGCCTGCACCTCGCCACGCGCGTCGAGCGCCACCACTTTGCAGCCGGTGCGCAGGCCGGGATCGATGGCGACGATCGGCTTCCCGCCGAGCGGAGCGGCGAGCAGCAGCGCAGTGAGATTCTTCGCGAAGACCGCGATCGCCTCTTCGTCGGCGCGCTCTTTGATCGCACGGCGCTGTTCACTCTCCAGTGAGGGGAGCAGCAGGCGCTCGATGGAGTCGTTCATCGCGAGGTCGAGCTCCTTCGAAAGCACGGGAGCAGCGCCCTTCTTCACCGTCGCGCCGCGGACTCTCGCGCTCACCTGCGCGGGATTGAGTTCGAGGCCGACCTTCAGCACTCCTTCAGTCTCGCCACGCTCGGCAGCGAGCACTCGGTGAGAGGGAGCGCCCTTCGCACGCTCGCGGCGACCGACGTGATCCCGGTACTTCTCCAACTCGGGCGCCTTCGACTTTCCGCGAGCAACATCGACCACGAGCTCACCTTCGTCCGCGAACATCTGCCGCAACTCCGCACGGAGCGACGCCTTCTCGGCGATCACCTCCGCGACGATGTCGCGCGCGCCAGCCCAGACAGACTCGACGTCCGGGAGCTCCTTCTTCGCGTCGACGTACGGCGTGGCGAGGGCTTCGCGTGAAGGAGCGCTCGACCCCTGCGCAAGCAGCACGTCAGCGAGCGGCTGCAGCCCACGCTCACGAGCAACCTGAGCGCGCGTGCGCCGCTTGGGACGCCACGGCAAATAGAGATCTTCCAGCGCGGCGAGCGTGGTGGCGTTGGCGATCGCGCGCTCGAGCTCCGGCGTGAGCACGCCCTGCTCCTTCAAGCTCTCGAGGATCGTGGCGCGACGGTTCTCGCGCGTGTCGACGACCTTCGCGTGCTCCGCGATGCGCGACACAGCTTCGTCATCGAGCCCGCCCGTCGCTTCCTTGCGGTAGCGAGAGATGAACGGAACGGTGGCTCCGCCCTCGAGGAGCTCGAGCGTAGCGGTGACACCGGCGAGTGGGAGTGAGAGTTCGCGAGAGACGAGTTGAGCGCGCGTCGACATGAGGGGCGCACCCTAACTCGTTGCACCGACAAGTCAGTTGACAGGTCTGATGACGAGGTGACTTGCCCTCACCCCGACCCTCTCCCGAAGGGAGAGGGAGAAACAGGCGCGGAGGCCGAGGATATGCCGAGCTTCCGCCGGCGTGGCGACCGTGCGGCCCGATTCCACCGCGACCTTCGCCATCGCCTCGATCAGCTGCCCGTTGCTGGTCGCCTTGGTGCCATCCGGCAAATAGAAGGTGTCCTCGAGGCCGGTGCGCAGATCGCCGCCGAGCTCAGCGCAGCGACGGTGGAGCGCCCACACTTCCTGCCGCCCGATTCCGATCACCTGCCAGTGCGTGCCCGGCAACATCTCCTCGAGCAGCAGCGGGAGCCAGTTCGCCTTGTTCGGCATGCCCGACTCCACGCCCATCACCAGCGAGACGTGCGGCGGGTTGGGCACCATGCCGCGCTTCGCGAACATCGCCACGCTGCGGAGGATGCCGGTGTCGAAGCACTCACACTCGGGGACGATGCCGTTCGCCTTCATCACCTTCGCGAACGCCTCGACCTTGGCGACGGGGTTGTCGAACAGGAGCGGCGGCCACGCCCAGTCGTTGTTCGAGCGCAGCTTCAAATAATTGAGCGAGCCCGCATTGAGCGCCGCCATCTCGGGCTTCACCGCCTCGAGGCACGCGACCGGCGCGCTGATGTCATCGCCCATCACGCCGGTGGTGAGGTTGATGATGATGTCGGGCACCTCGGCGCGAATCGCGTCGCAGATCGACTTCGCCACTTGCGGTTCCCAGGAGGGCATCTTCCCGTTGCCGGGCTCCTGATCGCGCATGTGCACGTGCACGATGGAAGCGCCGGCATCGCGAGCGCGGCGGGCTTCCTGCGCCATCTGCTCCGGGGTGACCGGCACGTGGTGCTGCTCGGGGTCGGTGAGCACGCCGGTGAGGGCACAGGTGATGACTGCCTTCTTGTTCGCCATGACTGCCTCCTGGAGCTTTGAGCGGGCTTATATTGATTCCAGAGTCAACGCGCACGCCTGTTAGACACATCGTGTGGATCTGTTCGACCGTGCCGCCAACCTCGAGGCCGAAGCCCGTGCGCCGCTCGCCGAGCGCATGCGGCCCCGCACGCTCGACGAATACGTCGGCCAGGAGCATCTCACCGGTACCGGTCGGTTACTTCGCAAGGCGATCGAGCTCGACCAGGTCCCCTCGATGATTTTCTGGGGTCCCCCCGGTACTGGGAAGACCACGCTGGCGCGCATCATCGCGAAGGCCACCGGGGCGCACTTCGAAGCGGTCTCCGCGGTGCTCTCAGGCGTGAAGGATCTTCGCGAGGCGGTGGCGGCCGCGGATGAGCGATGGAAGTTGAACCGCAAGCGCTCGATCCTCTTCGTCGACGAGATCCATCGCTTCAACAAGGCTCAGCAGGACGCGCTCCTTCCGCACGTCGAGAAGGGCACCATCACCCTGCTCGGCGCCACCACTGAGAATCCGTCGTTCGAGGTGAACGCCGCGCTCCTTTCGCGAATGCGCGTGCTCACGCTTCGTGGACTCGAGGAGGACGAGCTCCGCGATCTGTTGCGGAAAGCGATCGCCGATCCGCGCGGACTCGAAGGCAAGGTCCAGGTCGACGACGACGCGCTCGCGTTCATCGCGATGATCGCCGCCGGTGATGCTCGCAAGGCCCTCACTGCGCTCGAGGTTGCTGCGAAGTACGGCGGCGCGCACGTCGATCGCAAAGGCGCCGAAGAGGCCGTGCAGCAACGCACCCTGCTCTACGACAAGGGTGGCGAGGAGCACTACAACGTCATCTCCGCGTTCATCAAATCGATGCGCGGCTCGGATCCCGACGGCGCGGTGTACTGGCTCGCGCGCATGATCGAGGCCGGTGAAGACCCCCGCTTCATCGTGCGCCGCATGGTGATCTTCGCGAGCGAGGATGTTGGCAACGCGGATCCGCAGGCGTTGATGGTGGCCACCTCAGCGCTGCAGGCGGTGGAGTTGATGGGGTTCCCTGAAGGGACGCTCCCGCTCACGCAGGCGGTCACCTATTTGGCGATGGCGCCTAAATCGAACACCGCGATCACGACCTATTCGAAGGCGCGCGAGGCCGTGCAGAAGCACGGGCCGTTGCCGGTGCCGATGCACTTGAGGAACGCGCCGACCAAGTTGATGAAGTCGCTCGGCTACGGCGGCGGGTATCAGTACCCGCACGACTTCGAGGGCCACTTCGTGGTGGAGAACTATCTTCCCGATGGAATCAGGGGCGAGAAGTTCTACGAGCCGTCACGGAGTGGGTTTGAAGAGAGGCATCGCGAGCGGATTGATGAGATCCGCTCGCAGCGTGCACCGAAGGAGCCTGGGGAAGACGGCTGAGGCTCAGCTCGCTTCTTCGAGCTCCGTAGCGTTCTCGTCGTCGTTCGCCGGGCCCTGCGGCTTCATGCTGCGGCCACCGACCTCGTACTGCTTCAAGAGCCGGCGGAAGTTCGAACGGTCCACGCCCGCGGCGCGCGCGGCCATCGACACGTTGTTGTTCGAACGATCGAGCAGCGCCGACAAGTAGCGACGCTCGAACGCGCGCATCGCGAGCTTCTTCGCCTGCGCGTACGGCAGGTGCGCGAGGCTGAACACCTCGAGCTCGCCGCCCGACTTCGGGTTGTTGCGCACGTCAGGAGGCAGCTCTTCGAACTCCACGGTCGCGCCCGCGGCGAGCACCACCGCGCGCTCCATGCAGTTCTCCAGCTCGCGCACGTTGCCCACCCAGCGCGCCCCGGTGAGCGCCTCGAGCGCCGCGGGAGCAATCGCGGTGACGTTCTTCCCGATCTTCTTCGCGTACAGGTTGAGGAAGTGCTGCGCGAGCAGCGGAATGTCCTCGGGGCGCTCGCGCAGCGGCGGCAGCTGCACGGTGATCACGTTGAGGCGGTAGAAGAGATCTTCGCGGAACTTGCCCGTCTCCTTCGCCTTCGCGAGGTCCACGTTGGTCGCGGCGATCACGCGCACGTCGACCTTGATGCTCTCGTTGGCGCCGACGCGCTTCACCTCTCCCTCCTGCAGCACGCGGAGCAACCGCACCTGCGTGGCCGCCGGGATGTCGCCGATCTCGTCGAGGAAGATGGTGCCGCCGTCAGCCGCTTCGAACAGGCCCTTCTTGTTGCCGGTGGCGCCCGTGAAGCTGCCCTTCACGTGACCGAACAGCTCGCTCTCGAGCAGCGTCTCGGTGAGCGCCGAGCAGTTCACCGCCACGAAGGGCTTGTCCTTGCGCGGGCTGCGGAAGTGAATCGCGCGCGCCACCAGCTCCTTGCCGGTGCCGCTCTCTCCCTGGATGAGCACGGTCGCCGTCGAGTAGCTCACCGTCTCCACCAGCTTGAACACCGAGCGCATCTGGCCCGACTGGCCCACGAGCTCCTCGAACTGGTTGCGCGCCGAGAGCGCTTCCTCGAGCACGCGGGTGCGATCGCGCAGCGCCTTCTTCTCGGCCGCGCGCGCCACGGAGAGCGTGAGCACGTCGATGTTCTCGAAGGGCTTGGTGAGGTAGTCGTACGCCCCGCCCTTCACCGCCTGCACCGCGGTCTCCACGGTGGCGAAGGCCGTCATCATGATCACCTCGACGTCAGGCCGGCTCTGCTTGAAGGCCTTGAGGAGATCCATGCCGGACAGGTGCGGCATCTTGATGTCGAGGCAGGCGACATCGACCGAGGGATCCTTCGAGGCGGCGAGCCCCTCGACGGCGTCATCGATGGCCACCACTTCGTAGCCGTCGCGCGACAGGATCTCAGACGCTGCACGCAGCGCGATCTTGTCGTCATCAACGACCAATACCTTCGCCTTGCGCGTCGTGGGGTTGTTACCGGTCATGTTGCCTCCAAACGAACTGGAATCTGCACTTCGAAGCTGCTCCCCCGGCCGGGGGTCGAGTCGACGGTGAAGCGGCCACCGTGGTCCTCGACGATGCGATAGGCGATGGAAAGTCCGAGACCGGTGCCCTCGCCTGGGGGCTTGGTCGTGAAGTGGGGCTCGAAGATGCGCGCGAGGTTGTGTTCGGGAATCCCGCAGCCCGTGTCGCTCACGCGAAAGAAAGGCTCGCCGTTCGGGGTGACGCCCGTCTCCACGGTGAGCTCACCTTCGAAAGCGGGCAGCGCCTGGAGGCCGTTCTGCAACAGGTTGAGCACCACCTGCCCAAGCTGCGCGGGATCTCCGTAGACCTCGAGCGGCGCGGGGTGGGCCTTCACCTCGAGCGTCGCCTTCGGGTGATTCTTGAGCTGCGCCTTGAAGAGCCGTGCCGCGTCTTCCACGCAGGCGCTCAGGTCGAACGGTCGGCGATCTTCGACGCGGGAGCGGCGGCTGAACTTGAGCAGGCTCTCGACGATGCGCTTGCAGCGCAGGGCGCTCTCTTCGATCAGATCGAGGGCCTCGAGATCTGTCTTCGAGCGGCCCTGGTCGCGCTTCATCAGCTGTGAGAACGCGAGGATCCCGCCGATGGGGTTGTTGATCTCGTGAGCGACGCCGCCGGCGAGGTTGCCGATGGCGATCATCTTCTCGGTCTCGAGCATGCGGCGCGCCAGCGCGCGCTCTTCGGTGACGTCGCGGTAGTGGCAGACCGCGATCCGCTCATCTTCCATCGGGTACACGTCGGCCACGTACGTTTGGCCGAAATGGACGATCTCGAACTTGCTCTGCGTGCTCTTCGCGCCGTGGACCGTGCACCCGGCACACTGATCACCGCGATTGAAGAGCACCTCGTGGCACTTGAGGCCCTGGTCGAGCTCCAGCCCCTCGCTGCCCGCCATCTTCGCGAAGGCCCGATTGCCGCGACGGAGCGTGAGATCGTCGGTGTTCACGATCGCGAGCGCGTTGTCGATGGTGTCGAACGAGAGCTCCCACTCACGCTTCGCGCGCGAGAGCAGCTGGGTGCGCTGATG
>CBIHPJ010000419.1:0-7967 GCA_966211295.1 uncultured Myxococcales bacterium | reverse complement strand
GGCGGTAAGTAACTCTTCTCAGGCAACCGAGAGCGCGACGACCTTCAGCCCTCGCGCCTGCAGCTCTTCGCGAATGCGGCTGACCGCTTCGGCGGTCGGCGGCCCGCGATGACCGACCAGCTTGAGCGCGATCTCCTTCGGGCCGATGCGCTCGATCTCCGCGGAGGCGCCGAGCGAGTTGTTGAGCGTGAGCGCCAGGCCCGGGCGCTGCGATCTCACGAAGACCTCGATGCGCTCGATGAGGGCGACGGCTTGTGCGGCCTTCGCTTCGGGAGGCGTGGTGTCGATCTTCGCAGCCACCTGCGCCGCCGGGTGAAGGTGATGCACTGAGGCGATCGGCGCTTCGGGGAAGGTGGTGCGCGCCGTGGTGTCGGGCGTGAACTCCTTCGCGATGAAGTCGAGGATCCGCGCGACGCCGCGCTCTTCGACCACCTCGTTGCGTTCAGCGCGCACCTGCGTGAGCGACTTGCTGACCTCGACCGCTTCGCTGCGCGCCACTCCAAGCCGCTGCGCTTCCGAGTTCGCCTGTGCCCGTGCGTGCGTGAGCGTCTGCGTGGTTTGCGCGATCGACTTGCTGGTCGTCGCCGTGACGGTCGCCTTCACCAGGCTTCCCATGGGAGCCCTCACGACTGCCTTCAAAGCGACTGGCGCCGGGTCCTTCTTCAGCTCCGTTCGAGCCTCCGCGAGGAGCTGCTTGAAGGGCTGCTTGGAGGTGGCGACGGCGAGCTGAGCGACCTGAGCCTTGGGATCGACTTTCATGACAGCCCAGGCTGAGCACGCACTGTGCCGCTTCAACCGAGCCGTGATTTCACAGGGTTGCTTCCGGCCGCCAGTCTGCTGGCAGGATTCGGTGTCGCCCTGTCCGTGGCTTTCCGTCGGCGGAAAACCTTTCCGTCAGTGTGCGAATCCGCCGGGCTGCTGGGCAGCGGTACCGGTGAGCTCGTTGATCGCGACCGGGCACTTCGCGACATCTTCGGGGCGACCGAGGAGCACGCCGCCGCTCCAGTCCTTGTCGTCGAAGATCAAACCATCGCGCACCTCGAGCTCGGTGAGGGTCTTGTTCATCTCCCAGAACTTGCCCTTCAACAGCACGCGCTGACCGCGGTGGAACTTCTCGATGTCGGAGTACTGCTTCGACTGGAGCCGCACGTAGATGGTGACGTGCTCCACCTTCACCGGCGCCTGCGCGAGGAGGTTCAGCTGATTCATGCGCGGATCCTGCGGGACCCAATCGAGCACCGCGACCAGCTCTTCGGCCTCGGCATCGCGGTAGCGCTTCTTCTTTCCCTTTCCCTTGGGTTGGTTGATGCCGATGTCGATCAGCGTGGCTCCGCCCCACGCGACGTCTCGATCGAGGTACGTGTCACGGAAGGCGCCGATCACGTCGGTGGTGACCGCGCTGTTCGCGTTGATCGCTTCCGTGATGTACCGGTCCCTCAGCACCGGAATGGTGAAGTACGCCGAGTCAGCGGGGGTGATCTGCTCGTTGATCATCTTCAGCTTCGCGAGATCGATCAGCTTCACCTTCTTGTTGAGCGTCTTCGCGGTCTCGAGCCACTCGTCTGAGAGCCGCTTGTCGATCATCACCTTGCGCACCATCGCCACCAGGTAGGCGATCGCGGGGAAGCCGGGCGTGGAGAGCTGCGTCTGCACCGCTTCCTGCAGCTCAGGCGGCAGGGTGAAGTTCTCGTCGCGCTTGTGAATGAGCGGCGCGATCTCTCCCAGCGCCACGAAGAGCCCGCCGAGCAGCTGCACGCAATTCGGGTCGTCGGTGCCCGACACCAACATCTTGCCGAGCTTCGACTTGTTGAAGCGGCTGTCCATCTTCTCTTCGCGGTAGTTCGGCGGCTTGCCGCTGCCGAAGATCTCTTCCTTCTGGGCGAAGGCAGGGAGCGCGACGAGGACGATGACGAGAACGTGTTTCATCGAGCGGGAGGGTATCACTGGCGGCTCGACGGCCACACCCAGCCGTTATTCCTCGGCCGGCGCGGGAACAGCGGGAACGGGAGGGTGGGGCGTGAGCGTCATCACGATCGCGGGCAACAGGGCCATCACCGCGGCGAACGCGAAGAGCCGGTGGCCGCCCATCACGTCGTAGAGGCCGCCGGAGAGCCGGTACCCGACGATCCCTCCGATGCCGAAGGTCGCCGCGGCGAAGAGCGCTTGTCCGGTGGCTCGCAACGAGCCCGGAGCGCGCTTCACCATCCAGTCGATCGAGGCCAGGTAGAAGGCGCCGAAGGTGAGCCCGTGCAGGGCTGCCGCGGCGACGAGCAGCGCCGCGTTGCTCGCGACTGACATCAAGGCCCAGCGCAGCGAGCTCGCCACGAAGACACCGAGCAACAGCTTCTTGGTGCTGATCAGCCCGGACCAGCGCGGCCAGGTGATCATCACCAGGATCTCGGAAGCCACGCCCACGCTCGAGCTCACTCCGACGACCCAGGGAGGGAGTCCGAGGTCCTTCACGTGGGGCGCGAGGCTGCCGTGGTACGGCGCGCACGAGATCCAGTGCAGGCAGGTCGCGAGCAGAAAGAGGAACACCTCGGGCTGCTTCGCCAGCGCGATCGCGTTCTCGATGGTCGGCTGGGGTCCCTCGTGCACGCGCCCCGGGAGTCGCGCGAGCGTGAAGGCGCAGGCGATCGCCGCGCTCGCGAGCAACACCAGGGGCACCAGCACCGTGGTGCGATCGATCTCGGTGATCAGGAACCCGAAGGGCAGCGAGGCGAGCACGAAGCCCAACGATCCGAAGGTGCGAATGCGCGAGTACGTGCCTCCGTGTTGCTGCACGTGATGCAGCGCGAGCGTGTCGACCATCGAGGTGATCGAGCTGGCGAACGTGGCGTGCACGCACAACGCGAGCAGCGCCGTGGAGAACGTGGTGGCACTCGCCAGCAGCGCGTAGCCGAGCGATCCGCCCGCGGTGCACGCGAAGAGCATCAGCCCCGGTCTGCCCGTGCGATCGGCGAGCTGCCCCCACAGCGGGGGCATGAAGAGCGCGAAGAACGGACTGATCGCGAGCAGCGTCCCGGACTGCGCTCCGGAGAACCCCAATGTCTTGAAATACCCCGGCATGAACGGCAGCGAGACGCCGACGGTCATGAAGAAGAGGACGTAGAAAACGATGAGCGGATAGGGCCGCTCGCCGCGCTGGGCACCCACGGAGAATTCCTCTATACGGCGCGAGCGATGCCCGGCGATACCGCCACAGACGTGGTCACCATCAAGCCCATCGAGAACGAGGGCGAGCTGTTCCAGGCGTTGGCGATCAGAGAGATCGTCTTCATCGAAGAGCAGAGCGTCCCCGAGTCGTTGGAGCGGGACGCGGATGATGCGTCGGCGTTCCACGTGCTCGCGATGCAGGGCAAACACGCGATCGGCACCGGCCGGCTGGTGACCCTCGCCGCCCCTCCTCCCAACGAGTCAGGGAACTGGGGCCGCGTGGGCCGCATGGCGGTGCTGCAGTCGAACCGCAAGGGTGGCACCGGCAGCCGGCTCCTCTCCGCGCTCGAGGCCGAGGCGAAGAAGCGCTCGATGAACGGCATCCTGCTGCACGCTCAGCTGTCGGCGATGGAGTTCTACAAGCGCCATGGCTACGAGCCGCACGGCGCGGTGTTCGAGGAAGCGGGAATGCCGCACCTCGAGATGAAGAAGAAGATCTAGGAGCGGAGCCGGGCCAGCGCAGCTGGACCACTGAATCTGGAGCGCAGCGGAAGATTCGCTGGCGAAGCGACCCAGAAAGTCAGTCGCCCCAGTTCTTCTCTTCGGCGTCCGGCTTCGGATGCGGGACGACGTCCTGCGGGTCGAGCCCACGCTTCAAGATGCGCTCGCGCAGCTCGATCAGCGCCGGGAAGAGGATGGTGGTGCCGAGGAAGGTGCACACCACGCCGACCACCGCGAGCAGACCGACGCTCCGCAGGCCTGCGTGCCGCGCGATCAACATCGAGGCGTAGCCCGCGGCGTTCGAGAACGTCGCCACCACCGCGGTGACGCCGGTGTGCCGCATGATGCGGGGCATCGAGCCGATGCCCTCTTCCTTGTACCGATGGAAGACGTGCACCGAGTTGTCGACGGCGATCGCCAGCAGGTTGGGCAAGACGACGACGTTCAAGAAGTTGAGCGAGATGTCGCCCAGGAACATGCCGCCCGGCAGACAGGCCATGCCGGCGAAGAGCGGGCCCGTCACCATCAGCGCGTGGGTGAACTTCTTGAGCGCGATCCAGATGGTGAAGAACACCACCAGCGAGGCGAGGCCCATGATCAGCGGGCCGTCCTGGCGGATGAGGGCGAAGATCTTCGCGGCCAGGCGGTTCGCGTCGAGGATCGGCGCGTGCAGCCCGGCCTTGTCGGCGCGGAGATGGACGCTGTTGAGATCGGCCGCCCACTCCTCGAGGCGCCGCACGTCGTGGAGGCCGAAGCGCGGGAAGAGCAGCACGAAGGTGCCCTGGTGATCGAACGGCTCGAAGCGGCGCCGGAACTCGATGGGGAGCTCGTCGATCGTCCACGGCTGCGCCTGCGTCATCGCGATCAGGTCTTTGACGCGGGGATCTTCCTTCTTCGAGTTGGGGAGCTTCTCGAGCAGCTCGCCCAGGTCCTTCATGATCGCCAGTCGCGCCTCGGTGTCCGAAGGCATCAGGTCGTTCAGTGACGCGATCTGCGCGATGCTCGATTGATCGCCGCGCTCGCCTTGCACTTCCTTCGCGAGGGCGCTCACCTTGCGAGCGCTGTCCAGGCCGTCGACCCAGATCACGCCGGGGATCATGATGATCCCCATCTCTTCCGCGATGTGGATCTCGAGCTCGCCGGCCTTCGACTCGCCGGTCATCTTGAGCAGGTTGGTCTCGAAGCCGACCTTGTTGCTGACGAGGAGCGAGCCGAACACCGCCAGCGACATCGCCACCACGATGCCCACCAGGATGCCGGTGGCGGGGCGGCCCACCGTCGGCGCGACATGATCCGGCGCCACGGGCTTCGGCTTGCGCAGCGCGAAGCGCTCCGAGAGGAAGAGCAGGGCGGGACCGAAGAAGTAGGTCGAGGCGAGCGTGGCCATCACGCCGAACGCGGCGATGCGGCCGAACTGCTTGAACGCGTCGAACTCGGCGAACACCAGCACGAAGAAGGCAGCGGCGTTGGTCACCGCGGAAGAGAGCGCGCCACCGAAGGTGCCGTGCAGCGTCTCTTTCATCGCCTCGACGGGCTCGAGCTTCGCGCGCTCCTCCCAGTACCGCATGGCGAGGTGCAGGCCGTATTCGATGCCGAGGCCGATGAGGATCGCGGCGAGGAAGCCGGTGACGGGGTTGAGGTGACCGATCATCACCCACGTGAACGCGAAGGTGGTGCTGATGCCGATGCTCACCGGGAAGGCGACCACCGCGAGGATCGCGAGGCGGCGGCTGATGGCGAGGATGATCGCGAGCGTGAGGATCGACGCGATGATCACCGAGCGCGCGAGGTCGGCCTGCATCGCGTCGTCGTCTTCCACGCGGACCTGGTGCGCGCCCGTGTAGTGGAGCGAGATCGCCGGGTACTTCGTGCTGAGGATCGGAGCGACCGTCTCCTTCACCTCAGCGATCAGCTTGCGGTTGAAGTCGAGGTCGGCAGGCGTCGAGGTCGCCTTGATCATCATGTACAGCTCGTCGCCGTCCTTCGACTCCAGGTAGTCGCCCTGCGAAGTGGTGGGCGCGTACTTCTTCTCGATCGCCTTGAAGTCGGGCGGCGGCTCAGCCGTGTCGTCGACGTCGACGAAGAGCGGGTTCGCCTTGTTGCGCTCGTACGTGATGCGCTTGGCGAGATCCTCTTTGAGGTTCTTCAGCTTGTCGGTCTCGAGGAGCAGCAGCGCGCGCTTCGCCACGAACTGCGTGTCGAAGTGCCACTCGACGAAGCGCACCACGTCCTTGCGCTGCTCGATCGCTCCGGCGGCTTCCTGCGCGAAGGCGCGGCGCTCTTCGCGGCTGCCGCCGAGCACCTGCACCATCAGGTAACCGGTTCCGCCCGCGCGGTCCTCGATCTCCTTGAGGTCCTTCACCTCGGACGTCGACTTCGGGAGCAGCTCGGTGAAGTCACCGCGGAAGCCGAGCTTGCTCGACATGAGTCCCGCGATGATCGCGACCAACACCGAGATGGCGACGATGCGCCACGGGTGACGGTGCGACACGGAGTTCAGCCAGTCGAGGGCTCGGTTCATCGAGGTGCCAGCCAGCTATCCCCAATACGTGAAGGCCGCAATCAGAGCGTGAGGCCCACGGGCAAGGTGTCACCCAATGCCCTTGCCTCGTCGGCCTGACTGAGCTGCACGACTTCGGCCACGCTGAGGCGCCATGACTCAGGCGCGCCGCTCAGCGCCGCCAACACGCGCTGGCGCAGGGCGTCGTCCAGATCCCGGGAGCGGTCTCCCGTTCTTCGGGTGAGCTGGGTCAAGGCGAAGAGGGCGCCGTCGTGCTGCTTCTTGTCGAGCTTGAGGAGCAGCTCGGCCCAGGCCGACGCGACCTCGATCGGCACCACGCGGTGGGAAGCGCCGTAGACCGGCGCGCGCGCACCAAGTCGCCCCAACGCCCACGCCCACGGGCCGCCCGCGGTGTCCTTCGACTCGAGGCGAGAGACGATCCACGTGCCGAGCTCGAGCTTCTGCTCGGGCGCGAGGAGCTCGAGTGAGGCGGCACAGCGCACCATCTCCTCGAGGCCCTGCGGCTGCACGCCCTTGAGCTTCTCTTTCGGAGGCGGCAGGCCGAGCGGCACTTTCCGCAGAAGATGCGGCTGGAGGTACTTCCACAGCTGCTGCTGCGCGGCTTCGTTGAGCCCGCCCGCGATGCGGCGCCAGAGGATCCAGAACTCGATCCAGATCGGCTGCTCGCCGTGATGGGTGAGGAGCTCCTTGAAGAGCGTGAAGGTCTGTTCCACGCGCCACGGATCGAGCGGGTAACCCACGCCCGGACGCAGCGAGTAGCCCAGCAGCTGGAACATCACCTTCTCGTGATCGGCCGAGCGGCGGCGCTTGGCGGCTCCGGCGAGAAGCGGGGTCCAGAGCTCACGTAGCACCGGGACGCTCCAGTTCTCCCGCGGCCCCAGCACGCGCTCGAGGGTGCGGAAGAGGTTCTTCACGTCCTTCGGCTCGACGGGGAGCGGCTTGGTGCCGAACACGCGCTCGATCTCGAGCGTGGCCTCGCCGAACTTCGCGGGCATCGACTCGGTCACCGTGAGCTCGCCGGTCTTCGCGGCGCCGCGCAGCTCGAACTCGAGGCGCCAGCGCTGATCGCCGGCGACGCACGAGAGCGAGATGGTGCCGACTTCGGTGAGCGTGGCGACGAGGTGCACCTGCACGGTGCTGCCCTTCGCTCCCGAGAGGACCGTGTGAATGGGAGGGAGCGCCTTGAACTCGTCGCCCTCGAGGTCGATCACGTCGCCTGGTTTGTCGAGGCGATCGGCGGTGGTGGAGAAGAGCTGGAACTGCACCGGGCGCCCGAGGGTGAGCGTGAAGGTGCGCGCGGTGAGATCGACCGTCTCGCCTTCTTCGAGTCCGCGGGGGATGAGGCAGACGCCTTTCTTCTGCGTCCCTTCCGCCGAGACCAGTGCGTAGAACGCGCGCGGAGCACCGCCGCCGATCTTCTTGCCGAGCGCTCTCCTGGCGAGGCCCGAGTACGCAGCGCCACGTGCGACTGCGAGGTCGAGCGAGTCGTGCGGGAGCGTGGGGATGCGCGGCTGCTCGGGCCAGAGCGCGGAGATCGAGTCGAGGAACGCGTCGGTCAGCACCGGCGAGTTGAAGACGCCACCGTTGAGCAGGATCGCGTCAGGCCTGCGGAGTCCCTGCGGCGAGTGGAGCTTCAAGAATGCCACCACGTGCCGCGTGATCGCCGCGTCCTGAGCGAACGGCAACCCAAGCTCGACGACAGCACCACGCTTCAAATTTGTCGGCACTGCATCCGCAGTGACCTTCGGAAAGAACCCCTCGGCCACGACCTTCGCGACATCTTCACGCG
>CBIHPJ010000418.1:0-7968 GCA_966211295.1 uncultured Myxococcales bacterium | reverse complement strand
ATCTCTCGCCGTTCGTCGTGCTGCGGTCGGATCGCTTGCCGGATGGTGGCAATCCGTTCGAGATCGATGCGGGTGAGCGCGATGCGTCGGTGATCATGATTCCTCCGTTCGATGGTGGGCCGCCGGACTCAGGCACTCCTGATGCGGGTCGTCCCGACGCGGGTCCGCCGGATGCGGGGCCTCCCGACGCAGGTCCTCCTGATGCGGGCCGACCTGATGCGGGTCCTCCCGATGCGGGCCCTCCTGACGCTGGCCCTCCGGATGCGGGTCCGCCTGACGCGGGTCCTCCTGACGCGGGTCCTCCTGACGCGGGTCCTCCTGACGCAGGTCCTCCCGATGCGGGCACTCCGGACGCGGGGATGGATGCTGGTGTCGATGCGGGCGATCCCGATGCGGGAGATCCCGACGCTGGCGACGGCGGCTGAACCCAGAGATCTTTCCCTCTCCCTTCAGGACAGGGTGAGGTGAGGGCGAACTTCTTCGTCACAGGTCGAGGGGCAACGTTACGCCCCCTCACCCCGACCCTCTCCCGAAGGGAGAGGGAGACAACTTCAGTCGTGCGCCTTGAGCCCGTACTTCGCCACCAACCGGTGCACGTAGTTGCGCGCGATGCCCGCCTCGCGCGCCATCTGCGAGATGTTGCCGTTGCACTTCTCGAGCAGCGTCACGAGGTACTCCTTCGTGAAGCTCTCCACGAGGCGCTCCTTGGCCTCCTTGAAGGGCAGGTCGGTGATGTCTTCCGTCGACGACAGCGCGCGCGCAGCGGCCTGCGACTCCGAGGGCATCGGGTCGACGTCGGCGCCGGCGAGGCTGCGCTCCACCAGGTTGCGCAGCTCTCGCACGTTTCCCGGCCAGTGATACGCGGCGAAGCGCGCCATCAGCGATCGC
This sequence comes from uncultured Myxococcales bacterium, assembly GCA_966211295.1. GTDB lineage: Bacteria > Myxococcota > Myxococcia > Myxococcales > Myxococcaceae > Archangium_A. Next base: position 7,080 of record CBIHPJ010000418.1, on the reverse strand, counting down.
GGCAGCTCGAAGTCACCGCGTCCCATCGACTTCACGAAGTGTTGCGTGAGCAGCGGAAGATCATCGAGGCGATCGCGCAGCGGCGGCACGCTCACCAGCACCACCGCGAGGCGGTAATACAAGTCGCTGCGGAAGCGACCCGCCGCGACCTCGGCCTCGAGATCACGATGCGTCGCCGCGATCACGCGCACGTCGACGCGGCGGTGCTTGTCTTCACCCACGCGACGCACGGTGCCGGCCTCGAGCACGCGCAGGAGCTTGGGCTGGAGCTCGAGCGGGAGCTCTCCGATCTCGTCGAGGAAGATGGTGCCTCCATCGGCCTCGAGGAATGCGCCGTTGCGATCGCTGATCGCTCCAGTGAACGAGCCGCGCACGTGGCCGAAGAGCTCGCTCTCGATCAGCGTGGGAGCGACCGAGCCACAATCGACCACCACGAAGGGCCGGCCTGCGCGCTTGCTCTTCTGATGAATCGCCTTCGCCATCACCTCTTTGCCGGTGCCGGTCTCGCCGAGCAGCAGCACGGTGGAGTCAGAGGGCGACACCTTGTCGAGGATGCCGAACAGCTGCTTCATCGTCTGGCTGGCGCCGATCGCCAGACCGAAGGTGGCCTGCTCCTCGGGCTTGCCGAGATCGGCTTCGATCATGCTCACCTTCAGCGTGGTCTTGCCGAGGCTGAGCGTCGCCTGATCTTCGACGATCACTTCGGTGATGCGCGTGCCGCCGAGGTACGTGCCGTTGGTCGACTCGAGATCCTTCACCAGCACGCCATCGGGCCGCGCGGTGAGCTCGACGTGGTACCGGGACACCGTGGTGTCCTGCAGACTCAGGCCCGCGTCAGGGTGCGAGCCGACCATCAGCGAACCTTCGATCGCCCTGGTGGTTCCAGTGCCCGGACCGCCGACGATCGCGACCTGGTACTTCCGTTCCTTCAGGGTTCCCGACGCGCGATCCAGCCTGAGCAACGCAGAGGGGGACTGCAGCGGTTCGGTCTTTTGCATCAGCCATGGTGACTACACCGATGAGTCGAGAGCGACAACGAGGACCGTCGCCTCAATTCGCTTCTGGGGAGCGTGCTTTCCCTAGTTGACGGCGGCGTGGCCCGAGCCCACATTCCGCGCGCGAAAATCACCCCACACGTGAACGGAGTTTCAACATGGCAGGCGAGAAAATCACGCTGGTCAACGGCAAGCTGACGGTCCCGAACAACCCGATCATTCCCTTCATCGAAGGCGACGGCACGGGCCGCGACATCTGGAAGGCCTCGGTCGCGGTGATCGACGCCGCGGTGAACAAGGCCTACGGCGGCAAGAAGAAGATCGAGTGGCTCGAGGTGCTGGCCGGCGAGAAGGCGTTCAAGCTGAAGAACGACTGGCTGCCCGAGGAGACCCTCACCGCGTTCCGTGAGTACCTGGTCGGCATCAAGGGCCCGCTCACCACGCCCATCGGTGGCGGCATCACGTCGCTGAACGTCGCGCTCCGTCAGAAGCTCGACCTGTACGTCTGCCTGCGTCCCGTTCGTTACTTCAAGGGCGTGCCCTCGCCCGTGAAGGCGCCCGAGAAGGTCGACATGGTGATCTTCCGCGAGAACACCGAAGACATCTACGCGGGCATCGAGTTCGAGGCCGGCACCGATCGCGCCAACAAGATGCTCAACTTCCTCAAGGCGGAGTTCCCGAAGGAGTTCGCGAAGATCCGCTTCCCCGAGACCACTGGCATCGGCGTGAAGCCGGTCTCGAAGGACGGCACCGAGCGCCTGGTGCGCAGCGCGATCAAGTACGCGATCGACCTCAAGCGGAAGTCGGTCACGTTCGTGCACAAGGGCAACATCATGAAGTTCACCGAAGGCGCGTTCATGAAGTGGGGCTACGCGCTCGCCGAGAAGGAGTTCGGCGACAAGGTCTACACCTGGCAGCAGTGGGAGAAGACCAAGGCGGCCAAGGGTGAAGACGCGGCGAACGCCGAGCAGAAGGAGCAGCTCAAGGCCGGCAAGGTCCTCGTGAAGGACGCGATCGCCGACATCTCGCTCCAGCAGGTGCTCACGCGTCCCGACGAGTTCGACGTGATCGCCACGCTGAACTTGAACGGCGACTACCTGTCTGACGCGCTCGCCGCGCAGATCGGCGGCATCGGCATCGCGCCGGGCGGCAACATCAACTACGTCACCGGCCACGCGATCTTCGAGGCGACCCACGGCACCGCGCCGAAGTACGCCGACCAGGACAAGGTGAACCCGGGCTCCGTCATCCTCTCGGCCGAGATGATGCTGCGCCACATGGGCTGGCACGAAGCGGCGGACCTGATCATCAAGGGCATGGACGCGGCGATCGGTCAGCGCACCGTCACCTACGACTTCGCGCGCCTGATGAAGCAGGAAGGTCAGAACCCGACCGAGCTCAAGTGCAGCGAGTTCGGCCAGGCGATCATCAAGAACATGTGAGCTGACGTTCACTCACTTTCGACCAGGAAAAACACCATGAAGACTCCCGTCAAAGTCGCAATCACTGGCGCCGCTGGGCGCATCGGCACACAGCTCCTCTATCGAATCGCCGCTGGCGAGATGCTCGGCAAGGATCAGCCGGTCATCCTGAGCCTGCTCGAGGTCCCCGACGTGAAAGACGCCGAGGGCAAGGTCACCTTCAGCGCGATGAAGGGCCTCAAGGGCGCGCTGATGGAGCTCGACGACTGCGCGTTCCCGCTGCTCGCCGGCGTGACCGCGTCAGACGATCCGAAGGTCGCGTTCAAGGACATCGACGTGGCGCTGCTCGTGGGCGCGACGCCGCGTGGTCCGGGCATGGAGCGCAGCGATCTGCTCCAGAAGAACGCGCAGGTGTTCATCGCGCAGGGCCGCGCGCTGAACGAAGTGGCGAAGCGTGACGTGAAGGTGCTGGTGGTCGGCAACCCGGCCAACACCAACGCGTACATCGCGATGAAGAGCGCGCCTGATCTCAAGCGCGAGAACTTCACGGCGATGCTGCGCCTCGATCACAACCGCGCGCTCAGCCAGCTCCAGAAGAAGACCGGCAAGCCGGCCGACTCGATGGAGAAGCTGATCGTCTGGGGCAACCACTCGCCCACGATGTACCCCGACATCCGCTTCGCCTCCTCGGGCGGCAAGTCGATGAAGGAGCTCGTGAACGACGACGCGTGGCTCAAGGACACGTTCATCCCCACCGTCGGTCAGCGCGGCAAGGCGATCATCGACGCGTCGGGCATCTCGTCGGTTCCGTCCGCGGCGAACGCGGCGCTGGATCACATGCGCGACTGGTGGATGGGATGCGGCAGCAAGTGGGTGACGATGGGCGTGCCCTCGAATGGCGACTACGGCATCCCCAAGGACGTGATCTACGGCTTCCCCACCATCTGCTCGGGTGGTGGCAAGTACGAGATCGTCAAGGGGCTCGAAATCGACGAGTTCTCCAAGGGTAAGATGGCTGCCACGCTCAAGGAGCTCGAAGAAGAGCGCGCGGCAGTGCAGTCGTTGCTCAAGTAACTGAGCGCCTCAAGACGGAGGGCGCGCTCGCGGAAGGACCGGATGGATCGCGAAGCGGCCCTCTTGATGCAACTGGCGGAGCGACCGGACGACCCGGCGCTCCGCCTCGTCTTTTCCGATTGGTTGCAAGAGCAGGGTGACGAGCGCGGCGAGGTGATCGCGCTCACCGCTCGCGGCAACCTCTCGCTCACCGAGCGCCGGCGCGTGGCGAAGCTCACGGCGCTGCACGGGGAGCGGTGGCTGGGCCCGCTGGCTTCACTCGCAGATCTGCACCGCACGCGCTTCGTGGGCGGCTTCGTCGAGGAGCTGGTGTGCGCGCCGTCTCGGCCGCCGGAGCTCTACGGCACCCTCACCGGAGATGTGCGCTTTGCCACCGCGCGCTCCTTCGTGGTTCCTCCGGGGCAGGCACCGCTGAAGCTCGGGCCCTTCCTCTCGAGCCCCGTGATGCAACGGCTCGAGAAGCTCGAGCTGAGCTCGCTCGATTGGCAAGACCTCGCGCTCAAGCCTGACGAGAGCACGCTCGCTCCGTCGCGCGTGGTGGTGGGCAGCTGGGGCGTCTTCCACAAGGAGCTGGCGCCGCTCTCGCGCGTGGAGCTCTTCCAACAGGCGAAGTCGCTCTCGCTGTCGACCACCGAGTTCATCAACCCGCTGGTGGTGTCGGAGATCCACGACGCGGTCGCCGATCAGCACAAGGCGCTGCAGGGCTTCGAAGAGCTGATGCTCGCCGCGCGCTACGTGGTGTTCGAAGGCGCGGCCGACTGGTTGCTCGCGTGCGACCTCGAGCGGCGCGCGACGGGCACCATGTTCCCGAACCTGCTGCGCTGGGGTGTGGAGTCGGGCGAGGTCGTCTTCGTGCGCTCCCGCGAGCCTGGCGGTCCGTTCAATCACCTCACCATCGATCTCTCTGCACCCGAGGCGGGAGAGCGGCGCGCGGCGGCCACTCGGCCCAACGCCGAGGTGCGAATCGCGACCGCGGCGAGCGTGCTCGTGCAGCTCGGGCCCGCGCGGCTGACTTCTGTCGTCGTGAAGTTGCCTGAGGGAGGAAGACTCCGCAGTCAAGAGCGCCACACGTTGTTTGCGGCAGCGCGACGATCTGGATCACTCGAGCGCTTCGAGATCCTCGGCGAGCCTGCGGTCTTGCCTTGACCGCATCGATCGCACTGAGCAGGATTCACGTTCTTCTTTTCTCTCATCGGAGAACGCATGACGCCGCAGGACCAGCAGCAGCAGAACATTCAGTCAGTCGGAGGCGACACGGTTCGCGAGCAGGACAAGATTCAGTTGGTGCTGGCGTATCTCGGCCTGCTCTCGCTGATCCCGCTCCTCACCGTGAAGGACAGCGAGTTCGTGAAGTGGAACGCGAAGCAGGGCCTGGTGCTCTTCGGCGCGTTCTTCGTGCTCGGCTTCCTCAACGTGATCCCCTTCGTGGGCCAGATCATCTGGTGCGCCGGCTTCGTCGCCTACGCCGTGGCGACGATCATGGGCATCACCAAGGCGCTCAAGGGTGAGCGCTTCAACATTCCCGTCGTCAGCGATCTCGCTGCCAAGTTCTGAATCTGAACTTCTTCGGGTGACGTCGGCCCGAGGGGGGAGAAGCCCGGTGACCTCTGGGAGGGGGGCCGGGCTTTTCCTTTGCGGGTGATCAGGTGAGGACACGAAAAAGCCCTGAACCTTTCGGTCCAGGGCTTGGTGATGGGGCGACTTCAGGACGTCAGGACGGCTTCAAGACTTATCGATCGTCATCATCGTCGTCGTCGTCATCTTCGTCGAGCGGCGCGTTGGGGAGATCAGCGGTCTCGAGCTCGAGCGACACCGAGAACTTCTTGGCGACGGCCACCAGCTGCGCGCTCAGTTCAGCGAGCGCAGAGCTGAAATCTTCGTTGGCCGTCTTGGTGAGCTTGTTGTCGCAGTGCGGACACGCCAGCTTCTCGGTGCCGTCGATGAGATCCGCCGCGTCGAGGTCGAAGACGCCTTCGCACTTTTGACAGGTGAAATCGATGGTGGCCATTTGAGCCGGTGGAGATAGCGGCGTGATCGTTGACCTGTCAACGACCTTCAAGAACGCTGCACACCGAAATGTCGCTCAAGATTCCCAAGACGATGGTTCATCAGTTGCACGACGTCGCCGAGCGGCTGAAGGACGAGCCCGCGCTGTGGACGAAACGCGGTGACGGTTGGGTCCCCACTTCCTGGCGGCAATACGCGCAACGCGTGCGCGACTTCGCCCTCGGGCTCCAGTCGCTCGGCTTCGCTCCGGGCAGCGCGCTCACCATCACCGGCTTCAGTCGTGAAGAGTGGGTGGTGGCTGCGCTCGGCGCGATGGCCTCGAGCGGCGTGAGCGTGGGCGTGTACACCACGGCGTCCGCGGAGCAGGTGGCGTACGTCACCGGTCACTGCGAGGCGCGCATCGCCTTGGTGGAGAACGAGGGCTATCTCGAGACGTTGCTCTCGGTGCGCTCGCAGCTGCCGAAGCTCGAGCACATCATCTTGATGGACGCTCCCGCGGTGCCGCGCGAGGGCGTGCTCACCTTCGCCGAAGTGCTGGCGCGTGGAGCGGCTGCCAACGAGGCCGACTACTACGCACGCCTCGAGGCGCTGGATCCCAACGGGTTGGCGCAGCTCATCTACACCTCGGGCACCACCGGAAATCCCAAGGGCGTGATGCTCTCGCACCACAACCTCTGCTGGACCACGGTGCACCTCTCGCAGTGCCACGACGTGGGCGAGGGCGATCGGCTCGTCTCGTACTTGCCGCTCAGTCACATCGCCGAGCAGGTGTGCACCATCTACGGACCGTTGGTGAACGGGCTGCAGGTCTACTTCGCGCAGAGCTTCGAGAAGCTGCCGGAGAACCTGAGGGAGGTGCGGCCCACGCTCTTCCTCGGCGTGCCGCGCGTCTGGGAGAAGTTCAAGGCGAAGGCTGAAGCGGGCATCGCGCAGCAGCCGAAGAATCGGCAGCGCGTGCTCGCCTGGGCGCGGAGCGTGGCCACGCGGTACCACGAAGACGCGATGTCGCACCGGCAGTCGTCGATCACGCTGCAGGCGCAGTACGCGCTCGCCAAACGCACGGTGTTCGCTCCACTGAAGGCGCGCATCGGGCTCGACGAAGCGCACCTGCTCGCCACCAGCGCGGCGCCGATCGCTCGCGAGGTGCTGGAGTTCTTCACCTCGCTCGATCTTCCGATCGCCGAGATCTACGGCCAGTCGGAGGTCACCGGCCCGACCTCGGTCACCACGCTCGACGCGATGAAGATCGGCAAGCTCGGCCGCCCGATGCCCGGAGTCGAGGTGCGCATCGCCGACGACGGCGAGATCCTCGTGAAGGGCGGCAACGTGTGCATGGGCTACTTCAAGGAGCCCGAGGCCACCGCGGAGCTGATTCAGAACGGCTGGCTGCACTCCGGAGACGTGGGGCTGCTCGATGAGGACGGCTTCCTTCAGATCACCGGACGGAAGAAGGAGATCATCGTCACCTCGGGCGGCAAGAAGACGGCGCCCAGCAACCTCGAGGGGCTGCTCAAGGGCATCGAGCCCATCGGCAACGCGATGGTGGTGGGCGAGGGGAAGAACTACCTGGTGGCGCTGCTGGC
>CBIHPJ010000417.1:0-8007 GCA_966211295.1 uncultured Myxococcales bacterium | reverse complement strand
CCGCCGCTGCCGCCGCCGGTGCTTCCTCCGCCCGTGCCGCCGCCAGTGACTCCTCCTCCGCTTCCTCCGCCGGAGTTGCCGCCGCCCATTCCTCCACCGGTGATGCCTCCTCCGGTTCCTCCGCCGGTGCCGCCGCCGCTTCCGCCACCTGAGCCGCTACCGCCTCCGAAGCTGCTGGAGATCACGCACGTGCCGAGGTTGCAGACCTGTCCGATGGTGCACTGCTGGCAGGCGAAACCGAACGAGCCGCAGGCGAGGGTGGTCGAGCCGCCCTGGCAGAGTCCCGCGGAGTCGCAGCAGCCAGTGGCGCAGGTCGAGCTGTCGCACTTCGGCTTGGCTCCGCACGCAGAGAAGAAGAGGAGCGACGCGCCGAGCGCGAAGGTGAGAAATGATCTGTGGTGCATGACGCGCATCATGACACGCAACTCGTGGCAGGCTGCGCGCCCATGGCGAAGATCCGGAAGACCCGGCGTTTCAATTCGGCGCTCGTTCCCTTCGTGTTGGCGTTGGTGCGGCGCGCGGGGAAGGACGCGAGCAAGCTCGAGAAGAAGTACCTGCCGACGCTCGTGCCCGAGGTGAGCCTCACTGAGCTGGGAGCGATTCTCGCCGACGCGTCGAAGGAGCTGAATGATCCGCTCTTCGGGTTGCACTGCGCGCAGGCGATGACGCGCGGCTCGTACGGATTGCTGGAGTTTGGTCTGCGGAGCGCGCCGACCCTGCGCATCGCGATGGAGCAACTCGGCACGTACGGCGCGTTGATCAATCCGCTCGTGCGCTGGAGCACGGAGAGCGAAGGAGACGAGCTCTCGCTGCATCACCGTGCGCCGCAGAAAGGTGGAGTGGGACGGCAGGGCAACATCTTCACCGTCGCGCGCATTCTGCAGATCGCGCGCGAGATGATGGGCGATGACTTGAAGCCCGTGCGTGCGTGGTTCGCGCACGACGAGAAGAGTTGTCCGCCTGAGCTGGCGGCGCATCTCGGCACGAAGGACATCGGCTTCGGTCGCAGCTCCAACGGACTCACCTTCAGCGCGGCGGATCTCGATCGTCGTCCCTCGGGCGCTGATCAGGAATTGAACAAGGCGCTCGAGCTGCACGGAGCAGCGGTGCTCGCAGCATGTCCTGATGCAGACGCGATCTACGAGCAGGCGCGCGGAGCGGTGCTGACCTTGTTGCCGAAGGGCGACGCGACGCTGGAGAAGACGGCGAAGAGACTTCACGTCACCGCGCGCACGCTGCAGCGAAGGCTCGGTGAAGAAGGCGTCTCGTTCGGCGAACTCTTGAGCGAAGTCCGTCGCACGCAGGCAGAGCGATTGCTGGTCCGTTCAGACGCTTCGCTCGCAGATGTGGCCGAACAAGTTGGTTACGCAGACGCGGGAGCTTTCGCGCGAGCATTCCGCACGTGGACCGGAACGAGTCCCGGCAAGTTCCGCGAAGCGCGATGACGTCTCCCTCTCCCTTCGGGAGAGGGTCGGGGTGAGGGCAAGTCACTTCGCAATAAGCCCGAGTACCTCAGCCGGAAGTTGCGCCTTCACCTCAGGAAAGTGGCCCGCAAGCACGTGCGCCATAGCGACGTACTCGGGCAGCTGAAATCCATAGAACGAGACACGCTCGATCCGAGTGTTGCGATGAATCGCGACGTGCGCCTTCAAAGTCTCGGCAGCGATGCGAATGGGCTCGGCGACGCCAAGATTCCCCGTGCCCGCGCCGAGCGCGACCATCGCGACTGACTGCTTCTCACCGCCGGGGATCGTCTCCACGACATCCCAAAGCTGCTCGCAAGCAGTGCGAATCGTATCGACGGTGGGAAAGCTCGAGCCGTTGAAGCCCTCGCGGTAATCCATCACCGCGACGTGAGCGACCCACTTCGCGCGAGGATGCGCTCCAGCATCAGTGAGCATCACCTGCCCCGGCCTCATCGGACCTCTGAACTGACGCTGGAGCTCGGCGAGCAGCTTCTCCTGGTAGCCCTTGCCGCACGCCTGACGAATCGCGGCAGAGACACCAGTCCCAAGCTGCGCGTTGGTGTTCGACGCGTTGACGAGCACCGACTCATCACCGTCGGTAAGACTGCCCTGCTTGATCAGCACTCTCATCCTGCGAAGCCTATCTCCCTCTCCCATCGGGGTGAGGGTCGGACGTTTCTGATCAGCCAATCACCTCATGCAGTTTGTCCCACCACCACGGCGCCCCATTGATCGCGCGAGTGACGACCTCGTGCACGGCCAGTCGAACATCCTCCACATGGAGCGAAGTCGCGGTGGGGCCACCGAAGTATGGGTCAAGCAAGCCGACGTGCACGATGGCGACGAGGCCTGCGAGCAGTCTCTCACTCGAAGGACTCCTCGCCGAGGCAGCCGCAGTGACAGCCGAGAGCACACCATCGGCGTGCGAACCACCATCGATCGTCGGGTGATAGTTCATGAAAGAGAGGACCCGCGGCCCCTTCCCGCTCGGGCTCCATGCGAGGGTCAGCGCGACGTCGACGCGACGAGCGCTATCCGCGATCTCGAGCAGCGTCTCCATAATGACGTCTGGAGCGAGTCTCCTCACCCAACCGGCCAATCCACCCGCGTGCGGCAGGTGCTTGTCCTGGAAACGCACGTTGAGCGCGCCCGAAAGCCAGCTCAGTTGAGTCAGTCGCTCTTCGACCTGGATCAGATCGATCGTCGCGCCTTCATCGAAAATCTCGTCATCGCCGAGAAACCTGATCAGCGTTCCGCGACGCGATGTTTCGCCCACGCGACGGAGCGGCTCGATCGGACGACCCGATTCAAAGGCGGCCCGATACGCCACACCCGAGCGCCGAGACTCGATCTCGAACCGCGCGCTCAGCGCGTTGACCACGGAGAGGCCAACGCCATGAAGGCTCGATTGAAGGTGGACGTGCGGATGGTGACCATCGAGCGTCGCTCCGGAGTGCAGCTTGGTGAGGATGACTTCCAAAGCGGACAGTCCCGTCTGGCGATGTGTCTCGACAGGAAGTCCCCTGCCATTGTCTTCGACAGTCACCCAGCCGCGCTGATCGACCTGAACGCTCAGCTCATTGGCGAAGCCGCGCAGGTATTCGTCGAGGCTGTTGCTCACGACTTCGAAGAGCAGATGCGTGAGCCCGGCACCATTTGTCCCTCCGATGTACATGGCCGGACGAAGGCGCACCGGCTCGAGCCCCTCCAGAACCTGGATGTCCGCCGCGTCGTATCGATCGGTTCTGGGCCTGAACTGAATTCCACGGGGGCTCACTCGATGAAGGTCGAGTGTGGCCTCGAAGTTCCGATGCTCGGGCAGGTCGCGCAACGCAGCGCGGAACTCGTCGGGAGGCACGTACCCGTGCTTTCGAATGAAGTGCGCGATGAGTTTTGGCGCGACGTAGAGCGCATCGCGGCCTGGCACGAAGATCACTCCCGCTTCGCCTCGGGCCACCTCTTCGCCTTCACACAGCTCGCACCGTCGGAACTCTCCGGGTCCCTCGAGCACACCTCGACAACGCCAGAGTGAGTTCGCCAGCTCGAGATCCGCTGCGCCGCTGCGATACGAGTGGCCCTTCGCCAGCCACCCGACCGCCAATGGATTTCGCCATTCCGTCGTGAAAGGCGTGCAGCGCTGGAGATCTTCGAAGTGCGCCATGGGTATTCTACGGACGGTCTAGCGAAGCGAGTCCGACGCGTCGGACCCTATCCAAGAGCGGTGTGGAGGCGATCCCACCACCACGGGGCTTGGTTGATCGCGCGCGTCACGACCCTCTGGACCGCCATCTGTGCTTCTTTCATCTCGAGACGCGCGCGAGTCGGTCCTCCGAACCTCGGGTGCAGCAGCCCGACGTGGACGACGGCCACCAGGCCCGACATCACCTTCTTCTCGCGCGAAGCCCGCTTCGTCCGGATGAACTCGTTCACCGCGAGGACGAGGCCCTTCCGGTTGGAAGAGTTAGGCTCGTTCGTCTCAGCGTAATTCGCGAAGGCGCGGATCAGAGGTTCGCTGCTCCGCGGCCGCCATCCGAGTACGACGTCGACTTCGACATCGTTCTCAGTGCCAACCGCAGACAACACCGTCTCCTTCACCACGTCCGGCGCGAGGTGTCGGACCCAGCCTCGGAGACCATCTGCGTGCTGGAGCGACCTTCCCTGGAGTCGAATGTCGAGCTTCGGACACATCCACGCGATCTCATCGAGTCGATGCTCGAGTGCGACGAGATCGAGCTGCACGCCGTCACGAAAGATCTCGTCGTCTGGGAGAAACCGAAGAACGGTTCCACGTTTCTCCGTGGGACCGAGGCTCGTCACGCGGTCGACGACTCGTCCACACGAGTACGTCGCGAGATACGCCTGACCATTTCGACGCGTTTCGACTTCGAGACTCGCGCACAGAGCGTTGGAGGGGCCCACGCCTGCTCCCATCAGACCCGTCCGCAAATGCACGTGCGGATGGTGCCCATCGAGCGTCGCTCCCGAGTGAAGCGAGCTGAACACCACGTCGAACAGCTCGGGATCAATTCCGCGGCCGTCGTCTTCCACGGTGATCCAGCCGCTCGGATCAATGTCGATACTGATTCGGGTCGCGGCTCCAGCAAGATGCTCATCGAGGCTGTTTCCGACGATCTCCCAAAGCAACTCGGTGAGCGCACGCGCGCCCGTCCCTCCGAAGTACATGCCCGGACGGATTCGCACGGGCTCAATCCCCTCGAGCACCTGGATGCCCTCGGTACCGTATGCCGTCCGCTGAGGCTCCGGTGCGGCCGGTGCCTCAATCACCAGGTGTCGAGCGATCGCTTCTTTGAACGCGGGCCCGTAGAGCGCGCCAGCAGGGAGCGCGCTGATGAACGCGGGCGGTGGCCGATAGCCGTGCTTCTGCACGTAGTGCCTGATGAGCCGCGGAGCGACGTACATCACCCCATTGCCCTCGATGAAGAGCAGTCCAGCCTCCGTGCGTGGCAGATCGGCGCCTGAGCAGAGTTCGCACTTCCGAACGAAACTCCCGACCCCGGGCACTCGGTATTCGCCGCGCATTGCATCGTCGAGGAACTCGCGATCGAACGCGCCGCGCGTGAACTCGTGATCCCTTGAAAGCCAGCCCACCGCGAGGAGATTTCGCCACTCACCAGGGACCGCGGTACAGGGCTGCAGGTCTTCGAAGTACGCCACGCGCACTTATCTCATGGCGTGATCTGCACGTCTTTTGTCGCGCGCTGCCGATGAACTCGCGCGCACCTCCACCGACAATCGCTGCATGGCACCCGCTCGCGTTAGCAGCTCCGTCGCTTCTCCCATCAAAGCTCCTGCTGCTCCTCCGAAGCCCGCTGCTCCTGCCCCGAAGGCCGCGGCGTCGAGCTGGGCTCCCGCGACCGCGAAGAGCAAGAACCCGCTGGAGCGCATGGTCGATGGCTTCAAGGACGGCGTGAAGAACGCCATCGAGCCCTTCAAGCAGGGCCCCGGCCCGAAGATCGACGTCTTCAACGCGAGCAAGGATTGGATGTCCGATCGCGTGTTCAACAAGCTCAAGCCCGACGGTCCGATCGAGAAGCTGCAGGGACCGCAGCGCGTGGCGTACGGCCCCCTCAACGCGCCTCCGACGCTGAAGCGCCCGGTGGTGATGATCCCTGGCCTCACCATGCCGGCGAAGAGCTTCGATCGCATGGGTGATCAGCTCGCCACCAACAAGGCGAACGGTCCCGTGGTCGTCTACGTCGCCTCGCAGGACAAGTTCCGCCTCGGAGATCAGCAGGGCCGCGAGGTCACCGCCGCCGAACTCAAGAACGCGAAGCTGTTCGAGGTCGAATACAAGGATCCCTGGGCCTCGCCCACGCTGAAGGCGCCTCAGATCGCGAAGGCGATGGAGCGCATCGCCACCGCCACTGGTCAGGGCAACGTGGACGTGGTCACGCACTCCGCGGGCGGCACGGACTTCCGCCTCTACCTCGACGGCCGCGATCCCTCGAAGGGCCCGAAGATCGATCACGCGGTGATGATCGGCCCCGCGTCGCACGGCACGTACCTCGGCAACATCGGCGGAGTGGTCGGCAACCCGGTGAAGAACGTCGACGACGCCGCGCGTGAGCTCGCAGTCGGCTCGAAGATGATCAACGACCTCAACACCACATGGGATCGCCAGCGCGATCAGATCGCCGGCGGCGTGACGATCATCGGCACCACCGGCACTCCGACGCTTGGGCCCAAGAAGGGCATCTTCGAAGACGGCGACGGCTACATGCCCTCGGCGCAGCTCGACATGCCGGGCGCGAACACCGTGCGCATGGAAGGCCCGCACAACACGCCGCTCGCGCACCTCTGGCAGGTCCAGTACTCCGGCGTGGTGAACGCGGGGTTCGACGTGCTCGGCCGCTGATCAGTGCTGACTGAGGTCCAGCACACGCCTGGCGAAGGCAAGTCCTTCGTGCGTCGAGATGGCCGGATCGATCTTGGCGACGGTGCGGCGCTGATCTTCGCGCTCACCGTCGTCGTCCTTCACCACTTTGATCAGATCGATGGTCAGCGAGTGCGACTCCTCGTCGAAGCTGATCGAGACGACTCGCTCGCGCGCGTGACGATCGAGCGCGCCCTTGTGCGCACCGGCGATGAGCACGTTGCCCGCGAGCACCACCACTCCGTGCGAAGAACTCGGGAGCCAATGCTCGGGCTTTGAACCTCTCAAGCTCTCCAGCGCGCGCGTCGCGGCAGGGCTGCCGAACGCGTAGAGGACCGAGACAAGCGCGGCGATGATCCCGACGACCGAGTGCCAGAGCCGGCCACCCAGGAAGTAGTTCACCGCGGAGAGCACGAGGGCACCGCCTGCCCACAACATCATCGCTTCGAGCGACCTTCGCTTCGTGAGTTCGATGGCGCGTTCGAGGGCGGCGGAGAAATCCATGTCTGCGTTTTGACCTGTTCTCGACATCAGCGCTATCTCGGCGCCGAATGCTCCGCGCGTGTGGCACGTACCAGAACGTGAACTTCGTGAAGCAATGCGACGGAGCGCTCTTCTTCATCGGCACGTGCAACACGCAGATGGGTGCACCCACTGTTCCCGGGCAGGACTTCGCGAGCCTGCATCGCGTGGATCTCACCGGTCCCTCGGTGACCTTCGTCTCGCGACGCGAGTTCTTCTGTCACGATCAGCAGTGCAACTTCGGAGCGGCCGCGAGCCCATTCATCCAGGACTCCACCCACCTCGTGCTCTACGGCGCGTCGCATTGGCTGCACGATGGGAACAGCCGGTACAACTTCAACGAGTTCGCCGCTCCATGATCGCGCTCGAGCTCAAGCATCCGGTCGCTGGCACGTGGTGGATCGAGTTCGTCTCTCCGATCCCCGTGGTGCTCACGCGTGAAGGCGCGGTGATGCCGGGCTTCGAGAACACGTACATCGATCCCGAGCTGCTGATCTTCGATCCGCCACCCGTTGGGTTCCGACTGAAGGGCGAGCGCAAGTGGGGCGGCATCAAGGCTCCGCACCTCGTCGAGTTGAACGGTGAGTACGTCGAGAGTGGCGTGGTGAAGATCGGCGATCGACTGCGCTGGTGGGACTACCAGCTCAGCGTCGTCGAAGTGCCGAAGCTGAGTGACGAAGAGCGCGCGATGGTCGACGCCTCGCGCACCAGCGACTCCGCGCTCCACGTGTACGCCGATTGGCTCGAGAGCAACGGGGCGGGCAAGCGCGCTGAGTGGGCAAGGCTGATGCTCGCGGGGAAGATCGATCGCACGTTGCTGCAGGACGTCGGTCCGTCCTTCCGCGCGCTCGTCACTCGCGCTGCGATCGAGCGCTGCTCGAGTGCGTGCAATCAGAGATGGGAATCGCTCCCGCTGGGCGAAGATCCCTGCGGACGCCAGTGCGGCACGTGCATGCGCGAGGTGAGGTGGTGCGAAGACGCGTCGATTGCGCGTTCGCTCAGAGAGGCGCCCGTGGTGATCGATCGCGCGGCTCCGCGCTCGGCGGGCGATCTCAAACGCCCCTCCTTCGTCGTCGGTTGACGAATTGCGCCGTAGCGGTAGGGACGGCCCTTCACGGGCCGCCC
>CBIHPJ010000416.1:0-8011 GCA_966211295.1 uncultured Myxococcales bacterium | reverse complement strand
CCCTCACCCCGACCCTCTCCCCGCTGCTGCGCAGGGAGAGGGAGCACTATTTCTTCTTTTCTGCGACGCGCTCGGAGAACCGAGTGAGCCGCGCGGAGACCGTCTTGCGAGTCACACCCAGCGTCTGCGCGATCTCTTCGAGCGTGTAGCCCTCGACCCAATGCATGGTCGCGGCAGTCATCGTGAACTCGTCCTCGCCCTTGGTGAGGAACGCGAGATCGTGCGCCCACTCGACGCGCTCCGTCTCCGCCATCGTCTGGCGTGAGGCCCAGGCGGCGCCCTGTTCCTCCACGGAGGCATCCTGCTCGTCTTCACGCACGGCGAGCTCACTCGCGCGCCCGTGCCAGCGGCCTCGCTTGCGCAGCCGATCGATCGCCTGGTTCGTCGCCACCCGGTACAGCACCGTGAGCGGCTGCGCTTCCCCGCGCCAATTCCCCTTCAGGAATCCGATGAAGGTGTCCTGCAGGCAATCTTGAGCCTCGGCATCGGAGCCAAGCAGGGAGCGGCAACGCCGAAACAGCATCGGCCCGTAGCGCCGGTAGATGGCTTCGACTTCAGCTCGCTGTTGATCCGCCGCCACGCGCCGGGGAGCTTAGACCTTCACGCCCATGGGAGCGGTGAACACTTCATCCACGACGTTTCCGGTGTTCCGCACCTCGGCGGGCTCGAAGATCATCACTTCGGCTTCTTCGTCGGCGGCGGTGCGGTGCTCCACTCCGCGCGGAACGATGACGAGCTGGCCGGGGTTGAGGGTCACCACGCGATCCCGGAACTCCACCCTGAAGGTCCCGCGCCAGACCATGAACATCTCGTCTTCCTTCTCGTGGTGATGCCAGGGGAAGACGCCTTTGACCTTCACGATCTTCACTTCCTGCCCGTTCAGCTCGCCCACGACTCGCGGACGCCAGTGCTCGGTGACGAGGGAGAATTTCTCCTGGAGGTCGATCGCTTTCATGAAGTCAGTATGCCCTCACCCCGACCCTCTCCCGAAGGGAGAGGGAGACACGTGCTAGATCCGCTCCGTCCATGAAGTCGTGGCTGCTCCTTTCAGCACTGCTCCTTGCCTCGACCGCGCACGCCGAGCGCCGCTTCGCGCTTCTCGTGGGAGCGAATGACGGCTGGGCCACCGATCGCTCCCTCCGCTACGCGCACGACGACGCCACGAGAGTGAAGGAAGTCCTCCAGCAGCTGGGCAGCGTCGCCGAAGCCGACACCACCATCCTCTTCGACCCGACGACGAAGGAGCTCGATCAAGCTCTCGCGAAGATCGAAGGCCAGCTCGCCGCCGCCACCGAGCCCACCCTCTTCTTCTTCTTCTATTCAGGTCACGCCGACGCGAGCGCGCTCCACCTGCGCGGTCCGGTGCTCGCCCTCACCACGCTCGCCGATCGTCTCTCGAATACCAAGGCGGGACTCACCATCGCCGTGCTCGACGCCTGCCGCTCCGGAGCGATCCTCGGCACCAAGGGCGCGATGCCCGTCCCCGCGGTGCGCTTGCTCGCCGACGAGCCGGTGCAGGGCTTCGCGCTGCTGAGCTCCTCGGGCGCCGACGAGCTCGCGCAAGAATCGAAGGCCCTCGCAGGATCGATCTTCACGCATCACTGGGTCTCCGCGCTTCGCGGCGCAGGCGACGTCGATGGCGACGGAGTGGTCCGCCTCACCGAAGCGTACGGCTACACCTACGAGCGCACCCGCGTGGACACCGAGGCGAGCGCCTTGCCGCAACGCCCCGGCTTCCGCTTCTCACTCAAGGGCCAGGGAGACGTTCCCCTCACGCGACTGATCACCCAGGCCGCGACCCTCGAGCTCGAGGCAGAGCAGAGCCATCGCTACGTGGTCACCGACAGCGCCGAACAACACCTCGTGGCGGAAGCGCGCTCCGATCCCACCGAGCGACGCCGCCTGCAGCTCGCCGCCGGCAGCTATCGCATCAAGCGCCCAGTGCTCGACGGAGTGCAGGTCGCTGAGGTCACCCTCGCTCCCGGCGCGGTGCTCTGGGCGAAGCGACTGGAGTACCGCAAGGAGCCCCTCGAGTCCGGCCTGGTGAAGGGCAGCAGCGCGTTCTCCGAGTGGGCCGCGAGTGGCACCCTCGCGCAAGGAGACGTCACCGCGGCGCTCGAGATGTTCCAGCGCATGATCGACGAAGATCCGCACGAGATGCGCGCGCGGCGTGGAAAGGCGAGGGCGCTCCTCGTTCGCTCCACCGAGCTGCAGCAGCAGGGAAAAGCGGCGGAGGAGCAGAAGGCCCTCGAAGAGGCGCTCTCGCTCGATCCGTCCTTCACCGAGGATCCTTCGGTCGCGCGGTATTTCGATCGCTACAAGATCCTCAAGACCGAGAACGATCGAAAGCTCGCGCTCAAGAAGGCGATCGACGACGAGATCAAGAACGACCCTCGGCTCACCAAGCACTGGGGCATCAGCTTCGCGCTCTTGAGCACCAAGGGAATCCTCGTGCTGGAAGGCACCTGGCTGCCGACACCGTGGCTCTTCATCACCCTCGGCATCGACGCCGTCGGCCCCGGAGTCGATCTCTCGGTGAAGTGGGTCCCCCTCTCTTCGATGTGGAGTCCGTATTTCGGCGGCGGCGCGCACTACGGCTTCGATGCGTGGCGGCGGAAGGCGGGAACCACCCTGGTGAACGGCGTGCCCGGCGACACCTACGATGACGTCTGGGGAAAGATGTTCCACGCCGACGTCGGCCTGCAGTTCATGGCCACCGGCGGTTTCATGGCCGAGTTCGGCGGTGGGCCGATGCTCTATTACTCAGACCGTCGCCAAACCTTCGATTGGTTCGGTTTCGTGCATCTCGGGCTGGGCGTGTTCTTCCGATAATTCGTGCGGAAGACCTACCCACGAAAATGACCTCGCACGACTGATGTGCACCGCCGGTCATCACGGCCGGTGCCGTCCATCGAAAGGTCATCACCATGAAGAAGCTCCTCTCCGTCGCCGTCGCCGCCGCTGCTCTCTCCACCACTGGTTGCGCGGGAATGCGCGCCGCTGCCGCCAAGAGCAAGTTCATCGAGAACGCGGTGCAGCAGCACACCTACGAGAAGCCCTGCAACGAGATCTGGGGCGCCGCGCGCACCATGCTCTTCGCGCGTGATTTCCAGGTGAAGAGCGCTGACGCCGCCGCCGGCCTCACCCTCGAGACCGAGTGGAAGACGCAGTCGAACGGCAACATGGTCTCGAGCACCCGCTACCTGTTCCAGGGCTCGGCTCCCTCGCCCACGCAGTGCCAGGTCTCGGCCACCGCCGCGAGCAAGAACCAGAATGGCAACACCCAGATGAACCGCGACTGGCGCATGGAGTGGGACCTGCTGAAGCAGGTCGACATCCCCGCGGCGCAGCGCATCGAGGCTGACGCGACCGCCGCTGGCGAGGCCGCGCGCAACTCGAAGGGCTGAGGCGAACTGACTCCGAGTCGTCATCGCGCTGCTCGACTCAAAGGACTGAATACAGGGGCAGATCACGGATAACCGGAGGCTCCGTCCTCCGACGTGCTCTGTTGCTGAGGTGAGCCACTTCGCGACGATCCTCGAAGGTCAGTCCCGCGAGTTGCTGCAGCGATGGCTGACCCGCCAGAACGGACATCGAGAAGGCGCCCTGCATTCCCACGAGCATCCCGAGGCGCAGGTGCATCAGGTCTTGCGCGCGCTCGTGGGTTCACTGCGCGGAGAGCCGGTACAGCCGCCCCCACTTCCCCACTTCGGGGTCGACGCTCGCAGAGCGGTGCATGAGTACGAGTTGCTCGCCGACCTGCTGCTCGACGCCGCCGCCGATTCCGATCACGCGCTCACCTCATCTGAGCTGCGCGTGTTCACCCACTTCATGTGGGCGCTCACCAAAGAGGTCGTCTCCGTGCACGCGCTCCGGAGAATGGGCGCGCAGCCCAGTGAGCCGCCGGAGGTGCGAAGCAGGAAGACGCCCGTCCCCATTCTGCGATCGAAATTGTTCGAGCCCATCGTCGGCGGAAACTGGGCGCTCGACGTGCTGACGAAGCGGGTGATCGCCGACGCCGCGCTCCTCGAGCTCCATCACCTCGAGGCGGGGGCGCCAGTGCACCTGGACGCGCTGCTGGCGGCGATTCACCCGGATGATCGCGCGCAGCTCGAGGGAGTGGTCGCCGCCGCCCTCAACCCCGAGGGGAGCGCGCAATATCAACTCCAGTACCGCGTGCAGTCGGGCCCGGGCCGCTACCGCTGGGTGCAGCTCACCGGCCAGACCCTCTTCGAGCACGGAGTTCCCCGGCAGGTGGTCGGCACCGCCTTCGAGGTCACCCATCGCAAGGAGGCCGAGCTCGCGCGTGAAGGCTTGATGGATGCGCTCGAGGAACAGCCGCTGGTGCAGGCGATGGTGCTCGAGGGGCCCGATCACGTGATCACCATGATGAACGAGGAGTACCGGCGAAACGTCGCAGATGGCCGCGACATCATGGGCGTGCCGATCTTCACCGCGTTCCCGCACCTCGCGGCGTGGGACCACACGATGAAGGGCGTGATGGAGAGCGGAGAGCCCTTCGTGGCACGCGACCTCCTGGTGCCGATCGTCCTGAGCGATGGCCTCCTCGAGGACCGCTACTTCGACTTCGTGGTGCAGCCTCTGCGCGGCCGCTCCGGGTCAATCGACAGCACCCTCAACCTGAGTCTCGACGTGACCACCTCTTCCGAGTCGAGGAGATCACTCGAGAAGTTCGTCGACGAAGAGAAGGACCGCGCCGAGCTCGAGCGGCAGATCATCGGCGTGGTGAGCCACGATCTCGGAAACCCCATCGCGGCGATCAAGCTGAGCGTGCGGCAGCTGCTTGATCCCCGGCGGCCGCTCGCGCCCGATGCCGAGAAGCTCGTGCACGGCATGGAGATCACGCTCGAGGGCGTGGGCCGGCTGGTGAACGATTTGCTCGACTTCACCCTGGCGAGGCAGGGCTCGGGGCTGTCGATCGTACGGTCGCCGATGAACGTGCACGAGGCCGTTCGCCAGTCGATCGGCGAGCTCCGGGCGCTCTTTCCCCATCGGGTGGTGCTGCTCGAGCACGAAGGTGACGGCCTGGGTTCGTGGGACCGCCTGCGCCTCTCGCAGACCACGATCAACCTGGTGACCAACGCGCTCAAGCACGGGCTGCCGAACGCGCCGGTGCGCGTGAGCACGCATGGCTTCCAGGATCACATCGAGCTGCGGGTCTGCAATCAGGGCGCGCCGATCCCCGCTGAGATCCTCCCGCGCATCTTCGAGCCGCTGACGCGCGGCGACGCGCGCTCGCCCGAGCTGGGCCGCAGCGTGGGCCTTGGGCTCTTCATCGTGAAGCACATCGTCGACGCGCTCGGCGGCACCATCTCGGTCACGTCGACCGCCGAGGCCGGCACGACGTTCGTAGTGGCCTTTCCGCGGAACTGAGCAATTCTCCCGGTCCATGAGGAAGTGGATTGTCTTCGCGGGGCTGTGGTGTCTGTCGGGCTGTGCGTCGGTCTCGACCATGGGGCTTGCGCGCACGCTGAACAAGGGCGCGGCGCAGGGCTGGGTCGGTCCCTCCGGCGGCGGAGTGGTGGCGCTCGGTGCGAGCCCGGGTTCCCCCGCCACGACGATTGGATATCCACTCGTCGAGGGCGGCGGCCGCATCGGCATCACGGATCACTTCGAGCTGGGCGGGCGCATCGGCTTCAGCGGCATCGGCATCGAGGGGAAGGTCGCGTTCCTCCGGCCGCCCACGATGGACAGCGGAGTGAACGTCTCGATCAACCCCGGCTTCACGTTCGCGGGTTTCGGCGGCGGAGATCTGTTCACCGGCACGCTCACGTTTCATCTGCCGGTGCTGATCGGCATCGACTTCAACGGACATGAGCTGGTGCTCGGGCCGCGGGTGATCGATCAGGTGGTGTTCGGCGCGCTGGCTCCCGCGCCGACCAACGTGATCTACGCGGGCGGCTCGGTGGGCTTCGCGGTGAAGGTGTCGCCCACGTTCCGCATGATCCCCGAGTTGGCGATCGGCGTTCCTGCGCTCATCACGGGGCCGAATGGATCGGGCGGGACGACGTCGGCGCTTGGTGGAGGCGGGTTGATCTTCCAGGCCGGCCTGGGTTTCGTGTTCGGTGGACCGAATCAGTACGACACGGTCGAGCCGAGGCCGCTGTCTGCGCCGCCGCCTCCTCCCATGGTTCCTGCGCCGCCGCCGCCTCCGCCCAACGCGCTCTGAGTCTCAGAGTCCGAGCTGACGTCTGAGCGAGGTGGCGGTCGCTGCGGGTACGCGCGCGAGGAATTGATTCGCTTCCTCTCGCGGCATCGCGGGCAACATCCACGTCAGCATCATGAGCTGATCAGGCGGACTCGTTCGCTGCACGCTCTTCATTCCGAACGCTCCGAGCTCTTCGGAGGTGAACGTCTCACGCAGTTGCGGATCGAAGACGTTCTCTTCTTCGTGCATGTGCGCCAGGTACTTCGCGAGGAACTGGTTGGTGACCGTGAAGAGTTCGTCGAGCGGAGCGCTCGTCGCGACCTGCTTCAGCGCGGAGAGAAGCGGATTGATCTCGTCGTGAGCGCGCTCCATGCGCTGAGCGAGAGCGAAGTTCTTCTCGCGCACGAGGGGAATCAGGACTTCGTCTTCGTTCGCTCCGTGGTGCTCGAGAAAGTGGATGGTGTTCGCGAGGAGCTCACGCGCGGTGGGCTCGTTGCGTCCCAGTGACGCGGTGGTCTCGAAGAGTGCGCGGCGGATTCCCTTGTGAACGTTGACGAAGAGGTCGGGTGTTTTCATGAACGCGACAGTGCCGCGTCGCGCAGTTTGCGAATTGTACGAATCCGACATTCGTTCAACCCTCAACCCCGACCCTCTCCCGAAGGGCCCGAAGGGAGAGGGAGACAAGTGCGCGGTGAATTCCCCGCGAAGCGGCGGAAGTCGCGGTTGAAGTGCGGTTGATCGGAGTAGCCCGCCTCCAGCGCGAGCTCGGTGAACGACCGTGCTCGCTTCGACAATTCCACCGCGCGCTCGAACCGTCGCAGCGTGAGGAAGGCGCGCGGACTGAGCCCGACCTTCGCCTGGAATCTTCGTTCGAGCTGCCGCTCACTGAGTCCGAGCTCGCGTGCGATTCGCGCGACCGAGGGACTCTCGCTCTCCAATCTGCGTAGCGTCTCTGCGACGAGCGGATCCGGCGTCCATGACAGCTGCGAGAGGAAGCGCTCCATCACCTGCACACGTTCGCGATCGTCGTGCGCTTCGCAGATCTGCTCGCTGGTGTCGCGAACGAGCTGGGAGGGAAGAAAGGTGTCGAGGGGAACACTGCGCGAGGTGAGCTCGGTCGCGGGCACTCCGAGGCACGAAGCGCCGAGCGGAGTGAAGCGCACCATCACCGAGCCGGTGGGACCGAGGTAGCTGTAGCGGCGCGGACCCTCGAGCAGTCCGGTCACGCCCGCGGTCGAGAGCAGTCCCTCTTCTCCGCGGATTCGCCCCGCGAATTGAAAGCCCATCACCGTGGACGTCGAGGGCAGCACCGAGACCGGAGTGCCATCACTCACGATCAGCTGAATCGACGCGACGCGATCTCGCAGTGACGCCGTCGGGCGATGTTCAGTGATGCCGGGTTTCATCGGGAGGGAACACTTTAGCGCCAGATGGTGAGCGGGCGTTCGGGTCTCGTCCCTCTCCCCTGCCCCGCTCCCCGCTGGCGCAGGGAGAGGGAGACTCAGGCGCGCACGCGGCGCTGCACCGTCAGCCCGTGCTTCTGCATCAAGCGATACATCGTCACCCGATTGATCCCCGCCAGCTTCGCGGCCGCATCGACCTTGCCGTCATTCGCGTCGAGCAGATCCGCGAGATACTTGCGCTCCAGCGGAGCGAGCCAAGCTTCACGCAGCTCGGCGAGCGTCTTCGGCGCCGCACTCTTCGCAGGAGCAGCCGAGGACGGAGCCGCGGAGGTCTCACCACTCCGCATCGCCTTGGGAAGATCGTCCGCCTGGACGGTGTCGGAACGCGCCATCACCACCGCGTGCTCGAGCGTGTTCTTCAACTCACGCACGTTGCCGG
>CBIHPJ010000415.1:0-8030 GCA_966211295.1 uncultured Myxococcales bacterium | reverse complement strand
AGCTCACGCGCTTCGGAGCGGCAGCGAAGGTCGACGACGCCAACAGGAGCACTGCGACGAAGAGCGAAGGGCGCATGGTGCAGGGAAGATAATGAGGTGCTTGGGAAGTGAGCCACCCCACATGCCCTCACCCCGACCCTCTCCCCGAGGGCGAGGGAGAGGGAGAAAAACGCCGACGCAAGAGTGCTGCCGCAGCAAGCAGCAGCAGGCTCGGCCCCGCATCGCAGCCGCAGCCCTTCACAGGAGGATTCTCTCCGGGGAACGGACTCACCATCTCCCCGACGATCGGCAGGTTGTTCACCACCGTCTGCGCAGGTCCTTCCTCGCGCAGCAGCTCGATGAGCAACGAAGCGGGCAACGTGTTGCGATCGATGCCCACCTGGCCGAAGCGCCCATTCGGATACTCGAGCGTGAAGCCCTGCTCCGTGACGAGCTTCGCCTCGCGCTCGGTCCCTCCCGGGCTGCACGTCACCGTCATGGTGGCGCGGTGCACGTTGCTCACGTCAAGCAGCTCGGCGTTGAAGGAGAACGCCGGGTCCTTGTTCATGTCCTGCGGTGAGATGGTGCTGTAGAGCCGCGTGAGCTTCGGCGAGGTGTCGAACATCTCGGACGCGCGCTGATTGGGCAGCACGACGCGCTCCCAGATCTCATCGGCCATTTGCTGCGGCTGGTAATCGGGCTGCGGCGCCTGTGCCTTGAAGTAGCGGTAGTTCGAAAAGAACGTGTCCGAGTTCACGCCATCAGGCGCAGGGAGGTACTTGAGCAGCGTGGCCTTCAGCGGACCCGGCAGCACTGGACCCGCGAACGGCGAGAGCGACGAGATCGCGGTGAAGCGCTTCAAGAACAAGTGGTCGATGAACTCCTCGGGCGTCGCCTTCCCCGCGAGCTCTTCCTTGGTGCCGTAGCGGCCGGTGGGCGCGAGCACGTTCTGCATCACCGAGCTCGATCCTGCGTACTCCGTGACGAAGGTGTGTTTGCCCGGAGCCTCACCGACCGCTCGAATGATCACGTCGTTGTAATTCGAACCGCTGCTCGGCCAGTCGATCACCGCGTCGTTGATCACGGTGTGGGCGTAGTTGCGGGGAATCGCGCGGCCCTTGCCGAGCATCCACACCTGCACGCCCATGTTCTGGGTCGCGCCGGTCGAGGTGAGGGTGATGGGAATCACGCCGAGGTCGCTCTGGTAGCGCAACACCACGGGAAGCAGATCGCCGGTGGTGTTTCCCGCGCGCAGCTTGAGCGCGAGGAAATAACCGCCGGGGCGAATGTACGGGCCCACGGAGTCATCAGTGCCGACCGGCACGAAGTACCGATTCGCCGCGAGCCAATCGAGCATCTCGGTCTTCGAGTCCGCGCGCAGCACCGCGTAGTCGTAGGGTCCCACCGAGTCCTGCACCACCAGCGGGCTCGGAGGTCCGGAGCTGCCTGCATCAGCGAAACCGCCTGCCCCGCCGCCCGTTGCGGTTCCGCCGCCTGCCGCCCCGCCACTCGCGAAGCGCTGGCATGCAGGAGGAATGACCGTGTCCATGCGGTAGCGCGGCTGTGTGGTCAGCGTGAGTTGGGTGAAGAGCTCATCGGTCCCCAGCTCGAGCGTGGGCACTGAGGGAAGAGGAAGGAGCCAACCGAACTCCGCCCCCGAAGCGCCTGAGTATTGGACCTGGATGTGCGCGGTGACCTGTCCGCTCTCCACCGCGAACAAGATGCGCTCCCCGGCCTGCACCACGGGCACGGTTGGATCGGGCGGAGTGAAGCAACCGCACGCTTCAGCGCGCTGCGAATACAGGAGCACGGCGACACTGCTGATCAGAGTCAGGGCGAGCTTCATTGTCCGGCTTGGACACGCGACCCTTCACAAGTGGGACACCCTCTCCCTGCGAAAGCGGGGCGAGGGGCGAAACTCGCCTACTGCCGCAACGCGAACTCGAGACCCGCGAGCACCGCAGCGACCTGGGCGTCATTGCACTGCTTCGGCGAGGCGCGCGGACTGTCTGGATAGACCTCGGTCGTGGTGACGAAGCGCGCGTTGGTGACACCTGCGCAGAGGCCGAGCGACTTCACGGCGTAGTTGACCACTCCGGGGGAGACCATGGGGCACCCAATGATCTGCCCGTTCGCATCAGGTGGCGCGATGTGCGTGACCTTCGCGACCGCGGCGATGATCGCCTTCTGAAATTCGGGCTGCGGATTCTCGGTGTCACCGACCACGTAGAAGCCGTCGGGGATCTCGCCCGGCGTGGAGGCCTTGCCGTCGCGTGCGGCGAGCGCGGGCCGGAACTCGGACTCGTCGCTGTCGGTCGTCTCGTGCAGATCGATGTGCACGAGGAAACGAGCCTTCAGCGGCGCCACGAGCTCCATCAGTGCAGAGGCCTCGACCGCCTGGCTGCCATCGCGGAAGGAGCGGTTCGGATCGATCGCGTTGCGGTTCCAGCGGTGAATGCGCTCGTAGGCCCACGGGCTGACGCACGGCGCGACGAGCACGTTCAGTCGTCCAGCGAACGAGTTGCCGTGCTGCTCCGCGAACTGCAATGCTCCGTGCACGCCGCTGGTCTCGTAGCCATGCACTCCGCCGGTCACGAGCACGTACGGCAAGTCGTCGCGCCACTGGTGGCTCTTCAACGCGAAGAGCGGGAAGCCCTCGCCGTCGTAGTCGAGGCGCCCGTACTGCACGACCTCGAGTCGATCGCGCAGTCGCTCAATCACCGTGAGCACCTCAGCCTCGTAGCTGCGCTTCTTGGTCTGGCTCGAACGCCACTCTGCTTTCTCTGCGTCGCCCCAGGGCTGGCCCGGCTTGCCGATTGGGTAAGTCATGACTTCCTCTTACCCGACTCGCCCCCCTTGTCTCCCTCTCCCTCGGGAGCGCGAGCCGTCTCGCGGCGCCGCGAAGCGGTGTCGAGGCGCAGCGTCCCCCGGAAGAAGGGTCGGGGTGAGGGCATACCGACCGCTCACCGTTCCTCCGCGACCGTTCGCCCGCGGCAACAAATCCGTAGAGGGCTCGGCGCGTACGGTCTCCTCATGCGGCGAGCGCTCCCGGTGGTCCTGCTGTGCGTCTTCACGCTGGTGTGGCCGATGGTGTTGCGAGGTTGGTTCTCGCCCGATGTCGCCCCGGTCCTGAATCAGAGTTCAGTGCATCCGCTCGCCGCGGGACTGGCTGCTCACCAGCTCGGCATGTGGACCGCCCAGAACGCGGAAGCCGCTACCGCGCGAACGCGCGAAGCGAATCCAGAGTGGGACTTCATGGGCCGCACCTTCCTCGCGTGGTCCGCGGCGAACCTGGCCCTGAGAGAACCAGAGAAGAGAGCGCAGCACCTCGCAGCGATGGATCAGTTGATCGCGCGCACGCTCGAGCTCGAGCAACAGAACGGCTTCCGCTACTTCCTCATGTCCTACGGCCAGGGCGATGGGTACCTGCAGCGGCCCGCGCGCAGTTTGTTCGTCGATGGCGAAGTGGCGCTGATGCTCGCGCTGCGTCGGTTGATTGAGGATCGGCCGCAAGAGAAGGCGCTGCTGCACGCACGCCTCGCGGTGATGGAAGCGCGGCTGCGCTCGAGTCCGCTGCTCGCTGCCGAGAGCTACCCCGACGAGTGTTGGACCTTCGATCATGCGAACGCGATGGCGGCCTTCAAGATCGCCGATGCGCTCGATGGCACTGATCACTCCCAGCTCATCGGCACCTGGCTGCGCATCGCGCGCGAGCGATTGATCGATCCAGCGACGGGGCTCCTGGTGAGCAGCTACGCGCTCGACGGCACCGTGAAGGATGGACCCGAGGGTTCGACGATCTGGCTCACCGCGCACGCGCTCGACCTGATCGACCCCACCTTCGCCGCGGATCAGTACGCGAGGGCGCGGCGGCACCTCGATCACTCCATCGCTGGATTCTGGCTCGCCCGCGAGTGGCCGCACGGGAGCGACGCGCGGCCTGACATCGACTCTGGCATTCAGATTCCGATCGTCGAGGCGAGTCCTTCGTCGTCTGCGTTCGCGCTGATGGCCGCGGCGAACTTTCGCGATGAAGAGGCGCTGAGTGGATTGCTGGCGTCACTCAACTTCGCGGCGTTTCCGGTGAGTGATCAGACGGGCACTCACTTCGCGGCGAGTAATGCGGTCGGTGACTCGGTGGTTCTCTACGCGCTCACGCTCGGTCCGGCGTGGAACACGGTGAAGGCGAGGCTTCCATGAGAAAAATGGTCTTCATCGCAGTGACCTGTTGGGCAGCGGTGTTCGTCGTGTGGGCGCTCGGATGGACGAACGCACTCTCAGTGCTCTCGCTCACCGCTCCACCGGGCGAGTACTTCGAGGTCGCGCTGATCAAGGCCGCGATCGTTTTGATCACCTGGTTCGGCGCGGTGATGGTGGCGCCCGTGCTGATGCTCACTGCAGTGACATGGAAGCTCTACCTCTCCCTGCTCGCGGGGAGAGGTCGGCCGCAGGCCGGGTGAGGGGCTTCAATTCGTGAAAGCGCGCCGCGCGAGTGCTGTACCTTCCCGACGGGCATTCAGCGGAAGGGCGGGACGATGCGTAGCGACGCGAACTCAATCTCCAGCAACATCGTCGGGCAGATCGTCGGAGCAGCACACGACTTCGACTGCGAGGTCGAAAGCACGAAGGTTCGCGTCGTCGCAAAGCCGACCTCAGCGACGGCCGTTCAGCTCACGTGCACATGGTCGACTGGATCCGTCGAGCTGGTCCTGGCTGAAGATCGTTGGCCGCAATCGATGCGAGTCGCGCTGAAGATCGCGCTCACGGAAACGCAGGCGCAGATCCTCTGGATCACACTGCCCGTCACGATCGCCGACCACGCCGACGGCGAAGAGCTCGAGTTCCCCGCCTCGATGACCGCCTTCAAGAGGAAGGGCGACGGGAACATCGACGAACTCTCGAAGGCGTTGAAGGCTGCCTTCGCTCGCTCGGGGATTCCGAGATTGAAGGGCAGCGATTGGCGGGCCGTGGCGTTCACCGTGAAGTTGCCCGGTCTGCTCACGCCAGCAGCATCAGAGATCTTCGAGCGCGTCGTACGGATCGCGCTCCTCAAGCTCCCCGCCTTCGCGCGCGAGCCAGGGCTAATCAACGGCCAGCCGCCGTATCAGTTGCCGCCAGCAGCGCCCGCGGAGGAAGCAGACGAGAAGTTCGCGGGCCTCTCTCCGCTTCCGGGCGGAGTCCGCGAATACAAAGCGACCATCGACGATCTGCTCGCGCGAGTCGGGGACGGCTGCTCGCGAAAGGACCTCGAGAACCATTTCCGCACGCGCTACGCCGTGACGGGTAAGACCGCTCTCTCGAACTACCTCGCGATCTTCACGAAGCTCGAGTTGATCCGCTTCGAAGACGGAGCAGCCACGCTCGGCAAGAACGCCGCGAGGTATCTCCCCGAGCGAAAGCCCAGCGTTCTCTTTGAGCTTCTGAATGACGCGTACTCCGGTTTCCTCGAGATGCTGGCCATCGCGAAGTCTTCCGGGAGCTTCGGCAGCGCCGAGTCGGTCGCCCATTTCAAGCAACTCCTCGAGGTCGACTGGGGCACGGCGAACCAGGTGAATTACCGCCGGAACTGGCTGCTGAGCCTCGGAGCGTTCGAGCGAGACGAGGGCGATGACGCACTGACTCATTTCGGCAACGAACTCCTCTCCCTGCACGAAGGCGAACTGGCTGGCATCGAGGAGAAGTTCAACGCGCTCGTGGAGGACGCCTCTCCCGATGAGGCCTCGCTGCCGGAACCAGTCGAGTCGGTGCGTGCCCCGAGCTGGGACTCGGAGTTGGAGCTGAGCGTTGCAGCCATCGAGAAGCACTCCGACTTGAAGCTCGCGCCCGAGATCCTCCAACGTGCTGCCGTCGCCCTCTGCGCCCGCAAGCACTTGCTCCTGATTGGTCCTCCGGGAACCGGCAAGACCGCGCTCGCGCAGGCACTGGGGGAAGCCGCCCGGTCAGAGGGCTACTGCCTCGGCACGCACATCGCCACCGCCTCTGCAGACTGGACCACCTTCGACACGGTGGGTGGGTACTCGCTGCAGAAGGACAGCTCGCTGCGCTTCCGCTCAGGCGCTTTGCTTCGCGCGCTCGAGCAAAAGAAGTGGCTGCTCGTCGACGAGCTCAACCGTGCCGACGTCGATCGCGCATTCGGCGAATTGATGACGGTGCTGAGCGGTGGAACCACCGACACCGCATACGAGACGGACAAGGGCGAACAGATTCGAATTGGCCCTGAAAAGACCGCGACGCACTACGTGCCTCCGTCCTTTCGGGTCATCGCCACGATGAACACCTGGGACAGGACGTCGCTCTTCCAACTGTCGTTCGCCGTGCAGCGGCGCTTCGCCATCATTTACGTCGGCTGCCCGCCAGCGGCGGACTACGGAGCACTCCTCATGGCGGAAGCCATGGGCCCTGGCCCGGGACAGCCGCTCGCAGAGTCGCGCGCTTCTCAAATCGCCGCGCTCTTCTCACCCTCAGGTCTGCTCGCCCAGCGCGAGATCGGTCCCGCCATCGCGCAGGACGTCGTGCGTTACACGCGCCGCCGCCAGAAATCCGGCGACGGACTCGCAGAAGCGCTCGGCATGTTCCTCCTCGCGCAGCTCGAAGGACTCGGAGACGAAAAGGCGAAAGCAGCGTGGAAGGCGATTCGCGCTTCGCTCGCTGACTGGGCACAACCCGGCGCGGTCGAGGAATTGCGCCTCCGCTTCGTCGATCTCTTCCCTGACTCAGGCGTCCAGTAATGGCATGGCAGGAGTACCTCAGCACGCGAGCGATCGGCTTCCTGCTCCCGGCTGCTGAGGTCAACGGCGTCTCGCTCGAGGCGGCTCAGACGCTGCTCGAACGGCTCACGGGAGCACCGCGCGCACTCCGCCTCCTGAGGCTCGCCTCCGTCTTCTCTTCGAGCCTCACCGAGCTCACTTCGTTCATCGAGGAAGTCGAGTCGTTGGTGCGATCGCTGCCGTCGCGCTCGACGATTCGTACGCGGCACTGGGAAGGCGGCTTCCACGGGCGACTCGACATCCGCGCGACTCAGCAGCTGCACGCACAGGCGCAGCGCACCTCGTTCGTCACGCGCGAGCCGGTACGCAACTTCGACTTTCCAGAGACCATCTTCCTGCGCGCCCTCGTTCAGCGGCTCATCGCTTCGATTCGTGAGTTGCGTGAGCACGATGCCATCAGCGAAACACCCAGCTGGGGACAGGTCGCGCTCTCCTCGGCGAGCCAGCTCGAGCACCTCGTGGAGTCGAGTCGTCTTCGGCTCGTGCCGCTCCGCCCCTCAAAGGAGCTCGCGTCGCACCGCGTGGCCGCGATGAGCGCTCGTCATCCCGCCTACCGTCTGGCGGTCGAGTGGCACCAGCGCCTCGCGGAAGGTCTGGACTCCGACGATCCGCTTCAGCTCGCGAAGGTGCTCTCACGCGGCGCGTTGTGGCCTGCCAACGTCGACACACGGTTCGAGATCGCCGTCGCCGTGCGGCTCGTCGAAGCGCTGAATGGTCGCCTCGTCGAGAAGTACTCCGCGAGTGGCTTCGAATTCTGTCGATCGATCGTGATGAGTAATCGCAACGAGATCGCCGTGTTCAAGCGCGGTACGCGGAGCTTGAGCGTCTACTACAATCAGGCCGAGCTTCCTTCGGGCTCCTGCGACGAAGGCATCGAGCGGTACATCGGCATCGCGGGCCGCATGCGGCCAGACGTCACCATCAGCGTGATGGAGGGCAAGAAGGAGATCACCTCGTTCGTCGTCGAGGTGAAGCACACCCCGTACAAGAGCTACGTGGCGCAGGGGTTCAAGGAAGCGGTCGTGTATCGCTGGGAATACGCGGAGCACCTGCACGCGTGGCCGAAGGCGATCGTGGTGACGTCGTGCCCGCTGCCTGCGGCCGAGCTCAGACGTGAAGACGAGGTTGTCGCGCTCGACTGGACGCGTTGGGGTTCCGCGCAACTCGTGGACGCCTTTCTCGAGCCGCTGCTGAGTTGAGCGCTGGCCCCCCAACCCGCCCCACGCCCCCCGGGGGCAGGGGGAGGGGGGACCCCGTGACCGAATTGGGGGGGGCGGATGCGAA
>CBIHPJ010000414.1:0-8059 GCA_966211295.1 uncultured Myxococcales bacterium | reverse complement strand
AGTGAGGCGCGCGCTCACCGCGTTCAAGGCCTCGGTGAACTCGGTCTCGGTAGATCCGTTGTAGAAGCTGCGCGTGCTGCCCATGCGCGGTGCGCCACCGGCGATCGCCATGTTGTCGAGCGCGGTGAGCACGAGCGGAGCCTGCGCACCGACGCCAATCACGTAGGTGATGATGCCCTTCTCTTCACGCAGGCGGCGCAGAGCATCGGTGGTGCGCTCCGCGTCACGACAAGCGGTCGACTCGCTGCATTCCGGAGGGAAGCCGACGCGCGGCGAGGTGCAATCGCAGGTCACGGGATCGAGCGTCTCGTTGCAGTTCGGATCACCGTCGGTGATCAACACCAGGGCCTGCCCGCGCACGGACGAGAGCTGATCGCCGGCCTTGATCACCGCGTCGGCGGTCGGAGTGCCACCGATCGGCGTGCGGTTCAGCTGGCGGAGAATCTGGGTGCCATTGCCGGCGCGCGGCAGCAACTCGATCGAGGACGAGACGCCGCAGGAGTCGTCACTGGGGAAGCTCACCATGCCGAACGCGACCTGCTGATCGACCTGCGAGAGCGTGGCCTCCAGGGTGGTCTTCAACACCGACCAGCGCCGCGGACCCGTGAGCGGATTTCCGAAGAGGCCGCCCGAGTTCCCCGCGAAGTCGAAGTTCATCGAGCCGGAACGATCGAGCACCAACATCACCGCGGGCACCGCGGGCGTCGGAGTGAGCTCTCCCGTCATGCACGGAACCAGCTCGCGCCCTGCATCGGGAACGCCCGCGTCGAAGAGCTCGTCGTCGTAGAGCCCGCTGTAGTCGACCGGCTCCGTGCGTCCGCACGCGACCGCGACCACGCAAACCAGGCTGACGAGAAGCTTCCGCATCGAGCGCGCACACTACGCTCAAAGAGGTTGATCAAGGAAATCGGGCCTGATGTCCGTCACCTGGCCCCAGCTCGCGTTGATCCTGTCCGGTCCGGGGGTCGGCCCTGCGAAGACGAAGCCGAAGTCGAGCCGCAGCACCTCTTTGTTCAATTGGGGCAGAAGGAGCCGGAAGCCCAACCCGACCGTATGGGTAAGGCTCGGCACCGAATCGAACGCGGATCCCACGTCGTAGAAGAGAACGAGTCCGAGCCAGTTGCTCCAGAGCTCGATGGGCCGCGCGCGGTACTCGACGTTCGCGAGCAGCATGTTCCGCCCGGTGAATTGCTCTGGATAGGTGCCGCGTAAGCCCGTGGAACCGCCGAGCAGCAGCTGCCGATTGTCGAGATCGTTCGCCTTCAAATCGACGAGCACACGCGTGACCAGTCGGCCGCCCCAGAACTGCGGGCTGTAGTTCGAGATCTCCGCGGCGAATCTACGGTTCGCCACGTCCTGTCCTCCGGTGCGAATGCGCATCGCGCCCGCGACGGTGACCGTGAAGAGATCGTCGGCGAGATAGAAGCGGTAGCGCAACGAGGCGCCCACTTCGAAGAAGGGCGACTGCACCGCAGGGAGCTTCAACAACCGCTCAGCGTCGACCGGAATCCCGTCGAGGCCGTCGAGCCCGACGACGGACTGCTGCGCCTTCGCGAACTGAATCGGAACGCCGAACCGCACTCCGCCCTGAGCCACCCACCCGAGCTGAAAATCCTCGGAGAGCTCGTAGGTGTCGATGTTCCGCAGGATCTTGAAGTTCGAGGGGAACGCGCGGACGTAGGCCATGCCGTAGGCCACGTTCTCCGAGCGGGGGAGATAGTTCGCGGTGAGCCAATCCGCCTTCGCTCCTGTCGCGAGGAACGGCGTGTACTGGCGCACGTAGCCGCCCACCGAACCGGTGACGTCCACCTTCAACGCGCGCCCAAAGCTGCGCACCACGCTCGCATCAGCCGCGAACTCCTTCACGTCGTAGGCGAAGGGCACCGTGTCCGAGCTCGTCGCATCGGGGTACGGGAGCTGCCAGATGTTCGCGCCTCGATAGACGCGCCGCTTCCGCACGTTCCAGGTGGTGTCGAGGAGAAAGCCCCACTGCTGATCGAGCGTGATGATCGGCCGCCCGAAGGTGACCTGGCCCGTGGTGCCTTCGACCGCTCCCGTCGCGCGATTGAAGATGAGCGACGCAGTCTCGCCGAAGTACCAACGTGAGCTGAGCAGGCGACGCTCCACGAAGCTCTGCCCCACGCTGAAGGTGTCGAGGCGAATGGTGGTGTTCACCGCGAGCTGTTGGCCCCAGCCGTTGAAGTTCACCTCGATGAGTTGCAATTGAAGGAACTGCAGCAGCGAGCCGATCAGCGTGAAGGAGTTCGAGAGGCGAAGACTCCAGCGATCCTTGGTGACCACCAGCAGCCCGACGCCGCCGTCCTTTCCTTTGACCGGCACCACCTTCACCACCGCGAGGAGGAAGAGCTTGCGCAGGTTGCGCTCGGTCTCCATCACGCGGCTCGTGTCCCAGAGATCTCCAGGGGCGAGCAGCACCTCGCGGCGGATCACCGGCTCGCGCGTGCGCACGTGGATGAGATTGAGAAACAGCGGATAGGGATCGCTGGGCGCGAAGACGTTCTCGCTGGCGACCAGGACCTCTTCGACCCGCTTTCCCGAGGGGTTCTTCTCCAGCTCGCGGCCATGGAGCTCGAGGCCCCACTCGATCAGGCGGTCTTCGTAGCCCGTGTCTTGCTGCACCGGCGCCGCCGCCAGGATCGCTGTGAAGAACCCTGCGGTCAGCATCTCTGGCGCAAGCGTACTTCCGCTTGTCCTTTGCCCGAAGCAACGCGATCGTCCCCGGTCTCGGCGGCATTTCCCATGGAGCGAAGCGCTTGACGATTCGTGTCGCAGCCCAGCCACTGAGCGACGAACAGGTGTCGGCCTTCGTGGCGCGGATGCGTGCGACGAAGACCGTGCCCGACGTCAGCGATCAAGCGCTGCTCGAGCTCGCGCGCGCCTCGACCCGCCGCCACTTCACCAAGGGCGAGCTGCTCTTCAACTCAGGCGAGGCGCCCGAGTGCGTGTACCTGATCGCGTCGGGCGTGGTGGATCAGATCACCACCGCACACGGCGGAAGTGAGCACTGCGTGATCCGCGCCACCGAGGGCTACGGCATCGGCGACGTGCCCACGCTGTCCGGAGGCCTGCACCTCACCACCACGCGCGCGATGTCCGATGAGGCGATGGTGGACTGCATGCCCATCGACGCCTACTCGGCGTTCCTGAATCGGCACCCGGGCGCGCTCGCGAGGATCCTCGGCGTCACACGCCGCAGAAACTTCTGGGTGCTGGTGGGCAAAGCACTCGCGCGCGTGCTGCAGGGCGGCGCGCCGTACGAGCTGGCCCCGCTGCTCAACGCGTTCGAGCCGGTGACGCTCACGCGCGGCCAGCCCCTCTTCAAGATCGGCGACAAGGCCGACGGTTGGTACGTGGTGATCACCGGCCGTCTGCGCGTCAGCCTGATCGACGCCGAAGGCCGCGACAAGACGCTGGTGGAGACTGGCGCCGGTGAAGCGCTCGGAGATCTCGCCATCCTCACCGGCGCTCCTCGCGAAGTGACCGCGATCGCCGCGCGTGACACCACCGTCGCGCGGGTGAAGCCCGAGATCTTCCTGCAGTGGATCGAGCAGTACCCCACCCTGATGCGTGCCTGCTTCACCTCGCTCACCCGGCGCGCGCACGCGATGGCGATGGGCGCTGCGCTCGACAAGAGAAGAGGTTCGCGCGTCTTCGCGATCGTCCGCGGGAGCGAAGGGGCGCCGCTGAACGCGTTCGGCTCGGGGCTCGCGGCAGGCTTCAAGAAGCTCGGCAACACGCTGCACGTGAAGCCGAAGACGCTCGAAGAGAAGTTCATCGTGCCCGACGTGAAGCTGACCAGGCCGGAGCATCCGGGCTGGCTGCGCGCGGCCGCGTGGATCGAGGACTCGCTCGCCACGCACCCGTTCATCGTGCTCGAGACCGATCAACACTCGTCGGTGTGGGAAGGGCTCGCCCTGCGCCTCGCTGACACCGTCGTCGCGGTGGGCGGCGCGAAGGAGAAGGCGATCGCCGGTGTGCCCTTCGAGAAGGGGCCGATCGACGCCCTCGCCCCGCAGCGATTCCTCGCGATCGTCCAGGCCGACGATGCGGGCGCGGCGTCAGGCGCCGAGGAATGGGTAAAGGCGCTCCCTGAGTACCGACCGCTGCACGTGCGGCTGCGCAAGGACGCCGACTTCGATCGAGTCGCTCGTACCCTCGCGAACCGCGCAGTGACGGTGGCGCTCGGTGGAGGCGGCGCGCGCGGCCTCGCGCACATCGGCGTGCTCCGCGCGTTTCACGAGCTCGGCATTCCGGTCGACGTGATCGGCGGCACCAGCATGGGCTCGATCATCGCGGCCCAGTACGCGATGGGCATGACGCCGCCCGAGATGATCGAGCTCAACAAGCGGCTCGCGGCGACGAATCCATTCGGTGATTTCACCATTCCGATGTTCGCGCTGCTGCGCACGCGCCGCATCGAGGCCATGGCGCGCGAGGCGTTCGGCGATCGCACCATCGAGAGCTTGTGGCTGCCGTACCTCGCGGTCTCCGCGAACCTCACGAGCGCCGAGCTGGTGCTGCACGAGCGCGGGCCGGTGTGGGAAGCGACGCGCGCGAGCGGCGCGCTGCCGGGCATCGCGCAGCCGCTCATCCTCGGCGGAGAGACGCTGATCGACGGCGGCGTCCTCAACAACCTTCCCGGCGACGTGCTCCGCGATCGCTTCGGCGGCATCGTGGTCGCGGTGAACGTGAGCCCGAAGGAAGAGAAGCAGTTCGCGATGAAGGAAGAGTTTCCTTCTCCGTGGGCCGCCGCGATGCGACTGCTCGGCGCTGCGCCCGTGGAGGCGCCGACCATTCTCGACATCATGACCCGCGCGGTGACCCTCACCAGCGCGCGCCGTGCCCGCTTCGTGGAGCGCGAGGCCGACTACTACCTCGCTCCGCCGATCGACGGCTTCGGCATGCTCGAGTTCGAGCGCATCGATGAGATCGTCGAGGTCGGCTACCGCCACGCGATGGAGACGTTGAAGCCGAAACGGAGTGAGCTGCCGTGAACCGAGTGGGTCTGTATGCGTCTCTCGCCGGGCGCGCGCGCGCCGATCTGGTGAAGCGCTTCGCCGAGGCTCCCGTGGAGAGTCCTCCTGATTCGATCGAGCTGGTGCCTGCGCGCGAGGCATGGGGTCTGCCGGGCGATGGGCTCTTTGCTCCCGCCGGGCTTCCCTTGTCGATCGTCTCGCGTGGGGAGCGGATGAAGGTCGGACTGCTCTCGTTTCTGCAGCGTTGGCTGCCGAACGATCTCGCGCTGACCCGGTGGGATCGCGCGACCGCCGAGCGTGAATTGCTGGCGGTGATCAAGCACGAGACTCCGCTCGAAGGCTGGAAGGACACGGGGAGCGATGCGGCGTGGGCGCGGCTCTTCGTGCAGGGTCCGCTCTCCGGTCATCTCTTCCGTGAAGGTGACGAGTACATCCTCGATTGCACCGGGATGCGTGGGCTCACTCCCCACCAGGATCTGGTGCCGCTCGGTTGCAGAGGAGCAGTTCGGCTCGGCGACTCCGGCATGGTGCCCGCGTGGGTCGAACTGGAAGACGGGCGCAAGGTAAAGCCCGGCGATGCGGACTGGGAAAAGGCGCGGCTGATCTTCGCGTGCGCGATGCAGACGTGGACGGTGATCGTCGCGCACCTGGTGCACGTGCACTACCTCACCACCGGTGCCTTCGCGGCCGCGGCGCAGCTCGCGTTGCCCTGGACGCATCCACTCCGCCGTCTGCTGGAGCCGCACCTCGCGGGCACGCTGCTGGTGAATTGGCGCGCGAATCACAACCTGCTCGGTGAGAACGGAGCGGTGCAGTCGGCGTACACGTATCCGTATCCCGAACTGCTCAAGCTCATCACTCGCGGCGTGGAGAAGTTCGATCCCACGCACTACGACGTGCCGGCGTCGCTCGAGCGGCGTGGACTGACCGAGCTCGTCAAGTCGGGTCACTTCGCTTCGGCGGAAGACGGGCTGCTGCTCTGGAACGTGCTCGAACGCTACGTGCGTCAGTACGTGGGCTCGTATTTTGGGAACGACGACGCTGTGAAGAACGACGCGGGCATTCAGCAGTTCGCGAAGGAGCTTCCCAGACTCACGGTGAAGGCTCCCAGGATCGACAGCGTGGATTCGTTGTGCCTCGCGCTCACGCGTCATCTCCACATCGCCACCGTGGTGCACAAGCAGGTCGGCGGTATGGCGTGGGACTTCATGACCATGCCGTGGTTCATGCCGCATCGACTCCGTGAAGCGTCGAGTGTGGAGGAGATGCTCCCGTTCCGCGAAGAGTCCGAGGCGAACCTGATCGCCAAGTGGAGCACCACGCCCATGAGCTGGCCGCTCTGCCGCGATTGGACGAACTGGGCGCTCGACGAGAAGGGCGCGGCGGCGATGCGGTCGCTGCAGGAAGAGTTGAAGAACGCAGGCAACGAGATCGACGCGCGCAACTCCCGGCGCGCCGTGCCTCATCCGTATCTGCATCCCTCGCGGTTGGAATCGAGCGTGGCCGTATGACTCCGTTTCCCTCGGTGGCGCCGTCGTCCCCTGAGAAGCACCCGATCTATCGAGTGCTCGCTCCGTTCGAGCCGCTGCGGGTGTGGCTGGCGACTGCGTTCTCCGGCTTCTTCCTGCGGAACCCCACGCTCGGTGACTGGTTCGGGCGCACGCTCTCGCTGTGGGATCTGATCGTCGGAGAGATCGTCTACGGCCGTCACATCTCGAGCCAGGCGACCATGTGGCGGGCGCGACAGAAGATGCAGGGCGACACCTTTCCCGCCTTCCGCGCGGTGATGGAGTGCAGCGCGGCTGACGTGGAGGCGCTCATCGAACGCACTCCGCCTGCCCTGCGCCGCACGCACTCGTTCGTCGCGCAATACGCACAGCCTGAC
Source organism: uncultured Myxococcales bacterium (assembly GCA_966211295.1). Taxonomy (GTDB): domain Bacteria; phylum Myxococcota; class Myxococcia; order Myxococcales; family Myxococcaceae; genus Archangium_A. The sequence goes on along the minus strand of CBIHPJ010000414.1, from coordinate 1,177 downwards.
CTGCTTTCACCTTCGACGTTCTTGTTCACTGAAGGGCAGACACATGATCGTCATCGCGCGGCGCTGATCGGTCGCGTGCTCGCGCGCACCATGGTGGGCGCGGAGGCAGACGCCGAGAAGTACCTGAGCGAGTGGCGCGCGAAGGGCGATTTCTCGCCCGCGGCCGTGGAGAACGCGCTCGTGCGCGCGTCGCAGTGCCTGATGCTCGGGGTTCGTCTCGATGATGCGCACGCGGAAGCCGCGTTGACCTGGCAGCGCACCTTCTTCTCTCCGGTGATGTTCGCCCCGCCCTTCCTGCGGAAGACGATCATGGGCGGCGCGCAGAAGAAGCTCGAGACGTCACGCGCGACGATGGAGAAGCTCTACGCCGAGCAGCAGGTAGTGAAGGAGATCGCCGGCAACACGAACGGCATGCCGCTCTCCGAGTTGGTCTCGATGCTGTTCGAGGTGCTCAACCTGAACGGCGCGGCGATTCAGAGCATCGGCGTGCGCGTGGTGCGCGTGCTGTCGGAGCGTTCCGATCTGCAGGCCACCTTGCGGGCGGAGCATCAAAAGCTCGGGCTCGATGTGAAGGCGGGGCTCACCACCGAGCAGCTCACGAAGGCGGTGCAAACCGAGGCGTTCGTGCTCGAAGTCCTCCGTCTCTACACGCGAGTGACGACGGTGCAGTGGCGCTCGGACGAGGCGTTCACCGTGAAGATCAAAGGGAAGGATCAGCAGTTCCCCGCGGGCACGTTGCGTTGCGCGAACCTCGCCACCGCGAACGTCGATCCCGCGGCGTTTCCGGATCCGTACGAGATCAAGCTCGACCGCGACTACGCGCGCTTCATGAACTTCAACGGCGTGGTCTCTCCGCGCACGTGCCCGGGCCGCGGCTTCGCGATCGGTCTCCTCGTCCGCTTCGTTGTGCACGCACTGTCAGCATGAGCGACGAAAATATCTCCCTCTCCCTGCGAAGCGAGGAGAGGGTCGGGGTGAGGGGCGTACTTGCATGACCCTGCCGTGGTCTCTCCGCTTCGCGGCCTCGATGCTGTTGTTGGGCTCGAGCAAAGTGCTCGCCGGAGTGCTGCGCGCCTTCCCTGCCGCTCCCGGAAGACTCGAACCCGCCTCGCTTCCCGGAGATGAAGCTCGCGCCGCGCGAGTGAGAGCACAGGTCGAGAAGCTGCGACTCGTGCCG
>CBIHPJ010000413.1:0-8063 GCA_966211295.1 uncultured Myxococcales bacterium | reverse complement strand
CGCGGTTCGACACGAAGGCGCAGTTGTCCTTGCCGTCGGCCTTGCCATCGCCGTCCGCGTCATCGGTGTAGGCCAGCGTGGTGCCGTCGTCGGTGTACGCCACCCAGACGGAGCAGCCGCAGCCGCAGCCACAGCCGCCGCCTTCTTCTTCAGGCGTGCCGCAGTCGCCGCCGAGACACTCGGGGTTGGCGTCACCGGCAAAGGCCGGCGCCGCGATGAAGACTGAGAGAGCTGCGATGAGGGTCAGGTTGAGTTTCATGTGGACTTCTCCTTGTGGGCGGGTCCCATGAGCAAAGGCAGGGCCACGATAAAATCGCAAACAAATCAACGGGTTCCGGCCGAATTGAGCGGACCGAAGTGTGGAGTCCCTCCCACACACTGGGGTCTGATCCCCGATCAGAAGTGACTTGAGCGCGGATGAGCGCTTCAAGCGGCTCAAGTTACCCAATTCTTCAGATAACAAGGCTAGTCGAAGGTGATTTAAGCCCCGCCATGGAGAACTCAGGCGTCCAAGTCGCTGCGACTATCGATTCCGGCTCGACCGCGTGGATGCTGGCGAGCTCGGCGATGGTGCTCTTGATGGTGCCGGGTCTGGCGCTCTTCTACGGCGGCATGGTCCGCCGGAAGAACGTGCTCACCACGATGATGATGAGCTTCGTGGCGATGGCGGTGATCGGCGTGCAGTGGGTGCTGATCGGCTACGCGATGGCGTTCGGCAAAACCGTGGGCGGCGTGTTCGGTTGGGACTGGGAGCTCCTCGCGCTCAACGGTCTGCCGCCCACGCGCCTCTACGGCGACAAGCACATCCCCGAGCTGGTGTTCGTGATGTTCCAGGGGAAGTTCGCGATCATCACGCCCGCGCTGATCAGCGGCGCGGTCGCAGAGCGCATCAAGTTCAAGACGTACCTCGTCTTCTGCCTGCTCTGGAGCACGCTCATCTACGCGCCGCTCGCGCACTGGGTGTGGTCCGCAGACGGCTGGCTCTTCAAGTGGGGCGTGCTCGATTTCGCGGGCGGCACCGTGGTGCACATCGCGGCCGGAGTCTCGGCGCTCGTGCTCGCGTTGATGCTCGGCCCTCGTCGTGACGTCGCGCGCGGCACGGCGATCCTTCCCAACAACCTCGTGCTCACGCTGACTGGAGCGGGCCTCTTGTGGTTCGGCTGGTTCGGCTTCAACGCAGGCAGCGCGGTGGCCGCCGAGTATCCCGTCGCGGGATCGATCGCCGGCCTCGCCTTCACCACCACGCAGTCGGCCGCGGCCGCGGCGGGCCTGATGTGGATGCTGGTGGAGCGCTGGCACCACGGCAAAGTCACCTCGCTCGGTCTCGCGTCGGGAATCGTGGCGGGCCTGGTCGCGGTCACTCCGGCAGCGGGCCACATTCGCCCGGGCGCGGCGCTGCTCGTCGGCGCGCTGGCCTCGGTCGTTTGCTACGGCGCGGTGCAGCTGAAGACGAAGCTCAAGTACGACGACTCGCTCGACGCGTTCGGCGTGCACGGCGTGGGAGGCATCCTGGGCGCGCTCCTCACCGGCATCTTCTGCTTCACGCCGGTGGCTGGCGGATTCTCTCAGTTCGGAAAACAGCTCGTCGGAGTGCTGGTGGCCGCCGCGTTCTCAGGCCTCGGCACGTTCCTCATCGCGACGGCGCTCAAGAAAATCTACGGACTGCGCGCGAGCGAAGCTGAAGAGCGTGATGGACTCGATCTCCACGTGCACGGCGAGCGCGGGTACCATTTCGATCAGACGTGAGTAGAACTCGCCCGCATGGGCATGAGCTACGGCGTCGCGATCTGTCTTCAGGGAAAGTTCAAAGTCAGCCAGCTGAAGCCACTGGTGGAGGCGGGGCTCGAGGAACTCGAAGACGAAGGCGTCAACCTGAGCGTCTCGCACGGCAGCGGGCACACGATCCTCGCGCAGGGTGATGGAGATCACGATCGGTTGTGGAACGCCTCGAGCGTCTTCACCAGGCTCGCCTCCACGCTGGCCAAGGCGCTCGAGTGCCGCGCGTGGAGCATCGTGGGCTTCGCGGGCACGGCCAATCACCTCGTCATCGAGCAGTACGAAAGCGATGGAAAGCGCGAGTGGGCCAACCGGCACAAGGCGGCGATGCGTCAATTCATGAAGGAGGCCGGCTTCGGGATCGAGCCGTTCGACGCCTTCATCAAGCCGTTTCTCGAGCTCGATCGCGACCTCTGGAAGCAAGTGGGCAGCCTCGAGGTCTGCGGGGAGGCAAAGCTGCGCGAGGTCAGCGGCGCGGAGCTCGAGAGGCTGCTCGGTCGGTCGCTCCCGGGCCGAAAGGCGTGGGTGGACGAGGGCCCCGAGGTCGTCAGCGTCTTGCTCGAGCTGAAGGCGCCGAAGTCCAATGTCGAGACGCTTGGTCTGCGTGAGTGCGCGTTCAACGTACCGAGCTTCATCGAACAAAGCCGTGACGAGCTGGTGCTCTTGCCGGGAGGGAGGTCGGTGCGAGGCTACGCCAACTCCGTGAGCGGGCTCGTCAGCACGCGCAAGGGGAAGACGGTCACGCTGCGCTGGGGACACACGCTCAGCGATGGCAACTCGAACTGGCTTTGCGTCTTCGTGGCTGAAGGCCCTTTCGTCGAGGAGTACAAGCTCCAGGAACGAGCACGGCTGGAGGCAGAAGCGGAAGCCGAAGCCGAAGCAGGGCTCGAGAAGAACGACTCGAAGCGCGTGCTCAAGGCCATCAAGGCCGGGGGGCTCGATCTCGAGAGCTGGGCGGAGCGTGCGGGCACCGAGGAAAAGTGGCAGTGCTTCGAGAGCCTGGTGGCGAAGTTGCCCGCGAAGGCCGCGAAGCACGTACGCAACGGACTCCTTCGCAGCCTCCCCTGGCGCGAAGCGATCAAACACGGCGCGGACGTGAACTCTCGAGACGAGCTCGAGAGCACGCCCCTGCACCAGGAGATCGAAGACCTGAAGCAGGTGAAGGCCCTGTTGGCCCTCGGAGCAAGGCTTGACCTCGCGAACTACGAGGGAAACACGCCCCTCCACCTGGCCGAAGACCCCGCGGTGGCGAGGCTGTTGATCGAAGCCGGAGCTCCCCTGGATGTGAAGGACAACAATGGCAGGACGCCACTGGCGCGCTTCCTCCGGCCCCTCAGCTTCTCCACGCCCAGCGCGGCCGATCTCGGAGTGGTCGCGATGATGGTGAAACGGCGCGCTCCACCTTCGGGCAAGGCGCTGCTCTCGCTACTGGCGCCGTGGAAGAGCAAGCCGACGCACCAGGCGGCCTACAAGCAGCTCACGCAGCTGATCACATGAAGACCAAACTGATCGAAACCGAAGAAGAGCGCCTCGCCTGTTTCGACGTACTTCGCGAACTCCGTCCGTCACTCGTGCGCGAGCGCTTCCTCGAAGATCTCGCCCGCATGGCGAAGGAAGGCTTCGCGCTCGCCGCGGTGTGGGATCCAGACGTGCGCGCGGTCGCCGGCTTCCGCCCGATGGAGATGTTCTCCACCGGCCGAATTCTCTACGTCGACGATCTCGTCACCGCGTCCGCGCACCGGGGGAAGAAGTACGGCTCGGCGCTGCTCGCGTTCTTGAACGAGCACGCGAAGTCTCTCGGCTGCAAGTTCCTCGAGCTCGACTCAGGCACGCAGCGCCTGGACGCGCACCGCTTCTATCGACGCGAAGGCCTCGAAGAAGTCGCGCTCCACTTCTCGAAGCCAACCGGAACTGGGCCGCGCTGGAAGCAGCAGGATTAGAGACTGCCGCCGGTCGAGCCACCTGAAGGAGCCGTCGCTTCGCGCAGCGGCCCCAGCTGATCAGTGCTCGCCACGTCGACATCGACCTCGTCGAAGTTCAGCTCGCGAATGAACACCGCGCCGGGGCCGTGGAGCAGCACCCCGAAGGTGATGCGCTCGGCGTCGAGGGGAATGTCGAGCACCACCGAGTACCACTGGAAGCTCGTGGTGCCGCGCAGCGGACGGTTCTGCATGTTGTCGAACGCGAGCACCTTCTCTTTGCCGTCGACCCGCATCCACAGCCCCGCCCAACCATCGACGGCGCCGCTGCGCAACTCGGCCCTCAACGCCACGCGCCGTCCGCGCCAGGTCTCCGCGCTCTCGACGTGCGTGAGGCTGCCCATGCCGAAGGGCTCGGACTTGAACGCGCGCGTCCGGAGGATCGGCACCGCGCAATCAGTGAACACTTCGTCGCAGCGAATCTCGTACGCGTCGGGCCGCGTGCCGGTGAGGCCCCAGCCCTGCACCCAGCTGCGCAGCTTCGGCGGCTTGGTGAAGTAGCTGTCGCTGATCGCGAGCGGCATGGGCTGCGGCCGCTCCTTCGGCGGGGGCTTGCGGTTCTGCGCGAACGCCACCGAAGAGACACAGAGAACGATCAAAAAATACTTCATGGCGCTGCTCCGGGGACGACGTCGTAGCGGGGAACGATCGGTTCCCCATTCGGGCCCATGGTGATCACACCGTCGAACTGACCCTGCGAGATGCACTCCGTGGCGGTGGATTGATCGACGCAGTGCCTCAGCTTCGGTTGCGCGGCGGCAGGCGGCTCGGTGTCGATGGAGAACACCAACACCAGCCCAGCGGCGAGCGCGACCGCGGCCGAGGCGACCACGGCCACCAGGCGGCGACGACGCGAGCTGAGCGAAACGACGTTCTTGAGACGCGCGGTCTCGTGCAGGCCCACTTCGAGCTGCGCTTCCTGCTGCAACAACTTCGCGCACTCCGCGCACTGGGCGACGTGCCCCTCGACGAAGCGCACCGATTCCGCGTCGAGGGCGCCGATCACGTACTGCTCGACGATGTCGCCACCGAGATGACGAGTCATGGCTTCTCTCCCTCGAGATCCGCGCGCAACACCTTGCGGACCTCGCAAATGATCTGCCGCACGCGCTGCACCGAGAGGCCCACGCGGGCCGCGACTTCGGCGTGCGAAAGTTGTGGGTCGCCGTAGAGCCGGTCGAACACGGCTCGCGCGCTGGGCGACAAGTCCTGCAAACGCTGATGCGCCTTCATCAACCGCTCGCGATCGAAGAACGCGGTCTCGAGCGTGTCCGTCGACGTCTCCGGAGCGTCCTCGAGCGGCTCCGGTGAACTCCCCGGTTTGCGTGCCTCACTGCGCGCGAGGAACAGCGCCTGCCGAATCGCCAGCCCCGGCAGCTCGAGCCTGGGCAACTTCTTCGCGTCGGCCTGGGTGATCAGCCGCAGCCACGCTTCCTGCGCCATCTCCTTCGCCTGCGCGGGCAGCACGCCATGCGCGAGGAGCGAGAGCATCACCCGCCGGTTGTGCCGGGTGATGAGCTCAGTCCAGGCGCTGCGATCCCCCCCGCGCGCAGCGGCCTCGGTCGCTCCTTCCAAAGGCACGGAACCCTCGAGGGTGATGTCCATCATCGCCACGCATCCATCAGAACGCGGCGGGCTCGAAAAACATATCGCCCGGGAGTAGGCCTTCTTTCATGAGATTCCTGCTGCTTGCGTTGGTGACGATGACCGGGTGCGCCGGAGCAGCCGCTGGCGCGGTGAGCAGCGCCGCGATCAATACGGCCATGGCGGGCACGGTGAGCGCGGTACGGCGCGCGAATGGCGAGTGCTTCACGGTCTGCAATCCGGGCTCGGCGTGCAACAAGGCCACCGGCATGTGCGATCCCATCCCGTGTGGCGGGCAGTGCGGCTTCGATCAGAAATGCGAAACGACGTACCTCGGCGATAAGTGCGTGAGCGTGAAGCCCGTGGCTTCGCCGTGATCAGTTTCTCCCTCTCCCTGCGCCAGCGGGGAGAGGGTCGGGGTGAGGGGCCAACTTCGAACCGAGGGAATGACTTAGAGACCGACGCGGCGCGAGAGATCGGACTGGAACACGTTGCGCGGATCTACCTTCGCCTTGAGCTCGCGCCACTCGCGATGCCGCGCGTACATGCGCTCGAAGGTGGCCGGATCGAGAAACGCATCCTTGCCGAGGTAATTGCGCCCACCAGCGTCGAGCACGATCGCGTCGAGCCGTTGCGTGAGCGCGCGCGTGGAGTCGCGAATCGGAAAGTCGATCGCGAGCGTGTAGCCGTCCATCGGGAACGAGAGCGGAGCCGCGTTGGCGGGACCGAGCCGCTTGAGCACGTTGAGCGCCGGCAGCGAGCCTACGTCGGTGATGGCGGTGAGGATCTCCTTGAGCCTCTTCGCTCCATCCGCTCGCGGGATCACGAACTGGTACTGCGTGAAGCCGCGCGGCCCGTACCCGCGGTTCCAATTCGTGAGCGCGTCGAGCGGATAGAAGAACTGATCCGCGTGCACGAAGGGCGCGCCACGCGCGAGCACCTGCTTGATCACCGCGTGCAGCGCACGCAACGTGAGCGGGTTGATGGTGAACGAGGGGAGCTCGATGGGAATGTCCACCAACGAGCTGCCGCCGGGATCCAGCGCGCGCTTCGCCAACTTCTTCGGCAGCTCTTCGAGCGCGGCATGATCGCCCACGGTGAGCACGCCCCGGCCCAGCGCACGCCCCGTGGCCAGCGGATCGATGTTCGCTACCGAGTAGGGGAAGCGCTCGTCCTGCTCCGCCATCACCTCGAGCAGCGCCTCGAGTGAATCGGCGACGAACGCGCGCTGCTTGAACCAGGTGGTGCTCACTCTTCGGAGCTGGAGCGTGGCGTCGACGATGATGCCGAGCAGGCCCATGCCGCCGAAGCACGCGGAGAAGAGCTCGGGCTGCGAGGTGCGACTGAGCTCGACCACCTCTCCAGAGGCGAGCAGCATTCGCAACGAGAGCACCGACTCGAGGAAGGACCCTTGCGCGTGATGCGCCTTGCCGTGCACGTCGTTGGCGATGCAGCCGCCCACGGTGACGTGGCGAGTCCCCGGAGTGATCAGCGGGAACCACCCTCGAGGTGCGAAGAGCTCGATCAAGCGCGACAGCGACACGCCCGCCTCGCAGCGCACCACGCCGGTCGCGGCATCGAAGGCGAGCACGCGATCGAACCGCGTCATGCCCACCACGAGGCGATGATCGTTCATCGCCGGATCGCCGTAGCTGCGGCCAAGTCCACGCGCGATGGTGCCGCGTTCGCTGAGCAAGGCGCGCACGCCGTCCACCGTCTCTGGTTCGCGCAGGGTCGCGCGCGATCTCGGGTAGAGGCCCCAGCCGCTGAGCTCGATCAAACTGTCAGACATTTCGACCTCGCGTGTAACACTCGCCGAATGCGCGCGCTCCTGGCCGTCTGCATCGTCGCCCTCCCCGCCTTCGCTCACATCAAGCTCACCAGCCCCGGGAGCTTTCAGGTCACCGACATGTACGGGGGCCCGAACAAGTCGGAGCCCTGCGGCGGAGCAGGCGTGGCGACCGGCATCGTCACCACGGTGATGGCGGGATCGCAGCTCACGGTGTCGTGGACCGAGCCGATTCCACACCCCGGCCACTTCCGCATCGGCATCGCGATGAACGATGGCGACTTCAGCACTCCAATTCCCACGCTCAACACCGCGGGGACGAATTGCGTGAGCGCGCCGATCGAATCACCGGTGAGCTACCCGACGTTGGTCGATGGGCTCTTTCCGCACTCGAGCACCATGTCGCCGTACTCCACGACGATCACGGTGCCGATGATGAGCTGCGACAACTGCAAGCTGCAGGTGATGCAGTTCATGTCGTCGCACGCGCCGCCCTGTTTCTATTACCAGTGCGCCGCTCTGCGGATCGTGATGCCCGATGCGGGGCAGCCGATGCCGGATGCAGGTGTCGACGCAGGAACGGGTGGAGGAAGCGGAGGAGGCGGCGGCGCGACTGGCGGCGGTGGTGGAACTGCGAGCGGCGGAGGAGGTGCGAGCGGCGGAGGAAGTGCGACCGGAGGCGGCTCCCCTGCGACTGGTGGAGGTACGAGCGGAGGCACGTGCGGACCCACGTCCTGCGCGGGCTGCTGCGTGCTGGGTCGCTGCGAACCGGGCAACACGGAAGCCGCGTGTGGCACCGGCGGAGCGATCTGCGCGACGTGTGGAGCCGGAGACTCGTGCGAGAGCGGCCTGTGCAAACCAGCTGCGAGCGGCTGCAGCTGCGCGACGGCTCCGATGGGCGCCCTGCTCTTCGTGGGTCTGGGACTACTCGCTCT
>CBIHPJ010000412.1:0-8065 GCA_966211295.1 uncultured Myxococcales bacterium | reverse complement strand
ACCAATGATGTTCCGTTCGATGATCGTGGGAGCTGCAGTCGTTCTTCTGATGGGGTGTCCGCGCCCCAAGCCGACGCCTGACGCCGGCTGCGTCGGCATCGCCTGTCCCCCCACGGGCGGTGGCGCTCCTGGCGGTGGTGGTGGCGGAAGCACGGGCGGTGGCTCGGGTGGCGGCTCGCAGGGTGGCGGCACGGGCGGAGGCACCGGCGGCGCCCAGGGTGGCGGCACGGGCGGCTCTCAGGGCGGTGGCACCGGCGGCGGCTCGACCGACGACGGCGGCATCCCGACCACGGTTGGCGAGGCGAAGGGCACCAGCTACCCGCACCAGGTCGCTCTGCAGGGTGTGGTCGTGACGGCTGTCTCGTTCGCGCGCCCCTCGGCGGCGTCGACCGCCTGCGCGGGCGGCACCAGCAAGGGCGTCACCGCGGACTTCTGGGTCGCGGATCCGGCGAACGCCGAGAACGGCGTTTGGGTGCGCAAGTTCCGCTGCGACCGTGACGTCGACTACTTCCCGCAGGTCGGCGACGTGCTCAACATCTCGGGCGTCATCGGCTTCGAGTCCGGCTTCAATCAGCGCACCGGCTACCGCACGGTGGTCAAGTCTGAGTTCGATTACATCCCCAACCGCCCCTCGGGTTACGTCTGCGAGCTCTCGTCGGCGCCCGCGTGCGAGCCGCTGGTGATCACGAAGACCGGCACCATGGCTCCGCTCCCCGTCGTCGATCAGCCGATCACGTTCGGCAACAACGGTGGCTTCCGTGCTGAGCAGGCGCTCAAGGGCGCGCGCATCAAGATCGCGGGCCCGCTCACCATCAGCGACGCCACCCCCGAAGCGCTGCACCGGGTGACGGCCGACGCGGGCGACACCACCTATTACGGCTACCGCCTCTCGAACGGCGTGCTGGTGAACGACTTCCGCACCTTCGACAACGCGTCCCTCGAGGACGGCGGTCGCTCGCACTGCGACCAGCGGTGGATCGTGCTCGACGGCGGCACCGTGATGTTCCCCAACGGCATCATTGGCGTCTGGGACACGTACACGTTCGCGTCGTGCGTCGATGGCGGCACCGACATCTTCAACTGCTTCGCCAACCGCGGCACCGTGCCGCCGGATGCGGACGCCGGTTACACGAACGTGCTGTACCCGACGGACTGCGCCGATCTGACGCCGTAAGAAGTTCGGTCGTCTGAGCACGCGACGCGTTCCTTCAGTGGGGCGCGTCGCTGTTTTTTTGTGGGCACGTTGTCTCCCTCTCCCCTCGGGAGAGGGTCGGGGTGAGGGCATGATTACGACCAATCTTTCCGACGGCATCTCAACGCTCGAGTTGAACCGCCCCGAGGTGCGCAACGCGATCAACAAGGAGGTCTGCGATCGCGTGACCGCGGCGCTCGACACCTGGGCCGCGCAAGACGACGTGCGCGTGGTGGTGATCAGCGGAGCAGGTGGCAGGGCGTTCGCCGCCGGCGCGGACATCGCCGAGCTCAAAGAGCGCACGCACGCCCAGGCCTTCCTCGGGTGGACGCAGAAGATGCTGCAGGTGGTCGAGGACTTCCCGCGCCCGACCATCGCCGCGATCGATGGCTACGCGCTCGGTGGTGGGCTCGAGCTCGCGCTCGCCTGCGATCTGCGCGTGGCCTCGAAGACCGCGAAGGTGGGAATGCCCGAGGTCACCCTGGGCATCTATCCCTCCGCGGGTGGCACCTGGCGTCTCCCTCGGCTGGTGGGGCTCGGCCGCGCGAAGGAGCTCATCTACACCGGCCGCATCGTCGACGCGGCCGAGGCCGCGCAGTGGGGACTCTTCGAGTCACTCGTCGAGACCGACGCGAAGTCGGAGGCGATGCGAATCGCGAAGCAGATCGCAGCGAACGCTCCGCTCGCAGTTCAGGTCGCGAAGGTCTCGCTCAACGCAGCAGCGAAAGTGAACGCAGCGCCGATGGAGTGGGTGGGGCAGGGGCTCTTGTTCGATTCGCCCGAGAAGCACGCGCGCATGGCTGCGTTCCTCGAGAAAAGGAAGAAGTGACCATGGGACTCCTCACCTTCGGACTCAACGTGACGCTGGACGGTTGCTGCGACCACCGCGAGGGGATCGCTGACGACGAGCTGCACGACTACTGGTCGGAGCTGATGAGCTCAGCCGGGGCGATGCTCTGGGGGCGCGTCACCTACGAGCTCATGGAGAGCGCCTGGCCGGCGATCGCACGTGACGACAACGCGCCGCGCGCGATGCTGCAGTGGGCGCGCAAGCTCGAGGTGAAGCCGAAGTACGTGGTCTCTTCCTCGCGTCGCGACTTCCCCTGGAACAACACCATCCGGCTCGAGGGAGATCTGCGTGACGCCGTGATCGCGCTGAAGGAGAAGACTCCGCAAGGCGTGCTCGTGGGGAGCCCGATGCTCGCTTCCTCGCTCGAGAAAATGGGGCTGATCGACGAGTACCGTCTCGTCGTGCACCCGGTCATCGCCGGCCATGGGCCGAGGTTGTTCGATGGCCTGCAGCCCTCGCGGAGCCTCGAGCTCGTTTCTACCAACCGCCTCAAGTCCGGCCAGCTGACGCTGCACTACCGCCGGAAGTCGGGCTGAGATCTTCGTCAGCAGTAGGCGAAGACGCCCCTCACCCCGACCCTCTCCCCGCTGACGCAGGGAGAGGGAGATAGGGCGGGATGACCTACTTCGACGCGGGCGGCTCAGGAGGCGGCGTCGCTGCGCGGCGGTTCCGCAGCATCGTCATCCAGAAGTACGCGACGAGCGCTCCTGTCACCGCGAAGACCACGAGGAACCCGCTATCGAACGGCGGCGGCGGCGCAGGAGGCGGCGGAGGGGGAGGTGACACGCGCTCCAGCTGCGCGCCCACCAGCGAAGCGGTGCTGTCGAACGCCTCGAGCTCGGTGATCGAATACATCGAGTCACCACCCTCGGCGGTCAGCCGCAGGAACCGCGCCTCGGCCGTCAGCTCAGGTGAGGTGCGCGTCTGCACTCCCGGCAACTCCACCGGCTGCGCGATCCAGATCGGCGTCCAGCGCGCGCCGTCGATGCTGCCGCTCACGATGTAGCGATCGTTGTTGTCGGCCTGAATGCGCAGCGCCGCGATGCGCTCGACCTTCTCGAGGTCCCACTCGATCACGCCCGTCGCCGCGAGAATTGCCGCGCGCGGATTGTCCCAGACGTCGCCGTCGGTCGAGGCCACTCCGTCGCCCAGGCGCGCGGCGAACGGCGCTCCATCAGCGCGCGTCACTTTCGCCGTGCGCAGCAGGCTCGGCCGCGTCGTGCTCCCGCTGGGATTCGGAGGAGTGGCACCCCCGTCTTCGGCGGCGAGCGTGAGAGCGAGCAGGAGCGCGAACGTCATGGCGCGCGCACCATAGCTGAGCTTGAGTCCGCCGCTGCATGAGTCTCCCAATCACGATCAAGCAGGTCGGAGTGGTCGGCGCCGGCACCATGGGCCACGGCATCGCGCACGTCTCGGCCACCGCCGGCTATGAGGTGAAGCTCTACGACGTCACGCTCGCGGCCGCGGAGGCCGGCAAGGCGAAGATTCAGCAGAACCTCGAGGTCGGCGTGAGCAAGGGCAAGGTGTCCCAGGCCGATCGCGACGCCGCGCTCGCGCGCATCACCTGTGTCGATTCGCACGAGGCCTTCAAGAACTGCGAGCTCGTGATCGAAGCCATCCCCGAGAAGATGGCGATGAAGCAGGACCTCTTCCGATCCCTCAGCAAGATCTGCTCGCAGGACGCGATCCTCGCCTCCAACACCAGCTCGCTGTCGCTCACCGAGATCGCCGCGGCGGCCACCAACCCGGGCCGGGTGGTGGGGCTCCATTTCTTCAACCCCGTGCACCTGATGAAGCTGCTCGAAGTGGTGCGCGCCTTCCAGACCACCGACGCCACCATCGAGGCAGTGAAGGTCTACGGCGCAGCCATCAAGAAGGAGCTGATCGTCGTGAAGGACTCGCCGGGCTTCGCCTCGTCACGGCTGGGCGTGGCGCTGGGTCTCGAGGCCACCCGCATGGTGGAAGAGGGCGTCGCCAGCGCCGCCGACATCGATCGCGCCATGAAGCTCGGCTACGGCCACCCCATGGGCCCGCTCGAGCTGGGCGACCTGGTGGGGCTCGACATCCGCCTGGCCATCGCCGAGTACCTCTACGCCGAGACCGGCAGCCCTACTTTCAGGCCGCCGCAACTCCTCAAGAAAATGGTGAGAGCGGGTAAGCTCGGCAAGAAGTCCGGCGAGGGCTTCTACACGTACTGACGAGAGCCCACCCATTCCGACGTCCGGTCCACAGAGCGCGATCCCCTTCGGTTCGTACCTGCTGCTGAAACGCCTCGCAGTGGGCGGCATGGCGGAGCTCTTCCTCGCCAAGGACACGCGCAACGATCGCATGGTGGTGCTGAAGCGGATCCTCCCGTACCTCGCGGAGGAGGCCGAGTTCGTCCGCATGTTCCTCGACGAGGCGCGCATCGCGGCCTCGCTCCATCACCCGAGCATCGTCGAGCTGTACGAGCTGGGGCACCTCGAGGGCTCCACCTTCATCGCGATGGAGTGGGTCGACGGCATCGATCTGCGCCGCGTGCTCCAGAAGGAACAGGAGCGGCAGAGCGTGGTGCCCGCGGGCGTCGGCGCGTTTCTGGTGGCGCGCCTGTGCGAGGGCCTGCAGCACGCGCACTTCGCGAAGGACGCAGCGGGAAAACCGCTCGGCATCATTCACCGCGACGTCAGCCCGCAGAACGTGATGGTGAGCTTCAAGGGCGACGTGAAGCTGGTCGACTTCGGCATCGCCAAGGCCACCGCGTGGATGGGCCGCTCGAAGCCCGGCGTGATCAAGGGGAAGTTCCTCTACCTCGCGCCCGAGCAGCTCACCACCGAGCCCCTCGATCACCGCACCGATCTCTTCGCGCTCGGCACCATGCTGTACGAGCTCACCACCGGTCAGAGCCCGTTCTACCGGACCTCGACCGAGGCGGTGATCTACGCCATCCGCATGGAGGAGCCCGACCCTCCGCACAAGGTGCGGAAGGACTTTCCGCTCGGGCTCTCGAAGATCATCCTCAAGTGCCTCGTGAAGGACCGCGAGGATCGGTACCAGTCGGCCGAGGAGATTCGCGAAGACCTCGAAGAGTTCCTCCGCAAGGATCTCCCGACGACGTTCCAGGACGTGCAGGGCTACGTCTCGCGCCTCTTCGGAGACGACAGCGAGCGCACCAGCATCTTCATTCCGCCGAACGCGCAGTCGAAGAGCGATCGAGAAAAGCCGCCGATCGATCGCGTCGAGAGCCGCACCGACACCAGCACGCAGCGCGGGAACAACCCGTTCGCCGACGAAGAGGCCACGCAGGCGATCCCCAGCAGCAATGCCCGCCCGGGACCTCCGGTGCCTGAGGGCCGTCGCGAGACCGGCGAGCAGCGCAGAGCCGAGGTCACCGCGCCCACCAGATCGGAGCGGCCGCGAGTTCGCTCGTCGATCAACAACGTGGTGTCGAGGCCTCCGCCCGTCGCCGGAGCGTCGACCCCGTGGGAACCCGAAGTCACCGCGCCGATGCCCAAGGAGGAGATCACCAAGCGGCGCGACTTCCAGATGACCGCCGAGATCACGGGCGCGCGCGTGATCGACGACGACGTGCCCTCCACCGTGGTCTCCATGTCGGGCGCGCGCGACATTGAGGTCGGCGAGGTCTTCAAGCCGCTGGTGCCCACCCTCGCGGGCCTCGACTCGGTGCCGGATCTTCCGCCCTCGAAGCCGGCGCCGCCCATCAAGACGCCTCCGCGCAATCGCATCATCAGCGCTCCGCCCACGCCGGAGCCCATGCCTTCGTTTCAATCTCTCCCCGAAGTTTCAGTGGTGTCCGCGGGCGAGGCGACGCAAGGGTCTCTGATGGAGGTCTCGGGCGAGCGGTCGGAGGTCTCGGAGCGATCAGAGCCTTCTGAACGATCAGAACCCTCGGAGCCCTCTGAGCCCACGCCTCCCGCGCCTTCCACTCGCGCGCCGCCGCGGCGTGGTCCGCCCACCGGTATCAAGCGTCCCGCGCCGAACGATCCCGATGACGATGTCGCCACGGTGGATCAGGCGAACGAGTTCTCCGTCACCACGCGCTCGAGCAGCCAGAAGGTGATGATCGCGATCTTCGGCGTGGCCGCGCTGGTGGTGCTCGTTCTCGTGATCGTGCTGCTCGCGTCCTCGGGTGACGACAGCAGCGAGAAGAAGACCGCGCCCAAGCCTGGGAAGGTCGAGCAAGTCCAAAAGGTCGCGCCGCCGAAACCGTCTCGGCTGGTGCAGGTGGTGGTGCGTGCGCAGAAGGGCACCGTGATGACGGTCGATGGCAAGACCGTGCAGCCAGATGCGGTGCTCGAGCGTCCCGTTGGAGAGCTGGTCCTGAAGTTCACCTGTCCCGCGAAGAAGAAGGTGAAAATGAATCCCGGCACGCTGCGAGCGCAGATCCCAAGCTCGGACACGCAGGTCGCAGTCGAGGTCCCATGCAAGTGAGGGGACTCGGGCTGCTGTTGGCTGCCTGCCTCGCGACCACGGCCTGGGCAGAAGCTCCGCTCGCCGAGCGCGTGAAAGAGATCAGGCTCGGGAATGGAATGCTCTGGTTGCTCGTGCAGAAGCCAGAAGCGCCCGTGTTCACCGGCTTCGTGCGGGTGAGGGTGGGCGGCGCCGATGAACAGGCCGGAGCGACCGGACTGGCGCACCTCTTCGAGCACATGGCGTTCAAGGGGACGCCGAAGCTTGGTGCGAAGGACTGGAACGCCGAGCAGCCGCTCCTCGTGGAGCTGCAGCAGGCCGGTGACGCGCTCGCCACGCTGCAACGGAAAGGCAAGGCCAACACGCCCGAGGGCAAGGAGCTCGCTGCGAAGGTCGCCGAGCTGCAGAAGAAGCACGGGCTGCTCTTCGACGAGAACGCGCTCGCGCGGCTGTACCAGGTGAACGGCGGCGTGGGACTCAACGCCACCACCGACAAGGACATGACGTCGTACTTCGTGAGTCTGCCGAAGAATCGGCTCGAGCTCTGGCTCACGGTGGAAGCACAGCGCTTCGCCGCGCCCGTGCTCCGCGACTTCTACACGGAGCGTTCGGTGGTTCAGGAGGAGCGCCTGCGCAGCATCGAGACCAACCCGAGCGGCGCGATGTACGAGGAGTTGATGCAGCTCGCATTCGTCTCGAGCCCGTATCGCTGGCCTACCGTCGGCTACGCGCCGGATCTCGCGGCGATGACCTGGTCGGGCGCGCAGAAGTTCTTCGACGCGCACTACGTCGCTTCGAACGCGGTGGGCTGCATCGTGGGCGATGTCGCCGAGGCCGATCTGAAGCCGCTGCTCGAGCGCACGTTCGGCACGCTCCCCCTCGCGCCGAAGCCCGCGGAGCCCGTGTTCTCCGAGCCGCCCTCGCGCGCTCAGCGCCGCAGCCAGCTCACCTTCGATGCTGCGCCGCGGCTGATGTTGGCGTTCCGCAAGCCTGCTCCCCCCGCGCGCGATGACACCGTGTTCGACGTGATCCAGGTGCTCCTGAGTGAGGGAAACACGGGCCGCCTGCAGCAGCGCCTGGTGTTCAAGGACCGATTGGTTCAAGGCATCGGCGTCTTCACCGGCCCGGGAATCCGCTTCGACAACCTCTTCATCATCTCGGCCACGCCGCTCGCTGGCGTGAAGACCGAGCAGGTGGAGGCGGCGATCTGGGACGAGCTCGAGAAGCTCAAGACCGAGCTGGCGAGCGCGAATGAGATTCAGAAGGTGCGCAATCGCGTGACCGCTGACTTCGCGAGGAGCATCGAGTCCAACTCGGGCCTCGCGAACGCGCTCTCCCGTGCGCAGACGTTGATCGGCGACTGGCACTACGTGATCGAGCAGCCGAAGGAGGTCGAGCAGATCGACGCGCGCGAGGTGCAGGCTGCCGCGAAGAAGTACTTCGTCAGAGAGAACTCACTCGTCGTCACGTTGGTGAAGCCATGAGGGAAGGAAGCGACGGGGGGCCCCCCCCCCCCCCCCCGCCCCCCCGGGGGCGGCGGCCGGCGGCCCCCCCCCCCCCCTGCACAGGGTGGAATCGGTGGCGAGCGGAGAGTGCGCGATGCTTGGAGATCCTCG
>CBIHPJ010000411.1:0-8078 GCA_966211295.1 uncultured Myxococcales bacterium | reverse complement strand
GATCCGAACACTGGCCTGCCGCTCGGCTCCGACGCGGGAGTGCCGCCGTGCACCGCAGCGGCGGTCGACACGTACGTGATCCCGAAGATGGATCGCCGGCCGATCGACGTGCTCTTCGTGATCGACGACTCGTGCAGCATGGACAACGACCAGCGTCAGCTCGGCGCGAACCTGCGCTCGTTCTTCTCCACGTTCCTCGCCAACCAGGTCGACTTTCACGTGGGCGTGGTCACCACCGACATGACCGATCCCGCGCGCAGAGGGCGATTGGTGGCGCCCTTCCTCACGCACACCACCCCGAACGTGACCGTGAACTTTCAGGCCATGGTGAACGTGGGCATCGCAGGGAGCGGTGTCGAGAAGGGCCTCGCGGCAGCCTCGGCGGCGCTACGACCACCGATCTCCACGCATGAGAACGCTGGCTTCCTTCGATCCGACGCCGACTTCGCGTTGGTGTTCCTCACCGACGAAGACGACTCGAGCGCGCAGTCGGTCACCTTCATCGCGAACCAGGTGAAGGCCGTGAAGCCCGACGGAGCGGCGATGACGGTGGGCTCGATTCTCCTCGGCTGCGCGGGCACGGAGTCGTGGCGCTACGCGCAGTTCACGAGAATGTTCGGAGACCGCGGCATCATCACCCGCTGCACCCAGAACTACGCGACCACGCTGCGCACCATCGCCGGCCGCGTGGTGAACAAGCGCTGCATCGTGGGACTGCGAGAGCCGCTCGACGACACCAAGGAGATCAGCGCGACCTTGAACGGCGCACCCGCGACGTTTCAGGAATTCGCGCCCGACGACGCGTTCCCGAACGGCAGCCTCGAGGTGGATCCGTGTCCTGAGAGTGGCGGCGTGTTCGAGCTCACCTGGAGCTTGTGCAAGCCGTGAAGATTCTCACGTGGAACGTGCTCCACCGCGTGCACGCAGAGACCTACGAGGATCCCGCGATCGCTGCGTGGCCCCAGGAGGAGAAGCGCGTCGAGGGCGTGGTGCGTTTCGTGTCGCGCGCGTTGAAGAGCGAAGGCTTCAGCGCGGTGTTGTTGCAGGAGGTGAGCGGCGACGTGCTCGCTGCGCTGCGCGAGGCGCTCCCGGAGTGGGACGTGTTCGATCACTGCTACCCGCGCATGCCGCGGCAGAAGATGGCGAGCACCCTGAAAGATCCGCGAGAGCACCTGGTGGTGATCGCTCCTTCCGGATCCACCATGGTGCGCGCGCACACGTTCGAGAGCGATCACGGCAAGGGCTTCGTGATGGTGCGAATTCCCGGCGGCTTCGTGGTCGCGAGCGTGCATCTCACCTGGGGCGGCAAGGCGCTTACACAGCTCGCGGTGGTGGCGCAGGTGCTCGCCGATGCGCAGACGCCGCTGGTGATGGGCGGTGACTTCAACGCGGGGCGCAGAGTGGTGGAGGAAGCCGCGGGGCCCTCGGTGGAGATCTCGTCGTTGCCGGATCCGAATCCGCTCCGCACTCGGCCTGATGCTGATGGCACGGGAGGATCGGACATCGATCATCTCCTCGCCCGGCACGCGACCTTGAAAGACGCGCGGGTGCTCGAGAGCGAAGGGCTGTCTGATCACCGCCCCGTCGCCGCGATGGTTGGACTACCCGGGCAGTAGCAGCAGCAGGATCCGCACGAGCAAGTACACGCCGACCAGCGAGAGCACGACGCTGTTGCGCGAGACGAGGCGACCGACTTTCTCGACGATCGTCTCGGGATGCGCGAGAACCTGTTCCTGCTCGAGAAACCGTCCGACTTCGTCACCGAGCTCAGTCGCATTCGCGTAGCGATCGTTCGAAGCCGCCGCCATCGCCTTCGAGCAGATGCTGATCAACGGGGGAGGAATCTCCTGGGAGAGCGGCTCTGGCCTCGGCCCCGGCGCACGGCCCGCGAGCAACGCGTAGAGAATCGCGCCCAGTCCGTACACGTCGGCGCTCGAGGTGACGTTCTCTCCTCGCGCCTGCTCGGGCGCCATGTACGCGGGCGTGCCCATCACCACTCCGGCGCTCGAGGCTTCCGACGAGTAGCGTGCCAGCCCCCAGTCCATCACCAGCGCCTCGCCGAACGCGCCGACCATCACGTTCTCGGGCTTGAGATCGCGATGCAGCACCTCATGCGCGTGTGCGAACGCGACGGCCTCGCAGACGCGGCGGAACATGCGGAGGCGCTCGCGCAGCTCCCTACCCTTCGCCCAGAGATCGAGCCGCTCTCCGCGAACCAGCTTCATCACGTAGAAGACGCGTCCATCGGGGAGCACGCCCACGTCATGCACGGGCACGATGCCGGGATGCTCGAGTCGGGCGATGAACTTCGCTTCGCGCTCGAGCCGCTCCGAAAGCTCGGTGGAGCTGCTCGCGATCGACACCTTCATCGCCACCTCGCGATCGAGCTCGAGGTCGCGCGCGAGATACACCGCGCCCATTCCTCCCTGACCGATGCGCTTGATGAGCTCGTAGCGCGTGCCGCTCAAGTCCGGCTCCGAGGCGACCTCGCGCAGGTGATTCACCACCGTGTCGGAGAGGAACATCACGCCACTCCAACGGCCTGCGCTTCGACGCTGAGCTCCTGCTCGGTCGCGGTGATCGTCTCGAGCTGCTCCATCACCAACGAGCGAAGCTGGCCGCGCGCCCACGAGAGGTAGTTGGTGATGGTGGTGGTGGGCACGTTGAGCTCACGCGCGAGCTCCTCGTAGCGCGGACGCGGTGGCTCGCTGAGATCGTATTTCTGAAACGCGATCCACGCGGCCTGCTTGCCCTGCTCTTTCGCGCGCTCTTCGAGAATCTTCAGCGCGGTGGTGAAGAGCTGTCTTCTCCACTCACGCTCGAAGGCTTCGTCGGGAGATTCCCAGGCAGCGGCGCCCGCACGCTCCAGCTCGAGCTCGGCGTCATCGAACGCGAGTCCCGCGGCAGGACCTCCGCGCTTCTGCCGAGTGGCGGCCTTGAGCTCGTTCGACACGTAGCGATCGAGGCAGGTCTTGAAGAAGGTGCGAAAGCGCGCGACCTCGGGTTGGTAGCCAGAGAAGAACTCGCGCTCGAGGGCCTTCTCGAAGAAGCCCTGAATGGAGTCGCGCGCGTCGTCGGCGTTCGCCTTCCACTTGATGCGCACGTGTTTGTACGCGGGCTTCCAATACGCGGAGACGAGGGCCGACCACGAGCGCTCCCGCACCACCGGGTCGTCGCTGTGCGCGCCCAGCACCGCCGAGCGCTGGGTCAGGGGGAAGGAAGTGCTCGTCACGACTGGAGAATCGTACGGCGAAAAGATTCCGAAAAAGGAATTCCCACGGACGGTGAACAAGGGTTCGACTCGAACAAGGAGCACATCATGAATCGACCTGTACTTGGACTGATGGTGGGCGCGGGCCTGGGCGTCCTCGATGGACTCTCCGCGCTGGTGTCCTCACCCGAAGTGTCCGCGGAGATCGGCGGCATCGTGGTGGGGTCGGCGATGAAGGGCCTCATCGCGGGAATCATCGTGGGCGTGATCGCGCGCAAGCTCGCCTCCTCGCGCTGGAGCACGTTCATCGGCGTGATCGTCGCGGGGGTGATCACCTTCCCCGTCGCGCACATGAACGCCACGCATTACGGGCGTCCTGACTACTACTGGAAGATCATGCTGCCGGGAGCGCTGGTCGGAGCGATCGTGGGCTACGTCGTCATGCGCTACGGCAAGGCGCCGCAACAGCGCGCAGCAACTTGAGGAGTC
This sequence comes from uncultured Myxococcales bacterium, assembly GCA_966211295.1. Lineage (GTDB taxonomy): Bacteria > Myxococcota > Myxococcia > Myxococcales > Myxococcaceae > Archangium_A. The sequence goes on along the minus strand of CBIHPJ010000411.1, from coordinate 4,378 downwards.
CCTGTGAAACGTCTGCACCGCAAAGATCTGTATGGCTGGTCGAAGTTCCACGAGCCGCTGAACATCGACTTCAACAGCGTCCTCTGGGTGCGGACGGGCGGGAACGTGGTGATCGATCCCTTGCCGCTCTCGGATCACGACACCGCGCATCTGCGTGAGCTCGGTGGCGCGGCGATCATCGTGATCACCAACTCCATGCATCTGCGCGCGGGGCTCGAGCTCAAGCAGGCGACGGGCGCTCGGTTGCTGGGTCCCAACGCTGAGCGCGAGAAGTTCGTGAGCGACGGCTCAGTCAAAGATGGTGATGAGATCGTTCCCGGGCTCGTGGTGCGCGAGCTTGAAGGCTCGAAGACGCCCGGGGAGCTCGCGCTGATCCTCGAAGACACCACGTTGATCACCGGTGACCTCGTGCGCGCGCACCGGGCGAACTCCCTCATGCTGCTCAGTCCAGAGCAGAAGCTCGCCGATAAGGCTGCCGCGGTGCAGTCGATGAAGCGCGTGCTCGAGCTGCATCCGCGCATCGAGACGATCCTCGTGGGAGACGGGTGGCACCTGTTCACCGAGGGCCACCAGCGACTCAACGATTTGCTCAGCGCCTCCTGAGTGACTCGTTCTGACGCTTACGCCTGGAGCGCCGGCGCTTCGTGGAGCTCGATCGGATTTCCGTCGGGATCTTCGATGAGGATCTGCTTTCCCCCGGGGCCTTGCTCCAGCTGGTTGCGGAAGTGCACGCCGGCGGACTGGAGGTCGTCGATCTCCTCCTGCAGGTCGTCCACGTAGATCACGATGCGATTCCAGCCGCCGGGCCGCTGCTCAGTGCCATCGGGCATGTTGCGAGATCCCGAACTTCCCGCGCCGCTGAGCACGAGTTGGAGCGCACCGCGCGTGACGATGGCGAGCATGGGCGCCGGTCGCTGCTCCGTGAACCCGAGATGCTGCGTGTAGAAGTGGACCGAGCGATCGACGTCGAGCACCTGGTACCGAACCATCGCCGTGCTCGAGTTTCCGACGAAGACACCCGGGTGAGTTGGCTGGGGCATGGGCTCCCTCCTTGCGCCAATGCATAGTGACGGAGCCGCGCTACGACACTCCCCGCTCGGCCAGCGCATTCACCGCGTCGTTCATGTGGGCATCAGGCACCGCTCGAGCTGTTCATTCTTCGGTGCGCGCGCCGACGCGGCGGCGAGCACGTTGTGAAGGAACGCGTCGGGAGTCCACTTGCTGCTCCGCGCCTCGAAGACCGAAGTGAGCTGCGCGAAATACGCCTCCAACTTCGCGAGGCTGTCGGGGTGCGCGTAGAACTTCCCCGGCTTCATGATCTCGGGGAGCACCGGCTTCCCCTTCGGCGGAGGCGGCGGCACACCGAGCTTCTTCAGCTTCTTCTGAAGCTCGCGGATGTCCCACTTGAAGTCGTTCGCAGTCTTCGGCTTCTTGGTCACGCGCCGAGTTTAAGCGGGCATCGCGCGATGCGAGCGGCCTCTCCACCAGAGCACGAGCGTCACGGGCGAGAGCAGCACCGCCATCATCATCAGGCCCGTCATCATTCCGCCGAGCGCACCGAATCCGTAGAGCGCAGCGTCGGTGATGGTGGCTTCACCTTCGGAACGAACACCGAGCCGCTGCTTCACCGCGTCGAGCTCGGACGCCATCGCTTCGTCGTAATCGAGTGCGTACGCCGCGCCGCCAGAGCGCCGGCCCGCGATGAACGCGCGCCACGTGCGCTTCGGGAAGAAGAGCGCGCCCGCAGCGAGCCCTCCCATGTTCAGCACCCACGCGGCGTGGAACGACTTGCAGCCAGCGCCGAGTTCCCACGCGGAGATCTCGAACTCGCCCGCGAGGTCCGTGCGGTAGCCCGTGAGAAGATGATTCAGATCATGGAAGCGCACCGCCTTCTTGCGCGCCTCGGTGTTGGGCAGCGGGAAAGGAATCGGGCCGAGTTTGAAGTCGACCCACTCCGCTGAATACCCGCCGTCGTCTCCGAAACCATTCTCGTCGAAGTACCGCCGCAGCGCCGCTCGCATGGTGGTCATGGGCTTGATCGATATCAAGATACACTTAACAAACAAACACCATGAATCAGCATCGCTAATTCGTCATATCCGCCAGCGCCACTGCAGCTCTGCGGGCAGCTCGGTCCTGGCGAACTCGATCTGCAGCACTCGCCGATGAGTGTCCGAGGTCGAAGACGACGACGCGTGAAGCAGCAACGGCTTGAAGATCAGCACGTCACCCTTCGCAGCCACGCAGACATCCTCGGCGCCCCAGTGATCGAATTGGTCCGCAGCGATTCGGCCCGCGAGATGAGAACCGGGCTTCACCTTCAGCGGCCCGGACTCGAGTCCGCAGTCATCGAGATGCAAACGCAGCGTGACCATCTCAGCGAGCAAGCTCGCAGGCGCGATGGTGTGCGGCACGCCGTCCTTCACGGTCCACGGACCGAAGCCGCTCACCTCTCTACGCTGGTGCGTCGCGATCGAGAGATCCTGATGCCAACCGAGTGCCCAGTTCGCGTCGGGAGATTTGTCGAACAGCACCACGCGCACCGCGAAGAACGCGGGACCGATGAGCCGCTTGAGTCGTGAATCTCGAGCGACGTTCTGCACCCGTGGATCGTCGAGCAGCGAACGCACGCCTCCGCGCTCCACGCTCGGAAGATGCGACAACAACGTGCCGATCTCCTGACCGTCGAAGACGGAGCGAACGAGCTCGTAGCCGCGCGTCGAGAGCATCAGTCGAACAGTGCGAGGAGATCGTCGCGAGTGAGTCCGCCTGCTGCGCCTTCACCGCCCTCGAGCGCAGCCTCGAACAACGCGCGCTTCTTCTCCTGCAGTTGGAGGATTCGCTCTTCGACCGTGCCCTGAGAGACGAGCCGATAGACGAACACCGGCTTCTCCTGACCAATGCGATGCGCGCGATCCGCGGCCTGCGCTTCCACCTGCGGGTTCCACCAGGGATCCACGAGGAAGACGTGATCGGCCGCGGTGAGCGTGAGGCCCGTGCCGCCGGCCTTGAGCGACATCAGCAGCACCGTCGGTCCCGTCGGAGCTTGGAACTGCTCGACGATCTCACCGCGATTCGCGGTCGCACCATCGAGGCGAGAGAAGCTGAGCTCCGCTGCTTTCAGCGCAGGCTCGATCAGATCGAGCATCGAGGTCCACTGACTGAACACCAGGCAGCGATGTCCATCGGCGCTCGCGTTGACGAGTGACTCCACGAGCGTCTCGACCTTCGACGACGTCTTCGCCTGCTGACCGGGCACCAGCGCGACGTGACACGCGGCCTGGCGCAGACGGAGCAACGCCTCGAGCGCCTTGAGCACGCTCCCTCCACCCTGCAGCAGGCTCACCACGTCGGCGCGCGTCGCGGCGTGCACCGCGTCGTAGACCGCGCGTTCCTTCTCTTCGAGCGTGACGAAGCGAATCGCTTCGGTGCGCGCGGGCAACTCGGGCGCGACCTCTTTCTTCAATCGCCGCAGGATGAACGGAGCGAGCTTCTTGCGCAGCGCCTGCGCGGTCTCCGCGGAGCCTTGCTCGATCTTCTCGGAGTACTTCGCGTTGAAGTCACTTCGCCCCCCGAGGAGTCCCGGGTTGGTGAAGTGCATCAAGCTCCACAATTCTTCGAGCCGGTTCTCGAGCGGCGTGCCGGACACCGCGAGCTTGAGGCCACCCTTCAAGCGATACGCCGCGCGCGTGGCCTGGCTGTCGGGGTTCTTGATCGCCTGCGCTTCGTCGAGCACCACCACGCGCCACTCCTTCGCAGCGAGCGCGTCGGCATCGAGTCTGAGGAGCGCGTAGGTCGTCAGCGTCACATCCGCGTCGGTCAGCGAGCGCCCCGGCCCGTGGTACGCGTTCACCGTGAGCGAGGGACGAAAGCGCTTCAGCTCCGCCTTCCAGTTCGGCAGCACGCTCGTCGGACACACCACGAGCGAGCCCTTCTCCAGCGCGCAGATCGTCTGCAGCGTCTTGCCGAGACCCATGTCGTCGGCGAGCACGCCGCCGAGCCCCGCGGATTTGAGGAAGCCGAGCCAATTCACACCGTGCCGCTGATACGGACGGAGCGTCGCCTCGAGCCCATCGGGAATACTCGCGGAAGGAAGTCGATCGAAGCCCTCGACGAGCGGACGCAGGCGATCGAGTCCCGGAGGAGGAGGGCTCTCCATCTGCTGACAGAGCTCGGCGAGCTGAGGCAACGCGTGATTGGCGATGGTGCCGCTCTCCGAACGCGCCTCGAGCAGGGCAGCCACGCGAGCGCCGTGCGTGTCGAGCCACGCCGCGGGTAACGGAGCCCAACCACCGCTCTCGATCGGCACCAGCCCGAGCCCTTCTTTCCACGCGCGAATGACCGCTTCGCCACTGACGAAGGTGTCCTTCGCTCCACC
>CBIHPJ010000410.1:0-8079 GCA_966211295.1 uncultured Myxococcales bacterium | reverse complement strand
GGATGGACCTCGTGATTCCGCCGCTCCTCTCCATCTTGTGGTTCGCGTACTTCACCTGGTCGAAGCGCGTGAAGGAGACCTTCGTGGTGCCTTAGCAGCCTCGACGATCCACCCGCGGCAGGTGCGGGCGCCGCAGCGGCATCGCTCCTTCAGTTCAGGCGGGAGCGCGTAGTCGTAGAAGAGCTCCTCGCCTGGTTTGATCTCCCTGAGCGCCTGCAGCTGCGCCCAGCCGTTGCCGTTGCGCGTGACTCCGGCCTCGACCACCACGTTGGGCTCGCAGGAGTGATTCACCCAGCGCGTCTGATCGACCATGTCGAAGAACACGCCGTCTTCGAGAATGAGCGAGTACCTGTCGTCGCGTTTCTCTTTGGCGCGCCAGAGCACTCCGTCGACGTTGGTGATCACCGAGCCCTTGCGGAAGTGGCGGGTGGCGACCACGCCGTAACCTTCGACGGAAGAGCGAACGACCTCGAGCCCGGGGATGCGCGACATGGGGGCTCTCTACATTCGCGCCGCTGACTAAGCTGCATCTTGTCGGCGATCGGGGGAGTCATGCGCGGTGCGCGGTGGTTGGTCGTGATGCTCGTGTCGTCTGGCTGCATGCCGCACATGCATGTGGTCCGCGCGGGAGGGACCGTGCCCGACGACAAGGTGCTCCTCGTCGGCCGCATGGACTTCGTGCCTCACGTGACCTTGCGCGCAAACGTCGGAGCGGATCCGGCGGGCTTCATGCGGCGCATGAATCTGCTCTTCACGTACGAGCCCAACACGCCGATCGACGAGCACTTCAGAGGCGCAGACATCTACCTCGCCTCGGTGCCGGGTCAGCCCTTCGCCGTCGCAGCACCGCGCAGAAAGATGTACCTGCGCGCGGTCTTCGCGATCGTCGATTCGTCGAGCGAGATGGTTGGGTACAACCATCGGGAGATCACGCTGTACGAGGCGGGCTGTCACACCTTGCTCGAGATCGATCCGAAGCCCACGGACCAGGCGATCTACATCGGGGTGGTGAGCTGTCACTGGAGCACCCCTGGCCGCGAGGTCTACGTGCACAACGAGTGGCCGGCGGTCGAGACCGGCTTCAAGGAGATCGTCGGGCAACGCGTGGTGACTCCGCGCTTTCCGCAGCCGGTGCCGATCGTCGCTCGATGATCGTTGTTATACGCGGTGCATGTCGACTCATCGCGCGACGGTGGAGTGGAAGAAGGAAGGCGACTTCTCGCGGAAGAAGTACCTCCGCACGCACCGGTGGAAGTTCGACGGCGGCATCGAGGTGAAGGCGGCCGCCTCGCCCTCGGTGGTGCCCAAGCCGTGGACGGTCGATGACGCCGTGGATCCTGAAGAGGCGTTCATCGCGTCGGTGTCGAGTTGTCACATGCTGACGTTTCTCTTTCTGGCGGCGAACGACGGCTTCGTGGCGGAGTCGTACGTGGACGAGGCGCAAGGTCTGCTCGCGAACGAAGGTGGTGGCCAGTGGATCACCGAGATCGTGCTGCGACCGCGCATCGAGTTCAGTGGTGAGAAGCAGCCGACGGAGGCGCAGATCGAAGAGCTCCATCACCGCGCGCACGAGGAGTGCTTCATCTCGCGATCGGTGAAGACGAACATCCGCGTCGAAGCCCCGCGCTAGTGGCCTCCCTCTCCCTGCGCCAGCGGAGAGAGGGTCGGGGTGAGGGGCGCACTTCGCAGAGACTCAGAACGGCCCAAGCCGCGCGTACTCGAGCGCCACCGTCTCACCGATCAAGAACGTGACCACCACGACGTGAGTCACCGTCCTCAACGTGCCCGGCTCTCGTGATCCAAGCCCAGCAAGCAGCCCGCCGATGATTGCGCCAGCCACTCCGCACAACACCGGTCTCAAGATGTACCCCACGAGCGATCCCGGATCGTCGCGCTTGGCGCCGAGCGCGAGAGCGAGCGTCGCGCCCGCGAGGCCACCTGCGATCACTCCACCAGTGACCGCGAGCGCCTGACCCGAGGGCTGGTCACCCGTGAGAAACGCGCCCGCGGTGTACCCACCAGCGAGCGCGAGGCCGGTCGCGCCGATCAACACCGCGTGCCAGAACCGATTCGACGGAGCGCTGTAGTGGCGCGGCTCGTTCGACGCTCCCCGCGCGGCCGAAGCGGCGATCAACACGCAAAGAGCCAGCGCCCTCCCAGTCACATCGCGACTCTACAGCGCGGCATGCGGGTTGCTCAGATTCCGCGCCGTGCGCGCTCTTCGTGTCTTGCTGGCCACGCTGATCGCGGTCCCCCTTCTCGCCTGGTCGGCGAGTGAAGGCGTGATCGCGTGGGTGCTGCGCGACGTCGATCGACCGCGGGCGCCGAAGGTGGCCCCGACCCTCGCGCACCGAGGGTTGGCCTGTGTCGAGGGGCGCACCGCGAACGTGATCGCGCGACGCCAACTGATGGGTACAGCGTTCCGAACGCTCGACCGCATCCCACGCGAATGGGCGCTGACGTGGTGGCTCACACGCCGCTTCGACCAGGACGAACTGGCGCGCATGCAGGGCGACCAGGTTTGGCTCGGGCGTGGCGCGACCGGACTCGAGGCGGGAGCACAAGCATGGTTCGGGCGACCGCTGAGCGAGCTCACTTCGGCGCAGTCTGCGCTGCTCGTCGGACTGGCGCCTGGGCCGGCGCGTTATGACCCAACGAAGAACGCCGCGCGGGCCGAGAAGCGGCGGCAGTACGTGCTGGGCAAGTGGCAGACCTGCGGGCTGGTTCCTCCGGGCACCGAGATCTCGATCCACGGAAAGTCCGCGATGGATGGCGTGATCGCTCCGCCGCCTCGAGCAGTTTCTCCTGACGACGAAGACGACTGACTCGGGGCTGGCGGTGCGGCGTCGCCCTGTCATGGAGCTGAAATGAGCGGCACCGGCGTACCAACCATTAGCGCCCTCGGCAGAACGCAGCGGCCACCGGTCGCGAGTGTGCGTGGGGTCACCCGGGAACAAGCGCGGCAGTTGCCGAGCGCACTCCGGGCATCTGCGTCCCTTCTCTCTGCGTCCCTTCGCTGTGGCCGTGGCCCAAACGGTCGCTACAGAATCGGGACTCAATCCCGTCTGGGTACCAACTGTTTCTGCCCGCGCGGCCGAACCGAGTCTCGACTCAACAACGCCGGTCGGCGACGCGCGACGTCCTCACGCGGCTGGCTCCCGTGAAACGGGTGGCAGAAATTGGCGACTCCATGGCCCTTTCCTGCCGACGGATTGAGTGCACTCGGCGAACTCGGGAAACGGTCGCTACAAAATGGCGATTCAGTAGCCTTTTCGTTGCGACCGTTCTCGAGCTCCACCGCTGTTCTTCTGGGAGGCACATCTTGCAGAGGTCACGTGGATGAAGACGGACGTCCTCGTTCTCGGCGCTGGAGTCGCGGGGCTCGCCGCGGCGAGAGAGCTCAGCCGCTCCGGCGTGAACACCATCGTGCTCGAGGCCCGCGCGCGCATCGGCGGCCGCATCCACACGCTTCATGATCCGGACTGGCACGATCCGATCGAGCTCGGTGCCGAGTTCCTGCACGGGCTCCCGCGCCGGTTGCACTTGCCTGGTCGCTTCAGCCTTCGCATCCGTGACGCCGACGGAGAGCACTGGGCGTTCACCAAGGGGCGCCGCCACCGCGCCGATCAGTCCACCAGCGCCGCCTTCGAGCTGCTCGGCCAGATGAAAGGGCGTGAGACCACCGCGAGCGCGTTTCTTCGAAGGCATGGGAGCAAGAAGGACCGCGAGTTCGCTCGCTCGTTCGTCGAGGGGTTCTACGCAGCCGATCCGCACACGGTGAGCACCAACTTCCTCGCGCGCGAGAGCGAGGGCTCCGACGAGGTCTCGGGTGAGCGGCTGTTTCGCCCCACGCGTGGCTACGACGTGCTCCCGCGGGTGCTGGCGAAGGGCCTCACGATTCTCGAATCGATGACGGTCACCGGCATCACCTGGCGGCCGAAACGCGTCACCGTTCTCGCCCACGATGCGCTCGGAGCGGAGCACGAGTTCACCGCGAAAGCCGCGATCGTCACCCTGCCCCTCGGCGTTCTCAATTCGGGGACGGTTCGCTTCAGTCCAGTTCCGCCGATTCTCACGCGCGCGCGGAAGCTCGCGATGGGCAACATCGTGAAGTTCATCTTCCGGTTCCGCGAGCCGTTCTGGGAGCGGACTCGCCTGCGCGAGTTCACCTTCCTCCACGCGATCGAAGGCGACGTCCCCGTGTGGTGGAGGCGGCGCCCGCTCAACTCGCCCGTCCTCGTCGGTTGGGCCGCGGGGCCGAAGGCGCGGAAGTTCAGCGCGAAGAAGGATCCGCTCGCGAGGGCGCGCCTCGCACTCGGATCTCTCGAACGTTCGTTCGGCGTCGAAGATCTCAGCCGCCTGGTCGCCGATTGGCGCGTGGTCGACTGGGGAGAGGATCCGTTCGCTCGCGGCGGCTATCTGGTCGTGCCGGTGAACCAGGTGCCCACGTTCGAGGCGCTCGCCACTCCGATCGAGCGCACCCTCTTCTTCGCCGGAGAACACACTCACGGCGAAGGGCACGCGGGCACGGTGCACGGCGCGCTGCAGACGGGAATTCGCGCCGCGCGGCAGTGGATGGAGCGCTCGGTCTAGCCCTCACCGCGAGCGAAGTACGCCCCTCTCCCTGCCCCTCTCCCCGCTGCCGCAGGGAGAGGGAGAATGGGTCAGCGGTGCTTTGACGTGCTCGCCTCGTCGCGACGAATGCGGAGCTGGTTGTGCACCTCGGTCACGCCCGCCACCGTGTCGATCATGTTCTCGAGCTGCCACTTCATGATCCGGTTCGGCACCGTGCCCGTCAGCGTGACCTCGCCGCCCTTCACCGCGACCTCCACGTCGCTCGCGTCGACCCTGTTCATCTGCGAGATGCGATCGCTCACGTCTTCCTTGATGCGCTCGTCCGATCGTTTGTACCCCTTCGGTCCCGGCGCGTAGCGGCGCTGCGTGTCACCGCGGAGAAAGCCCATGCCCGCAGGCCCGGTGTCCGCGTGCGTTCCGTAGCCCCCTTGCCCGAAGTTGCCGCTGCGCGAACCCTGCCCGTAATAGTCCCCGCCGCCCCCCGCGTAGCCGCCGCTGGTGCCGTAACCATTCGGGTACATCTCACCCGAGCTCGGCTGACCTCCGAAGAAGCCTTCGTCCTCTTCAGCCCACGGCTCGCTCTCGCCATGCGCCCAGTGCTGATCGAAGCCCTGGAAGGCCTCCTGTTGCGCGTGGCCGCTCACGTCATCTTCTTCCCAGTCTGCGCTCTGGCTTCGCCACTGCGGACGCACGGGAGCTCCGTGCTGCGGCTGCCGGCTCGCCTGGGAGCGCTGCCTGCTGGCCTGACCACGTCGCTGCGGCTGATGCGGATGCGGGTGCGGATGATGGTTTCGCATGATGGTCCCGGTGAGGCGAGATGGCGTGGCGCCGTGGCGCAGGTTCGACCTGGCCACGGCGCCACCAAGAGTTGAACGGTCAGTGCAGCTGAGCGGCGCGAGTCGTCTCGGAGGGCACGTTCTGGCGGGGCTCGGTGGTGATGAGCTGGTCGAACATCTCCTCCATCTCCTCACCCAACGAGGTGAGCTCCCCGCGCGAGAGCATCTTCTTCACCAGCGGGAACATGTCGTTCTGCTCTTCCTCGACGTGGTGCTCGATGAGATCGCGGAGCACCTTCACCTTCGCCTCGAACTGCTCGTCGCTCACCTCCATCATCAACAGGTCGCTGATGACGCGCTTGGCGGTGAGGTGCTCCTCCACGGCCTCCTTGAGGAGGTGCTGGAGTTCTTCGCCTTGATAGACGGTCGGGTAGAAGAGCTTCTCCTCGATCGTGGTGTGCGCGGCCAGGGCGTCTGCGATCTCGATGAAGAGTTTGCGCCGAGTGGCCTCACTCTCTGACTTTTCGAACTGCTTGAACTTCTGGATCACCTGCTCGTGCTGTTTGCGCAGCAATGCGGTCGCTTCCATGTGTGTACCCCCACTTCGTGGGGCAGCAAGGCGTGTGCCGCCATGGATTGCGCGGGCATGACGAATGCTCAGTGAGTCGTTCGCAACTTCCCGCAGCGGTTCCGACTCACAGCTGAGGAGTTCTCCATGAAGGCACTGGTGTTTCACGGCGCGCATGACGTTCGCGTCGACACGGTCCCCGATCCGTCGATTCTGCACCCACGAGACGCGATCCTCCGCGTCACCGCGACAGCGATCTGTGGTTCGGATCTGCACATCTACAACGGCTTCTTTCCCCAGCCTCGCCCGATGGCGCTGGGGCACGAATTCATGGGTGTGGTCGAGGAGGTGGGCTCCCAGGTGAGCTCGCTCAAGCGCGGCGATCGTGTGGTGGTGCCCTTCCCCATCGCGTGCGGGCAGTGCTGGTTCTGCGAGCACAAACAGCCCACGCAGTGCGAGACCTCGAACGCGAAGAACTACGGACCCGAAGGTGGGCTGCTCAAGGAGAAGGGCGGCGGGTTGTTCGGGTACACGGATCTGTACGGCGGGTACCAGGGCGGCCAGGCGCAGTACGTCCGCGTGCCCTTCGCTGACTACGGGCCGCGGAAGGTGCCTGACGGGCTGCAGGACGAGGAGGTGCTGTTCCTCTCCGACATTCTTCCCACAGGGTACACGGGGCTGAAGTGGGCCGACGTGAAGCCCGGAGAGACGGTGGCGGTGTGGGGCTGCGGGCCGGTCGGGCTGATGGCGCAGAAGCTCGCGAAGGTGATGGGAGCGAAGGCGATCGGCATCGACCTTCTCGAGTACCGGCTCGCGCGCGCGCGGGAGACCGCCGGCTCGACGGTGATCGACGCGACGAAGACGAACCCGGTGGAGGCGGTGCGCGAGCTGACTGGCGGACGTGGCGCCGACGTGTGCATCGAGGCGATCGGCATGGAGGCGCATCGCAGTCCGCTCAAGAAGCTGTCGAACGTGCTGCACGCGCAGGCGGGCACCACGGACTCGCTCGAGAAGTGTCTGAGCGCGGTGCGCCGCGGCGGGCGGGTGAGCGTGCTCGGGGTGTACGGGACGGCGTACGACAACGTGCAGCTGGGGAAGATGCTCGACAAGGGCGTGCGCATTCAGTTCGGCCAGGCGCCGGTGCACGTGCTGATCGACGAGCTGATGGGCTTCATCGTCGACAAGAAGGTGCGGGGAGACGACATCATCTCGCACCGGCTGCCGCTCACTGAGGCACCACACGGGTACAAGGTGTTCAACGACAAGAAGGAGAGCTGCGTGAAGGTAGTGCTCAACCCCTGGGCCTGAGCCGCAGCTCTGAGACAGAGAGCAGGCGCGCTCGCTGCTCTCCATCTTCTGCAAGGCGACGGCATCGGTCGGAGAGCACGAGGGTCTTCGCGGCGACGCTCTCGTACAGCGGCTCGAGGGAGGTGGAGAAGACCGCGTTGCGTGAAGGTGGTGCTCAACCCCGGCGGCTGAGCACCAGCTCTGAGACGGAAAGCAGGCGCGCCTTCAGCGAGGTCTTCATCTGCTGAAGCGCGCGCGCCGTGCTCTCGTGGTCCTGCGAGGCCACGGCGTCACGGGCGACGATCACGCGGTAGCCGCGGAGGTAGGCGTCGTGGGCGGTGAAGAGGATGCAGTTGTCGGCGGTGAGGCCGGCGAGCACGAGCGTCTTTGCGCCGACGCTCTCGAGGAGTGGCTCGAGGGAGGTGCAGTAGAAGGCCGAGTTCCGCGCCTTGAGGACGAAGCAGTCACCGCGCGTGGGGCGGACCTTGCGGGTGAAGGACGCGCCCGGGTTTCGAGCCTTCGAACAGTCGCGCACCAGCTCGGCGGAGGTGGCGGTCCAGTCACCGAAGTTGTCGTTCGCGTAGACCACGGGGACGTGGGCGCGGTGTGCAGCGCTTCGGAGCGCGACGATCGCGGTGGCTGCGGAGGCGGCGTGGTGGGCGAGCTCAGTGCCGCCGGGGAAACGCATGTGATTGATCACGTCGACGAGCAACACCACGACGGAACTCTTGCGGTGCTCCGGCTTCATTCGTCGAAGGAGTGCAAGCCTGCGACCGGCGAGTGTCTCCCTCTCCCTTCGGGAGAGGGGGGTCGGGGTGAGGGTTGACGTGACGACGACCTCTCAGCATTGAGGCAGGCAGTCACTCGTGGAAC
>CBIHPJ010000409.1:0-8132 GCA_966211295.1 uncultured Myxococcales bacterium | reverse complement strand
GGGTTGCTGCGCGGGGGTTGGACGCGGGGGACCGACGGGGGGGGGTGGGGGGGGGGGACCCCGGGGGGGCGGCAGTGGCGGGGGGTCGGGAGGCGGCGGTGGGGTGACCCCGCCTCCTGCTCCGACGCTCGAGACAGCCACGGCGGGCAACGCGCAGGTCGCGCTCAACTGGAGCTCGGTCAGCGGCGCGAGCAGCTACGAGATCTACGCCGGCGACTCGGTCAGCACGCTCGCGATGATCCGCACCAGCAGCAGCTCGGCGCTTACGGTCACCGGGCTCACCAACGGACAGCTCTACGTCTTCGCGATCGCCGCGCGCAACTCCGGAGGACTCTCCCCGCTGAGCAACACGCTCTCGGCCACCCCGCTCGCTCCAGCGCTCGAGGTCTCTTCGTTCCTGCCCGACGCGGGCGCGACGATGGTGCCGCGCGACGTGACGATCGATCTGCAGTTCAACAACAACGTGCAGCCGAGCAGCACCATGCTCACGCTGAACCCGCCCACGCCGATCACGTGGACCTGGTCGTCGGGCAACTCGCGTCTGCGCCTCACCGCAACCGATGGCACTTTCGCCGCGAACACGGCGTACACGCTGACGCTGCAGTCCGCGCAGAGCAGCGGAGGGCTGCAGCTCCGAGCGCCTTTCGTTCTCAACTTCACCACGGGAGCGATGCCGCTCTCCGCGCAGGAAACCGTGCCGCAGATCACCGCCGTGCTCCCCTTGAACGGAGCGACCGATCAACCGCTCGTCAGCAACGTGCAGGTGACCTTCAACAAGCAGATGACCTGGGCCTCGGTGGTGAACGCGATGTCGATCACCCCGGATGCGGGCCTGTTCAACTGCGCACAGCAGTCGAACTACACGTCGTTCCGCTGCACCACGGGGACGATGGCTCGCGGCACGACGTACACCGTGAGCGTCGGCACGGGCGCCACGAGCATGGACGACGGAGGTCTGCAGCTGCCCGCGCCGTACTCGTGGACCTTCAGCACCGTGCCGCCCGACAGCATTCCGCCCACGGTGATGAGCTTCACGCCTGCGAATGCCGCGCAGGGACAAGCTCGGAACCAGGAGGTGCGGGTCACCTTCTCCGAGCCGATGGACTGCGCATCCGTGCGCGCGGCGTTCAGCTTCGTCTCTCCTGCTCGCACCTTGAGCACGATCGACACCTGCAGCGGCACGACGCCCAGGACGAGCTTCATCTTCTCGCCCTCGAGCAGCTTCGCGTACGGCGACACGGTGAACTGGCAGCTCGGCACCGGCGCGCGCGATGTCTCCGGAAACGCGCTGCAGACGCAGCTCGCTGCGAACTTCCGCGTGGCTCGCGTGGCGACGCAGACGCTCCAGGTCGTGGGCTCGCTCGAAGGCACGGTGACCGACGCCGGGATGGTCAACACCAGCGACACCTCGCTGCACGTGGGCATGCTCGCGGGCAACATCGAGCAGCGCGGGTTCCTCACCTTCGACTTCACTCAACTCCCGGCGAACACGGTGGGCATCTCGAGCTCGACGCTCAACATCACCCAGACCGGCACCACGGGCGCGCCGTTCACCAAGTTCTCGAACGTGGTCGCTGGAGGCGTGAACTACGGGCCCACGCTCGACGCGAGCGACTACTCGATGCCAACGGACACGCACATCGAAGTGATCGTGATCCCCTTCCCGCCCTTCCTCATTCCGACTCCGATGTCCGATACCTCGAGCGTGAGCGCGGGACCTTCAGTGCTTCCGGTAGTGCGCAACGTCGACGTCACCCAGCAGACCTCGCGTCAGTGGGGCGAGCGCTCTTCTCGCGGCAGCCGCATGCAGCTGCGACTCACCTTCCTCGGCATCGAGTCAGCCGACGGCGGCACGAACGCGACCGGGACGAATGACGAAGTGCGCTTCAACTCGTCGAAGTCCACCTTCGACAAGCCCACGCTGGCCGTCGAATACGAGTACCCCTGATCCCTCGTGCAGGGCGTTACAGTACTGAGCGATGCGCGTGGCGATCCTCTTTACGGACGGCGTCGGAGTCGGCCCTCGCGATCGCGCCACCAACCCGCTCGCTCGCGCGGATTACCTGCTCTCGCAATTCGACGACGGCACCGGCACCCCGCTTCCTTCAGGCGGCGAGCGTCACGACGTCGACACCACCTTCGGAGTTCCAGGCCGCCCTCAGTCAGCCAGCAATCAGACGGCGATCTTCACTGCGAAACCTGCGCCGAGCCTGATCGGCGGTCACGTGCTCGGCTACCCGAACGAGCCGCTCAGGAAGCTCCTCGCCGCGCACTCCATCGTCCGCCGGGTGACCGAGGCGGGTCACAGCGCGACGTTCGCGAACTCGTACCCGACTGAGTACCTCGACGCGCTGGGCCTCAAGCGCCGCGCTGGTTCAGGAAACGACCTGCAGATCCCCGAGCGGTTTCTGCGAAGACTGAAGGCGTCGGCGAGCACCCTCGCGATGGCCGCCGGCGGAGTCGCGCTCCGCACGCTCGACGACGCGCGCAACGACGAAGGACTCACGCACGATGTCGATGGGTCGACGGGCGCGCGGAGAAACCTCGAAGTGCCCGCGCGCAGCCCCCAGGAAGCCGCGAGGATCTTCTGGCACCTCGCCGCCGACTTCACGCTCTTCGAGCACTACCTCGCAGACGAAGCGGGCCACGCGCAGGATCTCAGTGCTGCAGAGAAGGCGCTCAGCACTTTCGACGCCTTCGCGCGCGAAGTGATCGAACATCGGCCCGCGGATACCAAGATCATCATCTGCAGCGATCACGGCAACGTCGAAGATCTCTCCACGCGCGGCCACACGCGGAACAATGTCGCGGTGCTCTCATTCGGCGAAGCGAAGCTGCCCGTGATTCGCACCGTCGCTGATGTCGGAGCCGCCGCGCTCTCGCTCCTCGGAGTCGCCGCTTGAGACACTTCTGGCTGTTGCTGCTCTTGTGGGGCTGCAGTCCTCTCAAGGCACTCACGATCGAGACTCCCCTCACCGTCCAGAGTCAGCGCTTCGTGCTGCGCTCTCACGAGAACGCCCCTCCCGGCGACGCGAAGCTCATCGCAGCCGCGATCGAGAAGGCGACGCCGGGCCTCGCGCGCTGGGGCGGACTCACCGCCCCCGTGACGGTGAACGTGGTGAAGAGCCACGGCGATCTCGAGGCCGCGGTGCACCGCGGCGGCTTCGAGTGGCTCAAGGCGTGGGGCCAATACGACGAGGTGATCTTCCAGACGCCGTCGACGTGGAGCAAGGACACGGCACGCGTCGACCAGCTCGTGCTGCACGAGCTCACGCATTGCCTCCTCTTCCAGCGCTCGGGCACGCGCGAGACCTGGTACCTGAAGGGCATCCCACTCTGGTTCCGTGAAGGAATGGCGATCACCACCGCGGGACAGGCGGGCGAGTACTCGAGCCTCGAAGACAGCGCGAAGTGGCTCGAGGCGAATCCCAACCTCAACGCCTTCCGCGACGGAGAAGAGCTCTCAGAGAAACAGGCGATCGAGGTCTACGGCATCGGGCTGCATGCCTTCCGCTTCCTGCTCCGTCACCACAGCGACGCGAAGGTCATCGAGCTGATGAAGGCGATGCAGGAAGGCGCGCTCTTCGAGGACGCCTTCGCTGCGGTGCTCGGACTTCCCGTCGAGCAGTTCCAGAAGAACTTCGAGGACTACTTGAAGCGCCGCGTCTTCAAGACCGGGATCGACGCGACGACGCGTTGATCCCATCGAGGGGATGCTTCGCGATCACCGCTCCGTGAGCGCGGGAGCCGTCACGCCGGGGCACGGCAGGTACACGCCAGCCTGCGCGGTGGTCGTCACGTAGATGCGCAGGTACGAGCCGTGCGGGTACACGCCGGTCACTTCGATCTTCGCGACGTTCGCGCGCAGACAGCCGAGGTTGCTGTCGAACGGAACGTCCTGGCTCAGCTTCTCGCGCACCGCCGCGAAGCGCTCACCGAGATCCAACTTGAGCGCCGCGCGCGCCTGGTTGCGAATGCCGTCCTTGTCGAGGCTCGCCTTGAGACCGAGGAGGAAGCTGGTGGTGTCCACCGTGGGCTCGAGATCAGGAATGCGGAGCTCGTTGTCGATCACCTCGGGGTGACCCGCGAAGTACAGATCTCCGTCGAGGTTCGCGCTGAGGCCCGCCGCCTTGATCGGCCCCTGCAGGTGCAGCTTCACCACGAGCTGATCCGAAGCCGACGCGAACACCTCGGGGTTGCTCAGGTAGAGCTCCTTGTAGGTGTCGGAGAAGAAGAGCTTCCCGTCGGTGAACGCGAGCGTCATCGCCTTTGCGAGCTCCTCGTAGCGCGCGGCGATCGGCACGGTGACGGAGAACGGCCCCGAGGGCAGCGTGGCCACGTTGGAGAGGCGCGGCGGATCAGGATTGAGCGTCGGAGCTCCGCACGGCATCGTGACCGAAGGCTCGACCACCACGGCGACGTCCTTCTCGAAGCCGCCCGCGATCACGGTGGGGCCCGCCTCGATCGACGTCACGCGGAGCAGCGCACACCCATCAGCACCACCCGCGGGCAGCGTGATCGGCGTCGCAAGCTTCTGGTACGCGTCCTTCATCTGCGGACCGAGGTCCCACGAGAAGTTCTCGATGAACTGCTCGGTCATCGTGGTCGCGCTCTCCATCGCGCCCGCGAAGCCCTGCAGCGTGCGCAGCCGAAGATCCTTCGACTCGAGCTTCACCTTCGCGCCCTGCAGCCGGGCCTTCCAATCGCTGGTGATGATCGGCTCACCGACCACGGTCACCGCGACGACGAGATCCTGCTTGCCGATCACCGGCAGCTCCACGCCGAGGTTGAGATCAGTCTTCACCTCGACGCGGTTGTCGGCGAAGCGGAGCGCGAACGGTCCGCGCGCCCAGCTCACCGCGCGCTGACCACGAAGCTCGAAGGTCGTCTCGCCTTCCTTCGGCACGCGCGTGTCGAGCGCCTGGCGGAGTCCATCCGACGTCGCTGCCAGGTGCACCACGACCTTCGCCGGCAGAGGATCTGCGTGAGGCGCTCCGGTCGCTGCTGACGGCCGCGACGGGTACAGGGGAAGACTCGCGCACGACGCCGCGAACAGAGTCAGGGGCAGGAGGAAGCGCATGCCGCTGACCTACTACGTCCCCAAAGATTGGGTATTGGCTCAGGTCACCAGATCGACCCATGGCCGGATGGCCACAGCGGAGCGCGATGTCGCCAAACGTCTTCTTCCCGGCCACAGCGCTTCGTTCCACGCGGACGAATGTCCCCACCCCGCGAAGCGCGCTCCTGCGCCATGACCGCGGAGCACGTCGTGGCCGTTTCCGTTGCTGCCCTCTTCCGGAAGCTCCGAGAGATCGTCGCGCCAGTCGTCGCGGCACAGCTCGAGACGATTGCCCATCTTCCCCAGTCCGCAGGCGAGCAGACGGCCCGTTGGGGTCGACTGCGGATCGTCGGTGACCTCGTCTTCCACCGCGCGCACGGCGTACTCCCACTCGGCTTCGGAAGGAGCGCGCCACTTCAATGGAGTCAGTGCTTTCAACAACGCGCCCACCGCCACGGGACTCACTGCCGAGATCGTGATCCGCGATTCGTCGAGCCCGAGCTTCCTGAGCACGCCGAACGAGAGCGGCTCACTCGCGACCAGCGCTGTCTTCACCCGAACTGAACGTGCCGGGCGAAGCGCATTCGCTTCATTGATCTGGGCCACCGGCACCATCAGATCTTCGTCATCTGTCGGCGTCACCAGCCGGAGCCGCTCGAAGCGTTTCTCAGACATGCCGATCACTGCCGGCCCGCCGAACACGACGTGAAAGAGCACACCGGTCGCCTCGTGCACGAACTGCGGAAGCGCGGTCGGCTCATGTCCGGTGGAACGCGGATCGATGTACCCGGGCGGCACTCGCTCGAGGAGTTGATCCATCACCACCTCGCGGGCGCCCTCGTCGAGCGACCACCACTCGCCTAGCGTGACGTCCATCACTTCCCCAGGGAGACAGGACTCGGGATCAGCGGCGGACGATCTTTCCCCTGCAACGCGCGCTGGAGCTCGATCTCTTGCAGCAAGATCGCGGGCGAGACCGTCGATACGGGAACCATTCCGCTCTCCGCTCCGCAGAAGCCGTTGAACACGCCTTCGCCCTGCCCCGCGGCGAGAATGCGATTCATCGACGAGAGCGGAGTGCCGACGATCTCCACTCCACGCACCAGCGTCTCAACACCCGTCTTCAGGTCCACCCGGAAGACCATGCGCGGAGTGCCCTTGAACGCCTGGTAGCCGAAGCCCGTGGTGTTCGTGTTGCCACCCGTGATGTCGCGAATGAGCAGACCGAACGGTTTGCCCTGCCGCTTCGCTTCGGCGATCAGCTGCGCCTTGAGCTCGGCGGCGGGCACGCGCTTCGACGACTCGACGATCAGGTTCGCCATGCGCGCGACCGGTTTGCGATTGCCCTGCGAGCGTCCGTGGCCGTTCGACTTGAGGAAGCCCTGCACCGGCCTGCGCGAGAGCAAGTAGGTCTGCAGCACGCCCGCCTTCACCAGCGCCACCTTCTGCGCGCGCACGCCTTCTTCATCGAAGAGGTAGTGACCGTTGAGCTGCTTTCCTCCGCGCTCGCTCGCCGTCGGATCGTCGATCACCGAGATGAACGAGGGCAGCACGAGGCGTCCCACCTGACCACGGAACGTCTTGCCCTCGGCGTCGTCGTCTTGACGCTCCCCTTCGAGGCGATGGCCGACCGCTTCGTGAAACAGCACGCCCGCGGCATCGGAGTCGAGGATCGCCGGCCCCGTGTACGGATCGATCGTCGGCGCGACGCGGAGCGCGTTCAGATCGCTCACCATCACCTCGAGGTCCTTCTTCATCGCTTCGTCGCTGGGAAGCTGTTCCTCGAGCGGCGCGTAGAACTCGCGCGAGTCCTCGAGCAACTGGCCATCGTCGGCGCGCGTGAACGCCTGCACGTGCACCGAGTAGAGCGTGTCCTCGGTGACCAGCCGCGTGCCTTCGGTGGTCACGAAGTAGCGCACGATCTTGTCGCCGCTGATGCGCACTTCGGAATCGAAGAACGCCTTCTCCTTCGCCAAGCGCGCGGAGACCTCGCGAGCAAACCCAAGCCAACGATCCCGTGCGAACGCGAACGGCACGCGAACCGTGAGCTGAACTTCGGGCGACTCCTTCGAGAACGACGGGGGACGAGAGGGATCGTCGACCGAGTAGACCTCGTCGCCCTTCTTCTTCAGGTAGTTGAAGAGCGCCTGCTTGTACTTCTCGTCGGTGACCAGCCAGAGCGCAGTGCGCAGCGCCTGAGGTGAGTCGTCGATCGGCGCGCTCTTCTTGGTGAGGTAGCTGGCGCCCTTGAGCGAGAACGACAGATCGAGCTCGTCACCGATCGACGAGTCGAACGTGTAGTCGCCCACGCGAACGTCGACGCCGATCTTCCGATCGCGCGTGGTCATGTCCTGGAAGATCGCGCCGTAGCGCGCCACCACCTCGCGCGCGTCGTAGTCCTTCAGCTGGTAGCCGATGAAGTACGGGCTTCGGTTCTCACGCAGCTTGAGCTCGGCCTGGTTGCGGTTGATCTCAGCGACCATCGCGTCGAGCAGGTCTTGCCGCGGATCAGGCGGAGGCTTCGCAGCGAGCACCAACGTCAGCGCAACCGTGACGAACATGGCCGAGCAACTTACACCCCGTGATCGCGTATGACGGTGCTCATGAAGCGCCTCGCCCTCGCCGTGCTCGTCGCGATCACCGGTTGCAAGAAGGATCCCGAGGATCCGGCCGTCACTTTCAAGTCCTCGCCCTTATCGGGGAAGCACGCGAAGAAGCCCCACACCGACACGTACTCAGTGTCGCTCAGCGCGCAGGGTCCCTACGCCGCGGGCAAGCCGGCGAGCGTGACCTTCAACGTCGCGGCCAAGGCCGGGTACCACGTGAATCCCGAGTACCCGATGGTCTTCAAGCCGCAGGGCTACCAGGGAGTCACCTTCGCGGAGGAGCGCTTCAAGCTCACCTGGGGCTCGAGCACGCCCTGCCAGGGCCGCGCCAACGAAGCGTGCGAGGTGCAGCTGCCGATCGCGCTCACTCCGGAAAAGGCAGGGCCCGCGGTCGTTGCAGGTCTCGTCGCGTTCAGCGTCTGCAGCCCGGAGCACTGTCAGATCGAGAAGCTGCCGCTCAGTGTGTC
>CBIHPJ010000408.1:0-8140 GCA_966211295.1 uncultured Myxococcales bacterium | reverse complement strand
AGCAGCCATCATCTGCGTAGCGATGAGCGTCGCGAGCGTCGAGCTCGAGCCGGCGCCGAAGCCGCCCTCGCCAGAGGTGACGAACTTCGACGCGCTTCCTGAGGTGCCGGCGATCTCCGATGACGCGCGCGTGAAGCGCTTCATTGGAGCGTTCACCGGCGGCCTGGTCGGGCTCGCGGCTGGCTTTGCGCTGGTCTCGGTCGCGAACACCTCCACTCCCTTCTGCCCGCTGTGCATCTCGCCGGGAAACGTCATGCTCGGTGCGCTCGCTCCGCTGCTCGCCGTGGGAGGCGCGTGGCTCGCGTTCGAGTTGCTCGGCGGCGATGCGGGGCTGCTGGTGCCGGCCGTCGCGTTGGCCCCGGCGATGTTGATCTCGCTCGGGCTCCTGGCGATCGCGCGCGAGGCTGACCAGGACGGAGTGCTCCGCTTGATGCCGTACGCCATCTCGGCGGGTGTGTTCTTCGCGGGAGGTGCGGCCTTCGCGTTGGACTATCGCGCGCGTCAATTGAACGAGCTCGGGGCCGCAGCGAAGTGGGGATCAGCGTCGCGGGGAAGAGTGGGCCTCACCGCGCTGATCTCGACCCTCACCGGAGGCGCGGCGGTGATCACCTCGGGGCTCCTCTTCATCGCGGGCGGTTACCAGGGGGCTGGAGTCGCCATGATGTTGATCTCTGCGCTGGTCGGCTCAGTCGGCGCGGCGTCCGCAGCGTGGGGCGTGCATCGGGGAATGAATGGACGTGGCTCGTTCGGCGCTGCGCTCGCGGGGATGGGCGTTGCCCTGGCGGTCTCGGGTGCGGGCCTTGGCCTCTGGGCGCTCGCACAGGGCCCCTTCGGAAGCGCCGGTGTGCTGAGGAGCAATGCAGCGTTGACCATCGTGGCCGAGCTCGCGGTGTTGAGCGCGGCGCTCGCACCGGTGATTGCGCTCGAAGTGAGCCACACCAACGCGGTGCAGGAGTCGCTCCCGAAGATCTCGTTCGGAGTGTCGCCCACGCCGAACGGCGGAATGATCGCGGCTGGAATGCGATTTTGAACGGGGCCCGTATCCTTTCGGGCGCTCCATTCGTCTCTAGGGAAAATGACCGAGAAATCTCCAGAACTCGCCGGGACGCTGAAGCCCGCGTGGCAGCGCTTCCTCGACTCGTACGAGCCGCTTCGTCCTGAGCTGTACAAGTACTGCCGCTATCTGACGCGCTCTCCCTGGGACGCGGAGGATCTCGTGCAGGACACCTTCGCCCGCGCGTTCGTCACGCTCGGTTGTCTGTCTTCGGAGATTCCGAATCCCAAGGCGTGGCTGCTGAGAGTGGCGTCGAACTTGTGGATCGATCGCATGCGCACCACGCGTGCCGCTCCGGAGCCGCTGCCGACGGCTGCATCGGAACCGCGCGTCACTCGCGAGGCCGCCGGCACTCTGATCTCTCGTCTCTCGCCACAGGAGCGCGCTGCTGTCGTGCTGAAGGACGCGTTCGATCTCTCACTCGAAGAGATCGCGCAGACGCTCACCACTTCCGTCGGAGCGGTGAAGGCCGCGCTGCATCGTGGCCGCGGCAAGCTCGCTGAACCCGCAACGGAGGAAGAGCCACTCGCTCCGCATCCTCAAGTGCTCGACGCGTTCTGCGCTGCGTTCAACGCAGGAGACGTGGATCGTCTCGCAGGCCTGCTGATGAGCGACTCGATCGCGGAGATCGTCGGCATCAACACCGAGTACGGACCCGAGGCTTCGCGGAAGGGTTCGTTCTGGGGCTCGATGCAGCCGCTGTTCTGGAGCGACCAGTACAACTGCGGCATCCAGGAGAAGTTCCTCGACGGGTATCGCCAGGGCCGCCCGCGCGCCGAGCTGCGCACGCACCGCGGCGAGACCATCGTCCTCTTCTGGTACCAGCAAGAAGGCGGAGAAGTGGTGCGCGATGTGGGCCGCGCCGAAGTGGAAGGCGATCACATTTCGCGCTGGCGCAACTACTTCTTCTCTCCCGATGTCACCGCCGAGATCTGTCGTGAGCTCGGCGTTCCTTCACGTCCCAACGGCTACACCTACTGGAGAAAGTCATGAGCAAGCTCTTCGTGCAGAACCTCGTCACCCTCGACGGCTATGTGGAGTCATCTCCGTGGGGCCTCGAGTGGCACAACGTCGACGCGGAGTTCTTCGCCGCTCACGAGGAAGAGATCTGGGGAAACCTCGGCGGCATCGTCTACGGGCGGAAGACCTACGAGGGCATGTACAAGTATTGGACGAGCGAGGAAGGGCTGAAGGACTCCTCGAAGGTCGCGGAGAAGCTGCTGGCGACTCCGAAGTTCGTGGTCTCGAGCACGCTGAAGAACGCCGAGTGGAAGAACACCACCGTCCTGCACGATCTCACCGAGCTCGCGAAGGTGAAGGAGAAGATGGGCGAGAAGCAGATGGTGATCTTCGGCTCATCTGATCTGTGCGCGTCGCTGCTCGAGGCGGGAATGCTCGATGAAGTGCGGCAGATCGTGAACCCGGTGCTGCTCGGTCACGGCAAGCCGATGTTCCAGGGCTTGAAGAAGACGACGAAGCTCAAGCTGCTGCGCACGCGCACGTTCAAGAACGGCAACGTGCTGCTCGTGTACGAGCCCGAGAAGCGCTGAACTCGAGGCATGACGAGCGAGGGCGAGGGCCCGCTTCGCATCGCCAAGCCGCACCTCACCGTTTCCTGAAAACGACGCCTCGACCGAACTTTTTTCAGCGCGCGGTTTCTTCCCTGCGAACGCAAACCAGGGAGGTCCGCGATGTGGAGTCAGTTCTTCAATGACGGCGGTTTCACGATGGTCCCCATTCTGTTGCTGGGGTTCTGTCTCGTCGGTGCGAGTGGGCTCGATGCCTTCCGTCCGGCCGCGAAGCTGCGCTCGGTGATGCTCAGCCTTGCCGCGGTCGTCGGCACCACGGGAACGCTCGGCTTCGTGATGGCGGTGAACACCACGCTCCGGAATTCGCTCGAGGCGGGCGACGAAGTGCGGATGAAGATGATCATCGCGGGCGTCTCGGAGTCGGCGAACAACCTCGTGCTCGCGCTGGTCTTTCTCGTGCTCGCGGCGCTGATCAGCGCGGTGGGTGCCTTCCGTGGCCGCGCGCTCACCGCGTGAGCTCGCTCCCAGACGAAGCACTCCTGCGCGCGTGGTGCGGAGGAGATCTGCGGGCCTTCGACGCGCTCTACCTTCGCTACGAAGGACCGATCTTCGGCTTCATCTATCGCCAACTGAACGGCGCCCAGGCCGATGCGGAGGATGTGCTGCACCAGGTCTTCCTCGCGCTCCTCAAGGCTGGAAGAGCGAGGCAAGTGGAACGCGTTCGGGCTTTCCTCTTCTCCACCGCGCGCAACGCCTGTCTCAATCACGCGCGGGGAAGACGTCGGAGTGATCACGCGCTGCAGTTGGAGTCTGGCTCGGCAAACGCCGCTGATCCACCCGATGTCTTGCTCGTTGGAAAACAGACCTCACGTGAGCTGCACGAAGCGATCGCTCGATTGCCGCTCGCGCTCTCAGAGGTTTACGCGCTGCGCGCCGCGGGCCTCTCGTACGAAGAGGTCGCCGGAGTCCTCTCGCTTCCCATCGGCACCGTGAAGTCGCGCCTTCACGAGCTGGTCAATCGCCTTCGCAAGGAGCTCCATCATGATGACGTGTGATGAATCGAAGCATCAGCTCGCGGCCTTTCACTTCGGTGAGCTCGAGCTTCAGCAGCGCAGTCAACTCGAAGAACACGTGAGCGGATGTCTCGTCTGCGTACGTGAGCTGATCGAACTCAAGCGCGACATCGAGCTCGCTGAAGGGGGACCTCGTCCCTCCGAGGCCGCGAAGCATGACCTGAGAGAAGCGGTAGCTACCGAGCTCGGGCTCCGCTGGAGCTGGTGGGAACGACCCGTGGCGTTCTTCCTCGCCGCTTCCTCCGTCGTCCTCGCAGTTTTCCTGATTCAGCACTGACTCGATGACGCGCCGCGCAGGGTGAATTCGCTCGACCAAACTCGCGCGGAGAGGGATGCCGCAGCACATGGCTACCTCGTTCACCCCCATGTCCAAGAAGGTCCGGAAGGACGACGCCCTCGACTACCACTCGCAGGGTCGCCCCGGAAAAGTCGAAGTCGTTCCCACCAAGCCCACCGCCACCGCGCGTGATCTCGCGCTCGCGTACACGCCTGGCGTCGCTGAGCCCTGCCTCGAGATCGCGAAGGATCCCGACCTCTCGTACACGTACACCGCGCGCGGAAATCTCGTGGGCGTGGTGAGCAACGGCACCGCGGTGCTCGGTCTCGGAGACATCGGTCCCTACGCCGGCAAGCCGGTGATGGAAGGCAAGGGCGTGCTCTTCAAGAAGTTCGCCGACATCGACGTCTTCGACATCAACGTCGACGCCAAGGAGATCGACGCGTTCTGCGCCGTGGTGAAGGCGCTCGAGCCCACCTTCGGCGGCATCAACCTCGAAGACATCAAGGCTCCCGAGTGCTTCGTGATCGAGAAGCGGCTCCAGGAGTCGATGAACATTCCCGTCTTCCACGATGATCAGCACGGCACCGCGATCATCTCGGGCGCGGCGATGATCAACGCCGTCGAGCTCGCCGGAAAGAAGATGGACCAGGTGCGCGTGGTGGTCAGCGGAGCCGGCGCGGCCGCGATCGCCTGCATCAACTTCTGGATCAGCCTCGGCGTGAAGCTCGAGAACGTGGTGATGGTCGACACCAAGGGCGTGCTCCACGCCGGCCGCACCGACGCGATCAACGAGTGGAAGAAGCCGTTCGTGCGCGACACCAAGGCGCGCACGCTCGCCGACGCGCTGGTGAACGCCGACGTGTTCCTCGGCGCCTCGGTGAAGGGCCTCGTCACCAGGGAGATGCTCGTCCCGATGGCGCCCAAGCCGATCATCTTCGCGCTCGCCAACCCCGATCCCGAGATCGACTACCACGAAGCGAAGGCCGCTCGTCCCGACGCGATCGTCGCCACCGGCCGCAGCGACTTCCCCAACCAGGTGAACAACGTCCTCGGCTTCCCCTTCATCTTCCGCGGTGCGCTCGACGTGCGCGCGCGGCGGATCAACGAAGACATGAAGCTCGCGGCGGCGCGGGCTCTCGCGTTGCTCGCGCGTGAAGACGTGCCGGATGCAGTCAGCCACGCGTACGGCGGCGAGCGCTTCCACTACGGCCCGGGCTACATCATTCCCAAGCCGTTCGACTCGCGCGTGCTCCTCTGGGTGGCGCCCGCGGTGGCGAAGGCCGCGATGGACACCGGCGTCGCTCGCTTGAAGGTGGAGATGGGCGAGTACCGCGAGCGCCTGCAGCGCATGCAGTCGCGCTCGCATCAGGTGATGGCCGCGGTGTTCGAGCGTGCCAAGAGCAGACCACGCCGCATTGCTTTCAACGACGGAGATCACCCGCGCGTGCTCCAGGCCGCTCGCATCCTGAAGGAAGAGGGCGTGTGCGAGCCCGTGCTGATGGGCAACGCCGAGCTGATTCAGAAGAAGATCGTCGAGACGCGCCTCGAGGACGAGCTCAAGGGCGTGACCATCGTCGATCCCACCAAGCACGCGAACTACGAGCGCTACACGAAGGAATATCTCGCGCTGAAGCAGCGCCGCGGGGTGAGCGCCGAGCAGGCGTTGGTGAACATGGCGCGCCGGAATTATTTCGGCTCGATGCTGGTGAAGGACGGAGCGATGGATGGCTTCGTCACCGGCCTCACCCAGACGTACCCCGAGGCAGTGCGGCCTCTGATCGAGGTGATCGGCACGCGTGAGGGTCGTCGCGCGGGCGGCGTGTACATCATGGTGCAGCGCAACGAGTTCAAGTTCTTCGCGGACTGCACGATGAACCCGGTGCCGACTCCGGAGTATCTGGCGGACATCGCGATCGCGACTGCGGATCTGGCGCGCAGCTTCGACGTCACTCCGCGCATCGCGTTCCTCTCGTATTCGAACTTCGGCTCGGCGGCCGGTGGTCCTTCGCCTGCGCGCATGCGTGCGGCGATGGAGCTCGCCCACGCGCGCCGTCCTGAGCTCGAGATGGATGGCGAGATGCAGGTCGACACGGCGCTGGTCGAGGAAGAGCGCGGCAGCCGCGCTCCGTTCTCGCGGCTCACCGACAACGCGAACGTGCTGATCTTCCCGTCACTCGACGCGGCGAACACGGCGTACAAGGTGCTGTGGCGTTTCGGAGGGGCCGAGGTGATCGGTCCCATCCTGCTCGGCATGAATCAGGCCGTGAACGTGCTGCAGAACAACGCGTCCGTGCAGGACATCGTGAACCTCGCGGCCGTCACCGCGGTGCGCGCGCAGGGCAGCGACTTCTTGTTCTAAGAGCTCGCGCCATTGCTCCCTCTCCCTTCCGGAGAGGGTCGGGGTGAGGGTTGAGTTAGGCTGCGCGCTCAATGAGCGCACATACCTGTCCCAGCTGCACTGCGAAGATGAAGCCGTTCCCTGCGGGCAAGGTCGAGCTGGATCGCTGCACGTTCTGCAGCGGTCTCTGGTTCGACGGCGGCGAGCTCGAGGCGCTGCTTGGGAAGAAGCTCCCTGCGAAGTTGGATCCCGACGTGATCACTTCGCGGAAGTGTCCGGTCGACAACATCTCGATGCAGGCCGCCGAGGTGATGGGACTTCGAGTCGAGTTCTGCACGAAGTGCCACGGCGTGTTTCTCGATGATGGTGAGATGGTCGCGCTCAATGGTGGCAAGCCCGTGCGCATCGAGGCCGGGAAGGCTCCGCCCGCGCGCGCTGAGACCGCTGTCAAAGACGACGTGATGGATTGGTTGAATAAGCTGGGCGCGTGAGATCGCCCCTCACCCCGACCCTCTCCCCGCTTTCGCAGGGAGAGGGAGATACTTTTCCACCACCGACTTGATCGCGCCGAGCGTGAGCGGCTTCGCGAGACAATCCGTCGCGCCGGCCTGATCAGCGACGAGATCGAGCCGATTGCCCATCGCTGACAGCAACACGATCGGCAACGACGACAGCGCCGTGTCTCCGCGCAACGTCTGACAGAGCTCCATGCCGTCAATGCCCGGCATTAACACGTCGATCAGCAACAACCGCGGACGCAGCGTGCGCGCCAACTCGAGCGCCTCATCTCCGCGCGACGACGCCGTCACGCTGCAGCCCATCGATCGCACCACGCGCGTGATGAAGTCGAGGATCTGCGGATCATCGTCCGCCACCAGCACATCCGTGCGCACTCGCTGCGGCAGCGCACTCTCCGCCGCACGAAGCGCCTTCACGCACGCCGAGAGCTTCACCGTCAGCTCGTCGCCCAGCGAATCGAACTGCACGCCCCTCGATCCCGGCTGAGAGCGCATCCACACGCTCACTCCCGCCAGGTTCACCTGCTCTCCCTCGGGGAGCGTGACGCGAATGAGCACCTTCGAGTTCGTCTCGGGTGGATGCGCCACGCTGAGCGCGAGCCCCGACTGGGACAGGCTGGTCACCTCGGCCGCCCCTTCACGCGGATACTGCAGCAACGCCGGCAAGCGGCAATCCACGCGCGGATGCCGCCGCCCGGTGAGCCGCTGCGGAGTGCGCTCGAGCCCGAGCACCAGACAACACCGGCTGATCTCCACCTCGTCGAACGAGAGAAAAACGCCCGCGGAAAAACGTCCGCCTGCCGCGCGGCAGCCCCACACTTCTCCGGTGAGCACCAACGGCGCCACGTCGGGAACTTCGAGCGAGACCTTCACCGACTCGCCCACCGTGAACGCGTCCTCCGAAGCCACGAACACATTCGACGCGGAGCGCACCACGTCGCTCCAGACGCTGAACCGGTCCGCGAACTTCAGGGGGAGAACGCGCGCAACCACTCTTACTGACGCTAGACGCTGCCTTCCGAGGGCGACACCGTTTTTTGATTCTTGAATCAATGTTGGCTGACGATTGATCAGCCCGCGTGTCCTGCCCGCGCGTCAGCGGGTGACCGACCACCCAGCGGAGAACGGTGAATGCCGTGATAGACGGCCGCCCATGCAATCAGTCCGTGTAGCCGTGGTCGCAGTCGCAATGACGATGTTCGCGTGTGGTGCTCCTTCCGGGATGGATGGTGGAACGGGAGGCGGCGAGGGCGGCGGTTCCGTCATGGGCGGCGGCGGCGGCACGACGGGCGGTGGCGGCGGCACTGCGACTGGCGGCGGCACTGCGACTGGCGGCGGCACTGCGACT
>CBIHPJ010000407.1:0-8152 GCA_966211295.1 uncultured Myxococcales bacterium | reverse complement strand
CGAAGCGGGGAGAGGGTCGGGGAGAGGGGCGAGCGCGCCTCAAAGATCCACGACACCCGAGCATCGGTTCCTATGAAGACGCGAAGGCACGATGCCAAAGGCACCACTGCGGCGCGACGCGAAGCCAACTCGAACTTGGTGGCATGAACTCGCATCCACCGTGGAGGCTGCCTCATCAGAAGGCGTGATGATCGATGCCTGGTGAGCGCATCCTTCACCGCGCCGCACTCGCTCCGCCTCCTCCGGAGCGCGAGCGCGAAGCGTGATGCCAAATGACGCGACACACCAACTCGAGCTCGGTGAGTGCCCTCCCGAAGGGTGCGAGAGACAGGTGCTTGGCGGGCGGAACTTGATCAGGTCGGCGAACCGTCCGGCGCGGCAGCTCGCATGACACGACACCACGAGAAGTCGGTGAGCGTGAGCTCGCGTCAACCGGTGCTTGGCGGACGGAACTTGATCAGTCGCCTGATCAGAACGGCGCGACGAACCGAGCACGATGCGCGCGATGCCAACTGATCGCGTCCTTCAGCGCCTGCCGCACGGGGCCCGGCACCAGCCCGAGCTCGCGCCGCGCCTTCTCATGACTCACCGCGAACGGAACGCTCAGCGCCTGCAGCACATACGAGCTCAACAGCGCGCTCTGCAGCGCGAACCGCTCCAGCACCGCGGCCGGCAGCTCGAGCGCGCGAGCGAGCCACGGAGGCAGCAACTTCGGCAGCGGCGCCCCCGTTTCACGAGACACCAACTCGGCGAACTCGAGGAGCGTGAGCCGCTCTCCACCCAGCAAGTACGCCTCTCCGCTCTGTCCCCGCTCGGCCGCGAGCACCGTACCCTTCGCGACATCGCGCACGTCGATCCAATCGTGACCAGCTGAGGGGAGAAATGGAATGCGCCCCGCCTCGAGATCGAGGAGCAACTGCCCCACCATCGACACCCGCATGTCGAGCGGACCCACCACGCTCGTGGGGAGCACCAGCACCGCATCGAGATCGCCCGCGCGCGCCTGGCTCTGCACCTCGGCGCACGCCTCGGCCCGGGTCTTCGCGTACGGCCCGATGACGCGCGTGGGATCGAAGCCCGCGCTCTCATCGAGCACGCCGGACCGCGGCTGCGCGAGCGCATGAACCGAGCCCAGGTGCACCATGCGCGAAACCCACGCGCCCTGGCACGCCGAGATCACCGCCTGCGTGCCCCCGACGTTCACCTCGTGCATGCGCGTGCGCGAAGCCCAGGTGGTGCTGACCAGGCTCTCCAGGTGAAAGACGCGAGTGGCGCCGGTGAACGCCTTCCTCAGCGCGGCGCGATCCCGAATGTCGGCCTCGATCTTCTTCACCGGAAGTGCGGAGAGCGGAGCGGGATCATCACCCGGCTGCACGATGGCGCGTACCGTACTTCCGCGCTCGAGCAGCTCACGCACCAACACGTTGCCCAGATGTCCCGTCGCCCCCGTCACCACATCGATGCTCATGATGCGGAGTGCGTTTGCAGGAACCGCGCTCAGGTTTACGCAGTGGAGAATTCGTTTCTCACGCGAAGAAGTTGCGGCTCTCACGGCGCGCGCGCCTCTTTTCACCCGCGCCCTCACCCCGCTGTGAGCCACGTCACCACCCGGACTCGGAAGGGGATTCAGCGGCTGGTTGGAGCGGACTGCCCCACGTCACGGAGGAGCAACGAGCTCGATTCCCTCGGTCTCGCTCTCTGGGCCCAATACGTGGAACGTGAGCATCGAGCTGTGGAGCAGCCCCGCGTCGGGGCCCGTTCCCGCATCTGGTCCCGCGAGCCAGACGTCGTGCGCATCGCCGTCGGCGAGCTCGATCTGATCGACGCCTCCGTCGATGACCCGGAACATTCGGTTCGCGAATTGCGCGATGCGCACCGCATCGAGCACGCAAGGGACCCCCGACGCGTTGGTGAAGCGCACCATGCCCACGGAGCCCGCATCCGAATCGGCCGTGAAGTTCACTCGCTGCACGTGCTGCAACGAGCATCGCGGGAGCGCGAGCGCGTTCACGCTCACGTCGACGTGCAGCTCGGGCCGCTCGGGATCGTTGGTGAAGAACGTGAGCTGATAGCGGTGCACACCGAGGAACGGAGGGCGCACCTGGATCACGAACTCTTCCTGCTCTCCAGCGGGCAGCGGCTGGAAGATCGCTCTGAAGTTCACGTCGGTGCTGAGGCCGCCGTCTTCGGTGCGAACCTCGAGAATGGGCAGGACGACCTGCAGGTTCGAGGCGAACGAGCCCGCGTCGGTCGCCTGGTTCTTGATGATGAGCGTGCGCTCGACGAACGAGGCCGGCATCGAACCGGCGGTGAAGTCCATCCTGGGCACGTCGATGACCGCCGGAGTGAGGCTCGCGATCGGTGCGCCCCCGACGACCTGAAGATGCACACTCTCGAACGCGGTGGGTCCCGCGAGCGTGAGACTGCTCGCGTACTGCTCGAAGTCGGGCGGAGCGGCCGTCACCGAGAGCGTCGTGGTCGTCGTGGGCGGAATGATCAGCGGCGCGGCGAAGCCGAGCGTGAAAGGAGTCTCCCTGCCGTTGATGGGCAGCAATCGAATTTGATCGAAGACCACCGCAGTGCGCCTGGTGTTCGAGACGCTGACCTCGAGGCTGCGCGTCTTCCCGGGATCGAGCAGACCGAAGTCGAGCACGCGTGGCGAGACGATGAGCGAGCCCGCGCCCAGTCCGCGCAAGGGAATCTGGAGCGTGCAGCCCGCTGAAGAAGTGAACTCGAGGGCAGCGAAGTGCAGCAGCGCGTCGGTGGGGAGGAAACGCAGCCCGAGCAAGACGCTCCCATTCGGAGGGAGACTCGCGGGAACGACGTCGGTCGAGAACGGTTCCTCGGCGGCAGTCGAGCCGAGAAGCACGTCGTGGCCGGTGGTGTTGGTGATGCGCACGAAGGTGCTGCCTCTGGCGCCGGTATCGATCTCCCCGAAGTCGATGTCCGACGGGGAGGCCGCGAGACACGAAGTACCAGCGTCACCAGTCGGCCCCGCGTCCGACGGAACGGGAGTCGGCGCGCGGCACGCCGCGATGAAGACGAGGATGACGAGCTGCCACCGCACGTCGACATCTTGCTCTCTCTGCCTTCGAAACGGGCCAAGGCCAGAAGGCTCCAACGTGACACCCTCTCCCCGCGGTCTGAATCCGACGCGTAGAAGATGGGCCGCGAGCCCGTGCCGAGCAGCGAGGGTCACCCATGTGCCCGGTCCGCGGTGGAGGGAAGACCGGTCAATCCGCGTGCGCCGATCGAACTCGCGGGCCCCGACGCGGAGTCATCGTCAGCGCCCGCTCGCGTACGGTGCCGACCTCCGCTCAGCGACAGCCGTTCGCTTGCGCCAATTTCAAGCTCTCGCGCGCGACCTCGACCTGCTTCTGTAGCGCCGACGCATCCTGCATGAGCGCATCCGATCGCCCGGCCATGCACTGCGCGAAGCTGCCCTGCCCGTGCGTGAGCAACACGTTCCCGCACTGCAGGGTCTCTTCTTCCTCACGCTGTTGCTGGGTCGCCTGTTCCGCAGCGGCGCGCTCTTCGGCCTGAGTGAGCTCGTTCTGCGCGACGGCGCAGGTGTCGGGCGCCATCGTCTCTTCTTCCTCGACGACGCCGGCATCCGCAGCCTGTGCCACGGGCGCTGGAGGCGTGGACTTCACCACGCTCACCTCGCCACCCTTCGTCTCCCGCGGCTTCACGCCCTGAGGGATCGAGCCGCGATCGTCCGTGAAGTGCGACTGCCCCTTCGCGTCGACCCACTCGTAGATGACCTGACTCGAAAGCAGCGCGACCAGGAGCGTGAGCGTCATGCCCAACGCTAATCAGTCAGCGGACCACGCACCCCGGCGCGTCGAGCGACACCGACTGACCGGCCAGTGCCTCGCCCCACGCAGCGATTTCGCAGTCGAGCGCGCTCTCGGGAACGCCCAGCAACGCCTGCACGCGCGCGGGCTCGGCGGGCACCTCTTCGCCGTTCTTCGTCTGGAAGGTCGCGGCCCAGCTGCACTGATTGCAGCAGCGCTCCTGGCAGTGCTTCTTGGTGCACATCGTCGCCTTCGGAGTGAGCAGCCCCACGTCCGCTCCGGCCTCGCAGCGCGCCAGCGACTTCAAACGCTCGCGCACCGCCGCGCCCGGCGACGAATCAGCAGCCGGCGCCGAGCCTGTCCCCGTAGCCGGAGTGGTCACACAACCCGTGAGCAACAAGACGACGATCAACCTTCCCAAGAGAGACTCCTGCATACGGTCATGGCGGCCTCGACTTCGTCACTGTGGGCACTCGCGGTGGTCGAGCACCAGATGGTGCGCGGGCCCGTCTTCCTCACTCCGAGAAATGCGTCGCGCTTTCCGCTCTCGGCGCTCATGGAGTACCGAACACCGATGAAAGTATCGACTGACTCTTTCTCGAGTATCTCAACCCCTTCGGCCTGAATCGCCGCGACGAAGGCCTCGGCGTTGGGGAGCGGCTTGCTGGTGCTCTCGAGCTGCAGCACCACCCTGCCCTGCGGCCCCACCTGGAGACCTCCAGAGAACGTCGTGGCCCGCCACCCATCGGGGAGCGGCACGCGCAGGCTGGGCGGAGGCTCGGCTGGCGAAGCGGCCTTCTGCTCGCAGCCACCACAGCCCGCGAGCACGAGGAGCAGCGCCAGCCTCTTCATCTACGTCACTTCGATCCAGGCGCCGGCGGAGCCGACTTGTTGCCCGAGATGCCGTCCATCTTCACGGTGCCGTCGAAGGTGACTTCGCGCTCCATGGTGATGTTCGGCGCCTCCATGGTGCCCTTCACCTTGGCCCCCTTGTGGAGCTCGATGACGCTGCTGGCGCGAATCAGCCCTTCCACGTGGCCGCTGATCACCACGGTGCCCGCGGAGATCTCCGCATTCACGCGCGCCGACGCGCCGATGATCAGCACCTCGTCGGTCTGAATGTGGCCGCTGTACTTCCCATCGATGCGGACCTGCCCCTTGAAGGACAGCTTTCCTTCGAACTCACTGCCCTTACCCAGCAGCGTGTCGACCTCGGTACCACCCGTCTTCGGCGACAAAGCACTCTCCTCGTTTCTCGAGCTCTTCTCGAACAGCGCCATCTTCAACTCCTCATCTGCATCTTGAAAAATCAGCGGCGAATCAGCGCCACGATGCGATCGAGGTCTTCGTAGCTGAAGAACTCGACTTCCAGCGTGCCTTTTCCGCCGCCGCGCTCCACCAGCTTCACTTTCGTGCCCAGCCGCCGCTGCAGGTCTTCGATGAGCTTGCGGGCGTCCGGGCTGGCGACCTTCGCGGCCCCCTTCTTCTTGGGCGCGCTGACCGAGCCTCCGGCGCGGGCCGCCTTCACCCGCGCTTCGGTCTCGCGCACGGTGAGCTTGTCGGTCACCACGTCGCGCGCGAGCAGCACCATCTCTTTGCTGTTGGTGAGCCCGAGGATCGCGCGGGCGTGGCCCATGTCGATGTCTCCCTCGGTGACCAGCTGCTTCACCTCGTTCGGCAGGTGGAGGAGACGGAGCGAGTTCGCCACGCTCGAGCGATCCTTGCCCACGCGATCGGCGACCTGCTCCTGGGTGAGCTTCCGCTCGTCGACCAGGCGGCGGTACGCCTCTGCTTCTTCCAGCGGGTTCAGGTCGGCGCGCTGAATGTTCTCCACCAGGGCGAGCTCGTACGCCTCGGCGTCGCTCGCCTCGCGGATGATCACGGGCATCTCGGTGAGCCCGGCCTTCTGCGCGGCACGCCAGCGTCGCTCGCCCGCGATGATGCGGTAGCCGCGACCGTCTTTCCTCACGAGGATCGGCTGGAGCACGCCCTGATGCTTCAAGCTCGCGGCGAGCTCCTCGAGCTGGGCCTCGTCGAAGGTGCGGCGTGGATTCGCGCGGTCAGCGTGGATTTGTTCGATGGGGAGCTTGGCCACTCCCGCTCTGGCTTCCTGCGCTTTCTCGGTCGGCGTCGGCGCGCGCGCGTCGGCCAGGAGCGCGCCCAGGCCACGGCCCAGCGCGGGTTTTCGGTTTTGCTGCGGCAACACCTTGATGACGCCAGGCATGTCTTCGTTCGCTTTCTTCGTTTTCTAAGGAGTCAGCGCGCCGGCGCGGAGGCACGAGGAGAAGGCGCCCCCTTGCGCAGCCGCGCCTTGTCTCGCTTGAGGAGCTCGCGCGCCACGCCGAGGTACGCCTCGCAGCCCTTGGAGCGGATGTCGTAGAGCAGCACGGGCTTGCCGAAGCTGGGGCTCTCCGCGAGGCGCACGTTGCGGGGCACCACGGTGGAGAAGACGAGCTGCGGGAACACCCGGCGCACCTCGTCGGCGACCTGGTGGCTGATGTTCGCGCGCGAGTCGAACATGGTGAGCACGATGCCTTCGACGTGGAGCTTGGGGTTCAGGCGCTGCTGCACCAGCTCGACGGTAGCCATCAGCTGCGCGAGGCCTTCCATCGCGTAGTACTCGGTCTGGAGCGGGATCAGCACCGAGTCCGCCGCCGCCAGCGCGTTCAAGGTGAGCAGGCCCAGGGACGGCGGGCAGTCGATGAGAATGAAGTCGTACTTCCGCTTCAGGGGGTCGAGGGCCCGCTTGAGCTGCTGCTCGCGGGCCTCCATGCCGACCAGCTCGACCTCGGCGCCGGTGAGATCGCTGGTGGCGGGCACCACGTCGAGGAACCGGAGCTCGGTGGGTTGAACGAGCTCGGCCAACGGCTGGCCGTCGATCAGCGCGTCGTAGATCGACCCGGGGAGCTGGGTCTTGTCGATGCCCAGTCCGCTGCCGGCGTTGCCCTGCGGATCGAGGTCGACCAACAGCGTCTTCCGCTCCGCGGCGGCGAGGGAGGCAGCGAGGTTGATGGCGGTGGTGGTCTTGCCCACACCGCCCTTCTGATTGGAAATACAGACGATTCGACCCATGGGGGCTTCCTAGCGCATGGGGCTGACAAGCGGCGACGGACCTTTCTTCCTTCCTCCGCTTTTTGCGGGGCTTTTTCCCGGCCCGCGTTTTTCCGGAACCGTCACCCGGCCTGTTTCACGTGGAACACGGCGACGCCGCGCGGGTCCTGGGAGTGCGGCAGCGTGAAGGTTCGGCGGCTGAGGAGCTCCAGCCCCGCCTCGGCGGCCCACTTCTGGAGCGTTTCGGCGGGCGGGGTCTGCCCCATCATGGTCACCACGCGTCCGCCGGGGGCCAGGTACGCCTTGGCCAGCTGGAGGAAGGGGCCCACGTCCATGAAGGCCCGGGAGATGACGAGGTCGGCGCGCGGCAGACCCTCCTTCTCTGGGTTTCCTTCGGCGCGGGCATGGATGGCCTTGATGCGGTTGGCCACCCCGCCCTTCACGGCGCCCGACTTCATGAACGCCGTCTTCTTGGCGACCGCGTCCACGAGGGTGGCGCGCAGGTCCGGGAGCGCGATGGCGAGGGGGATCCCCGGCAGTCCGGCGCCAGCCCCGAGATCCAACAGGTGAGTGGCTCCCTGTATCTCGGGAAGGACGGCGAGCGAGTCGAGGAGGTGTTTGTCGACGACCTCATCGGTGCGGGTGATGGCGGTGAGGCTGACCTTCTCGTTCCACTTCAGGAGCTCGTCGGCGTACGCCAACAGACGCTTCTGGGCGTCGGGGTCGAGGGTGAGGTTGAGGCGCTCGAGGCCCTGGGCGAGGAGCGAGGGGGCGGAGTTGTCCACAGCGAGAGGTCCTCTGGGTGGGGGCAACCGGGTGGAATGAGTGCGTTGCCCGGTCGGGGCCGGGGGTTTCGCACATGTTTCCCACAGCCGAAATCTCCGTCTCGGTGGGTGGGCGTTCCACGTGAAACACCCTCCCCTGTTCTGGGTCCGATCCGAAACGACGATCCGTTCCATGTGAACATGGTCCTTCGAAGTCGACGCCGGTCTCCCTCGCCCTCCGGGAGGGGGTCGGGGTGAGGGTGAGACGTGTTTCACGTGGAACACCGTCCGTCGCAAAGTCGCGTGAACAGCAGTCGCTGGTCACCGTGTTCGAACGAATGGCGAAGCTCATCGTGTGAATGAAGCGCGAGCCGATCGAGGGGGCGCTCTGGTCGCCGCGGAAGCGCTACTCGCTGGTCGCCGCGGAAGCGCTACTCGCTGGTCGCCGCGGAAGCGCTACTCGCTGGTCGCCGCGGAAGCGCGATTCGCTGGTCGTCGCGGAAGCGCGAGTCGCTGGTCGTCGCGGAAGCGCGAGTCGCT
>CBIHPJ010000406.1:0-8154 GCA_966211295.1 uncultured Myxococcales bacterium | reverse complement strand
CCTTGCGAGTTCCAAGTCCGAGCACCATGCGTGCGCGCTTGGTGGGCACCAGCGACCGGCTCTGCTGCTCGCCGCGGGTGAGGAAGCCCTTCCGCTCGAGCGCCTTGAGGTGATCGTTCACGCCATTGGTGGAGCGGATGTCCATCTCCTCCCCGATCTCACGGATCGTGGGTGGAAAGCCGCGCTCCTCGGTGGTGCGCTGGATGAAGGTGAGGATTTCCTTCTGCCGATCGGTGATGTCTTCCATGGCGACTCCCGTCCTTGCTGGATCTCTGTTCAGTATGGGTCCTGAACGGAAGTACAGAGTCAATTTTTTCAACGAAACACCGAGATC
The DNA here is from genome assembly GCA_966211295.1 of uncultured Myxococcales bacterium. Lineage (GTDB taxonomy): Bacteria > Myxococcota > Myxococcia > Myxococcales > Myxococcaceae > Archangium_A. Next base: position 7,820 of record CBIHPJ010000406.1, on the reverse strand, counting down.
AGGCACAGTTCGGCCATGTGGCGCGGCATCACCCTGATCGCGGTCGTCGCTCTGAGCTCAGGCTGCAGGGGCGGACTCGTAGGGGACAAGTTCACGAAACCCGGCCTCGCGTACCGAGTCGTCGAGCCCAAGGGCTGGCGCAGCGCGGGCTTCGACGACAACGACCTCGCGTGGGTGTCCGACGAGGGCCACGTGATCGCGATCAATGCGACCTGCACGGGTCACGAAGATCCGCAGCTCGACGTGCTGACCAATCACCTCGTGATCGGCTTCACCGACCGCGAGTGGATCTCGAAGAAGAAGTTCACCCTCGATGGCCGTGAGGCGATGCGCTCGCTGGTCCGTGCGCGGCTCGACGGCGTGCCCATCTCGCTCGAGCTCGTGGTGCTCAAGAAGAACGGCTGCGTGCACGACTTCACGTACGCCTCGCCGACTGGAAAAGAGGCGGAGCACCAGACCGAGTTCGACTCCCTCGTCGCGGGCTTCCGGCAGGAGCGGGCTCCGTGAGCGACCCTCAGTCTGCCCAGCAGGAGCCGCAGACCGAGCTCCGCGAGATGGTGCAGCAGGAGCTCGCCGCGATCATTCCGTTCTCCGCGCGCGTGCAGGACGCGTTCGGACACTTCGGCGGAATGATGGTGATGCTGGTGCGCGCAGGGCGCCGCGCCTTCACCAAACCCTTCGGCCTCGGCACCGTCGCCTACCAGGTGGAGATGCTGGGCACGCGCTCGCTCTCCCTCGCCACGCTGACCGCGGTGTTCGCGGGCCTGGTGATGACGCTCCAGTTTGCGTTCTTCATGGCGCGCTTCGGCATTCAGCACACCGTCGGCAAGGTGGTGGTGCTCACGCTCTTCCGCGAGCTGGGTCCGGTGCTCACCGCGCTCACCGTGGGCGCGCGCATCGGCTCGGGCATCACCGCTGAGCTGGGCTCGATGAAGGTGACGGAGCAGATCGACGCCATCTCCGCGCTCGGAGCGGATCCGATCAAGAAGCTCGTCACTCCGCGCCTGCTCGCGTGCTTCGTGGTGATCCCCGCCCTCACCGCCCTCGCTGACGTGTTCGGCCTCGTCGCCGGCTCAATCGTCGGCGCCACTCAGTACGACATCCCGATGGATCAGTACTTCCGCTCCGCCGTGGAGACCGCGGACATCGTCGACTTCACCTCGGGCATCACCAAGAGCGCGGTGTTCGGAATCATCATCGCGGTGGTCGGTTGCTACAAAGGCTTCGAGGTGAGCGGCGGCACCGAGGGCGTCGGCAAGGCCACCACGGAGACCGTCGCGATCACCTCGGTCGGCGTTCTTCTCTCTGACTTCTTCCTCACCAAGCTGTTCCTCGCCCTGTGAGCACTCCACTCATTCAGTACAAGGACGTGTGGAAGGCCTTCGGTCCGAAGAAGATCTTCGAGGGCCTCGACCTGCACGTAGAGCGCGGCGAGACGCTGACGATCATCGGCGGCTCCGGCACGGGCAAGAGCGTGATGCTCAAGTGCCTCATCGGCCTGCTCTACCCAGACAAGGGCAACATCTGGTTCGAGGGCGCGGACGTCACCACGTTCGGCGAGAAGCAGATCCGCGAAGTGCGCAAACGCGTGGCGATGGTCTTCCAGGGCGCGGCGCTGTTCGACTCGCTCACCGTCGCCGAGAACATCGCGTACCCGCTGCGGGAGCACCTGAAGGAACTCACCGAGGATGAGATCGCAGCGCGCGTGGCGAAGAACCTGAAGATGGTGAACTTGCCCGGCATCGAGCAGATGCGGCCGTCCGATCTCTCCGGCGGCATGCGCAAGCGCGTGGGGCTCGCGCGCGCGATCGCGATCGAGCCCGAAGTGATCTTGTACGACGAGCCGACCACGGGTCTCGATCCGATCAGCACCCGCGTGATCGACGAGCTGATCGTCTCCATGAAGCACCAACTCGGAGCGACCTCGATCGTCGTCACCCACGACATGGACAGCGCGTTCCGCGTGAGCGATCGCATGGCGATGCTGTCGAAACGCAAGATCGTGGCGAGCGGTACGGTAGAAGAAATGAAGGCGTCGACTCACCCCGACGTGCGCGCGTTCTTTGACGCGAGGAAGAGCTGAGATGGCAGACCAGCCCGTCAACCCGGCCGAGCGAGAGCGCAGAGTCATCATCCGCGCCGGCTTGTTCATCGCGCTGGGCCTCGCGCTCGCCGGCCTCGTGATCTTCGTGATCGGCAAGGAGCGCCGCCTCTTCGAAGAGGCCAACATCTACACGGGCGCGTTCGAGAACGTCGATGGTCTCGCGCTCGACTCCCCGGTGCGCCTGGGCGGTCTCGGGGTGGGCAAGGTGTCGAAGATCAGCTTCGCTCCGGACCTGGGCGACAAGCGCATCATCGTCACCATGGAGATCAGCAATCGCTTTCAGGATCGCATCCGCTCCGACTCGATCGCGCGCGTCACCGGCCGCGGCGTGCTCGGTGACAAGGCGGTGGACATCTCCATCGGCACTCCCGACAAGGACGTGGTTGCCAATCATGGAGAGCTGCAGACCGGTACGTCCGGCGACATCAGCTCGTTGCTCAAGGCCACGGGCGAGGTGATCGACAACGCGGTCGGCATCACGCGCGACCTGCGCTCCGGCGTGCAGTCGTACACCACTCCGCAGATCCAGGAAGACGTGACCCAGTTCATCAAGTCGGCCCGCAACATCGCGGCCGAGATCGAGAGCGGGAAGGGCGTCGCTCACACGATCATCTACGACAAGAAGACCAGCGACGATCTGAAGGGGCTGCTCGCGAACGCGTCCGCGGTGGCGGTGCGGCTCGACGGCGCCGTGGCGAAGGTCGACGTGCTGCTCGCCGACATCAAGACGGGCGAGGGCTCGCTGCATGCGCTCATCTACGACAAGAAGGTGGCGACCGCGGTGACCGACCTCGGCGAGGCGGCGGATGAGCTCGCGAAGCTGATCCACGACGCGAAGACCACCAAGGACGGCGCGGTCTACCAATTGGTCTACGGCGACGCGAAGTCGCTGCTCGGTGACCTCGCCTCGGCGGTGTCTGACGTGAAGAAGATCACCACTCGCATCAACGCGGGCGAAGGCACGCTGGGCGCGGTGATCAACGATCCAACCGTGTACGAAGACCTCAAAGAGATCCTCGGCAACATCAAGCGCAACAGGGTCCTTCGTGAGCTCGTCAGAATGTCGATCAGCAACGGTGAGAAGATCGATGCCTCGGGGAAGCCGCAACAGCCGGCGCCCTCACCGAAGTGAGAGATGTAGGTTTTTCGACCCCGGCGGCCCTCGGCCTACACTGGGGTTCCCCCTGTGAGCGGCAAACCGACCATCCTGTGTGTCGACGACGAGCCCAACGTCCTCGACGTGTTGTGCCGAATGTTCGATCGGCTCGCGATCGTGCTGACGGCGAAGTCGGGGCCTGACGCCCTCACCATTCTTCGCTCTCGGCCGATCGATCTGCTGATCACGGATCAGAAGATGCCCGAGATGACCGGCATCGAGCTGGTGCGTGAAGCGCGCCGCGAAGGCATCGGCGTCACCACCATTCTCCTCACCGCGTATACGAACCCGAGCGATCTGATCTCCGCGATCAACGACGGGCAGGTGTTCCGCTACGTGACCAAGCCGTGGGACATCAACGATCTCACGATGACCGTGCGCAACGCGCTCTCGGTCGCCCAGCTCCGCAAGGAGAAGGAGCGCCTGCTCGAGTCGCTGCACAAGCGCATCGAAGCGCTCAACGTGATGTACGAGGTGAGCCGGCAGAGCGCGAAGGACTCGCCCTCGCTGGATGCGATCGTCGATCGCCTGCTCGCCACCGTGGGCCGCGTGCTCCCTCACGATGCGAGCGCGGTACTGGTGGAGTCGAGTGACGGTGAGACCGCGGCGCTGCGAATTCGCTGCACCACGGCGCTCAATGAGAGCGCGCTGCTGCACGTGAAGGACTCGGTGCTCTCCTCTCATCGCAAGGCGGCCGGTGTGGTGCTGCCCGAGGAGCGCGTCAGCACGAACGTGAGCGGTGAGGTCTCTGGAGTCGCTGAAGGGCTCTCGACCTTCGCCTGCGCGATCTCGGTTCCCCTCGTTTCGGAGAGGCAGACGGTCGGCACGCTCGCGCTCTTCTCCACGCGGCCTGATTCGTACAGCACGGACGACGGCGAGCTGCTCGACCTGCTCGTCAACCAGACCACCGACGCGATCACCCACGTGCGCGCGGCGGAGCGCGAAGCGCGCCTGCGCATCGAGCAGATGGTCGAGGCCATGGGCGACGGAGTGATCCTCACCGACGCCAAGGGACAGGTGGTGGTCGTCAACCAGGCGGCTCGGGAGCTGCTCGGAGTGGCCGCGGACAACGTGAAGCCCGACTTCGGGCGGCTCACCACCACGCTCGGCATCTCTCCCTTCGATCTCATCCGCGGCTGGGAATACGGCGGACCCAAGACGATGCGCGAGGAGCTGAGGCTCAACGAGCGCGATCTCGAGCTGGTGGTGACGCCCGTCGCGGGTCCTCAGCGTGATCTGAAGGGGCTGGTGCTCGTGCTCCGTGACGTGAGCGAGCAGAAGCTCCTCACGCAGCGCAAAGACGAGTTCGTCGGGATCATCAGCCACGAGCTGCGCACTCCGCTCACGTCGATTGCGGGCGCGATCGACCTCGTGCTCAACCGGCTCGCCGGTGACATCACCGAGAAGCAGAAGCGCTTCCTCACCATGGCGCGCGAATCGACGGAGCGGCTCAACGCGCTCGTCGACGATCTGCTCGATCTCGCGAAATTCGAGCAGGGCGGCATGCGCATGGACTTCCAGCTCATGCGGCTCGATGAGCTGGTGAAGCTGGCCGTCGAGCGCTACGGCCCGTCGTTCAGCGAGCGCAAGGTCGAGGTGACCTTCGAGGTCACCGCGGCTGACGTAAAGCTCCTGGCGGATCCGAATCGCATCAACCAGGTGATCAACAACCTGCTCACCAATGCGGTGAAGTTCACGCCGCAGGGCGGGGCGGTGAAGGTGACCGTGGGCCGCTCGGTGGAATTGCCGGGGAGCGCGGTGCTGGCGGTCTGGAATTCCGGTGAGACGATCGCCGAGGCGGACCTGGAGAGAATCTTCGATCGCTTCGAGCAGGCGCGGTCGGCGAAGACGCGTTCACTCCCGGGTACGGGACTCGGTCTTTCGATCTGCCGCACCATCGTCGAGAGCCACGGCGGACGCATCTGGGCGGAGTCGATGCCTGAAGGCGCACGCTTCGTCTCCGTGTTCCCCGAGGAGCCGCCCGAGGTCGCGCCGAAGCCCGAGGAGTCGGTGAAGGCTCCGCGCGGCACGGTCCTCGTGGTGGAGGATGAGCCGCAGATCGCGTGGCTGTTGAAGGCGCGGCTCTTGAGCGCGGGCTTCCGCGTGGTGGTCGCCGATCGTGGTCACGATGCGTTGACGGTCGCGCGCAGGGTTCGCCCCGACGTGATCACGCTCGACCAGCGGCTGCCCGACGTCGAGGGCCTGCGACTGCTCGAGATTCTCCGGCACGATCCTGAGACCAAGGCCGCGCGTGTGCTGATGGTCTCGGGCTCGGATCTTCGCGAAGAGGCGCTTCGCGCGGGGGCGAACGCGTTCCTGTTGAAGCCGCTCACCACGGCGAGCTTCCTTTCGAGCGTGGAGGCGCTGCTCAAGGAGCAGCAAGGCGGCCGCGGTCGCGTCCTCGTGGTCGACGACGATCCGCAGATCACCGCGATCTGCGCCGAGGTACTCAAGAACCAGGGGTTCGATGTCGATTGCGCGAGCACCGTGGCCGATGCGACAGCGTGCATCGCGCGGAAGCGTCCTGAGCTGCTGCTGCTCGACGTTTCGCTGCCTGATGGCGACGGCTTTCGCTTCTTCGAAGCGCTCAAGGCCGACCGCGCAGGCGGGCCGATGTCGGTGATCTTCATCTCGGCGCGCAGTGACACGTCAGCGAAGGTGAGGGCGCTCAAGCTCGGTGGTGACGACTACCTCACCAAGCCGTTCGACGCGCTGGAGCTCGGCGCGCGCGTGGAGTCGGTGCTCCGTCGCCGCACCGCGGATACCAGCGCGAGCCCGACCACGCTGCTCCCTGGCTCGGCGGCGATCGAGCGCGAGGTGCAGAAGCGGCTCAGTGAGAAGACCGCGTTTGCGTTCTGCTACCTCGACCTCGACAACTTGAAGGCGTTCAACGACTTCTACGGATTCGCGAAGGCCGACGGCGTGGTGAAGCAGACGGCCGACCTGCTGCGCGACGTGGTCACTCAGCTGGGTGATGGCACGGAGTTCGTTGGGCACGTGGCGGGTGACGACTTCGTGTTCATCGTGCGGCCGGATCGCGTCGATACGATTTGCCGAAGGTTGATCGAGTCGTTCGATCGGATCATTCCGCTCTATTACGAGCGAGGAGATCGCGAGCGCGGCTACATCGAGGCGGAAGATCGCTACGGGCAGCGCCGTCGTTTCCCCGTGATGAGTGTGTCGATCGCGGCGGTGATGACCGATGGCGGCGTCGATCATCCTGAGCTCGCGCGGCAGGCGGCGGAGCTGAAGAAGAAGGCGAAAGCGGTCTCCGGGTCTGTGGTGCTTCGCAGCGATCAACCCGATTCGACCGAGCGGAACATCGCCTAGTCCTCCCTCGCCCTGCGCAGCGGGGAGAGGGTCGGGGTGAGGGGCTCACTTCGCTTGGAACTCGACGACATCATCGCGACACTCGACGAAGACCCCGCGCGCTTCGCGGTCTGTGCCGACATGCTGGTCGCCGCCGGTGAACCGCAGGGCCAGCTGATGGCCCTTCAGTTGCGCGGCCTCAACGATGGCCCGCTGCAGTTCGACCTCAAGGAGCTCGTTCACAAGGTCGCAGGTTCATCGCGCAAGGCGCTCAAGTTCGGGTGGCGTTGGGGCTTCGTCGACAGCCTCGTGTGGCCCGGATTGAATGGGTTCCACTCATTCGAAGGGCCGTATTCAGAGCTGACACGCCTCATGCGCACGAAGGCCGAGTTGGTGCCTGCGATGCCCTGGCACCGAGAGATCACCGCAGCGGATCGTCTTCGTGTCTATCGTCTCCTCTCACGAGTCCGCACCCTTCACGTCAGTCCGTGGGAGATGCGCCAGCGTTATGACCAGCTCTGGTCCCTGATCGCGCGCGAAGGCTTGCCCCCGTCGGTGAAGGAGCTTGTTCTCTCGGATGTTCCGGACAAGCGCATCAACGACCACCAGATCACGTGGATCGAGCTCGGAGATCTGAGTCAGGCGAACGAACCACTTCGTCAGCTCGAGCGAATCTCGTTGCGCGGGTCATTCCTGCGCCTCGGTGAGGTGGACCTGCCGCGTCTCAAAGAACTCTCGATCTTCTCGAGCACGTTCAGCGACGTCGGCCCGCTTCGCTCAGCGCGTTGGCCATCACTCGAGAAGTTGAGCGTGGGATTCGGTGACGACACCTACAACCCGGAGCCCGCGACGCTCGAAGATCTCAAGGCGCTCCTGCGTGAAGTGCCCGAGAAGGTCAGGCACCTCGGGCTGCGGAATCTTCCGTTTACGGATGAGTTGATTGCTCCGCTTGCGACCTCAGCGGTGCTGAAGCGCCTCATGCAACTCGATCTCTCGTTTGGCGTATTGCTCGAGCGCGGTTCTCAGCTACTCGAACAACACGCTGCTGCGTTTGCTCATCTCGAGTTGCTCGATGTGACGGACACCGGGCTGACACACTTTGACGAGTTGAAACTTCGCATCCCGGGACTGCACCGTGGACCCGAGTGGCGCACCAAGGTGGATCGCTACGTCTCAGTGAGCGAATAGCGCCCCTCTCCCCGGCCCTCTCCCCGCTCTCGCAGGGAGAGGGAGGAATGGGTTACTGCATGG
>CBIHPJ010000405.1:0-8168 GCA_966211295.1 uncultured Myxococcales bacterium | reverse complement strand
TTCGCCTTCGGCTCGAGGAGCAGGAACGCCTCGCGCGTCTTCGGCGCCACCGACTGCAGCAGCTCCGCGCCGCGCACGTCGGTGATTCCGTACTCGCGGAAGATGCGGGGGAGGAGCTCGAGCATCAACTCCTTCCGGGCGATGAACGCCGCTTCGTCGGGAGCGAGCTTCGCCTTCTCCGCGATCGACTCGGGGAGCGCGTAGCCGTCATCGCCGGCGAGCTTCTGCACTTCACGCAGCGCCGCGGGCATCAACTTCAGCGCGCGCTTGCACCCCGCTGCACTGGGCAGTCCGAGCGCGGAGTCGAGCTGACGTCTGAGTGACGCGGGCAGCTCTTCGCGGAGCAGATGCAGCCGAGGCACACGCCAGCCGCGATCGATGAACAAACGCAGACACATCAAGCGCCAGCACACGAAACGCAGGAAGGCGGCGCGATGGAGCGCGCTTCCCTCCTTCGCGCGATCGAGCTCCCACTGCACCTGGGCCTGAGTGGAGCGAATGACTTCCGCGCGCACGCGACGGCGCTGCTTGCGCCACGTCTCGGTGATCTTCGCGAACGCGCCGGAGCCGTCCTCGACGACGATCAGATCATCCACTTCGTAGAAGCAGATGTTGTCGAACTGCGTGGCCTCGGCGGGCGTCTGGCAGAGCAGCGTGACGTTCACGCCGTCGACGCGCTTCAAGATGCGGCCGCTGCGAGTGCCGATGATCCAGAGATCGAGATCAGAGTCGGCCCGCGCGTTGCCGCGCGCGACCGAGCCGGTGATGGCCACTGCATCGCCCTGCTTCACCAACTTCGGGAGCACGCGCCGGGCGAAGGCGCGCAGTTCCTCGGAGCGCTTCGAGACCTTCAATCAGCTGCCGCCGCCGCCAGAGCTGTACGAGCTGTAGGACGACGAGCCGCTGCTCCGGCCGCCCGCGTAGATGTCGGCGATGCGCTGACGCGACTCGCGCGTCGAAGTGTCACTGCCGCGGCCGCCTACGGTGCGGCGCACTTCGCTGCCACGGCCTCCCACGGTGCGGCGCACTTCACTTCCACGGCCACCCACGGTGCGACGTGCCTCGCTGCCGCGCCCGCCCACCGTCTTGTTCTTCGCAGACCAGCCAGCAGTGCTCTTGGTCTCCTTCTTCTCGGTCGTCTTCGCTTTCGCCTTGGGAGCGGGCTTCTTCGGCGCGGCGACGGTCTTGGCACGGCTCGACGAGATCTTCGGCATGGGGGCCTCGGCTGGGTGTGGAACAGCGAGGGTAGTCACGCTCGCCCCTGCGGATCCATCGAATCAGTCCTTCGGGCCGCCCCGCTTCTATATGGTTCGGACCTCTTTCCCCCGCTCCAGTGTCGAAGGTGCACTCATGAGACTCCCGCTGCTCCTCGCCGTGGTGTCGTCGTTCGCTCTCGCTGCCGTTGAAGACGCGCCCGTCTCGCTCACCGCGAGCGACGGCACAGGGCTCAAGTTGGTGAAGCTGCAGGCGCGCGCGGTGGTGACCGATCCGCTCGCGTTCACCGAGCTCACCCTCTCCTTCGAGAACCCGCTCGATCGCGTGATCGAAGGACAGTTCAAGGTCACGCTCCCGCCCGGCGCCACGGTGAGCCGCTTCGCGATGAAGCTCGATGGTCGCTGGCAGGAAGGCGAAGTGGTCGAGCGCCAGGCGGCGCGGCGCGCCTACGAAGACTTCCTCCACCGCCGGCAGGATCCCGCGCTGCTCGAGCAGAGTGGCGGCAACGAATTCACCGCGAAGGTGTTCCCCATTCCCGCGAAGGGCGTGAAGGAAGTCGTCCTCTCCTACTCGCACGAGCTGGTCGCCTCGACCGCGGACTACGTGCTGCCGCTCAAAGGACTGCCCGAAGTCGGCGAGCTCGACGTGAAGGTGAGCGGCGTGAACGGCGAGGGAGCGCTCGCGAAGAAGCGCTTCGTGCCCAACGCTGACTTCGTGGGCGTGCCCAAGCGCAACGCGGTCGGCGTTCGCTCAGGTGATCTCGTGGCGGCGCGCATCATTCCCGTCGATGGCACCGGAGCTGATCCGATCACCTCGCTCACCTTGCTCGTCGACTCGAGTGGATCCCGCGCGCTGGGTTGGAAGCAGCAGGTGGATCTCGTGCAGCAACTGCTCGCCGCGCTCGCCAAGCAGAACGCCGCGATCCAGGTGAACGTGGTCGCGTTCGATCAAGAGCTCGCCACCATCTACTCAGGAGCTGCCTCTGGCTTTGGCGATGCGCAGGTGAAAGCGCTCCGTTCACGCCGCGCCCTCGGTGCGTCGAACGTCGAGCTCGCGATCAAGTACCTGCAGACCAAGGCCACTCCGCGCGCGGTGCTGATCAGCGATGGCGTGATGACCGCGGGCGTGACCGAAGGTCCGAATCTCCTCGCGCAGCTGATCAAGGCGAAGACCGCGGGCGTGCAGCGCCTCGACGCGATCACCGTCGGCGGACTTCGCGACGAAGCCGCCCTCACCCAGCTCACCACCGGATCGCTCACCCGCGATGGTGCGGTGCTCGACGGAGGTCTCGCTCCCATCGAGCTCGCTCGCCGCTTGAGCCTCGCCACCAGGTCGAAGCTCGCGGTGAAGGTGGAAGGCGCGAGCGCGGTGTGGCCCACCACCATCTCCGGCATTCAGGCGGGCGACGCGGTCCTCGTGTACGCGCAGCTCGCTGGTGGCGCGCCGTTCAAGGTCTCCGTCGACGGCAAGGCCCTCGCGGTGAACGATGCACAGCTCGCGTCGATCGAGCGTCCGCTCGTCGAGCGTGCGTGGGCGAAGGCGCGCATCGACTCTCTACAGGCGAAGCTCGCGCAGGCTGACGGCGTTCCGGAGCGCGAGAAGTTGAAGGCAGAGATCGTCGACGTCTCCACCAAGAATCGCGTGCTCAGCTCGCTCACCGCGCTGCTCGTGCTCGAGACCGAGCAGGACTACGCGCGCTTCAAGATCGACCGCCGCGCGCTCGCCGACATCCTCACGGTGGAGAACGGCCAGGTGAAGCGCCAGAAGCGCGGGCCCGAGACGGTCGTCGCGAAGGCCCCGGTCCTGCCGCCGGCGCCCAAGGAGCCGGCGAAGCCAATGATGAAGGCCGAAAAGAAGAAGTCGGCCGCCAAGGAGGAAGCGTCGGGCGATGACTTCGACTCGGCCTTCGGCGGAAAGGCAGACAAGGCCATGGACGGCGCTCCCGCCGACGCCGAACCGGAGATGGAAGAGGCAAAGCCCAGCCCCGATCCGAGTGCTTCGACTCCTGGCGCGCCGCCCCCTCCCCCGCCTCCGATGGCGGCTTCTCCTTCTCCTGTCGTGGTCGCGCAGCCTCCACGGGCGAACGCCGGTGTCGCCGCTCCCCCTCGCACCGAGGCGCCGCGTGAACAACGGCCGGTCGCTGATCAGCGCCCTGCAGTTCCGGAGAAGGGTCCGGATCCGTACGTCGGAAAGTTCAAGGACGTGATGGACGCGCTCAAGACCGACGTGAAGAAGGGCGTCGCGCTCGCGCAGGGTTGGCACGAAGAGCAGCCCGGAGATCTGCTCGCCCTCGTCGCGCTCGGTGAAGCGCTGGAGCGCAGCGGCGATGCGTCCACCGCGGCCCGCGCCTACGGCAGCATCATCGATCTCTTTCCCGCGCGCGCTGATCTCCGTCGCTTCGCCGGCGTGCGTCTCGAGCGCCTCGCGAACGGCCTCGAGCTCGCTGCTGACTCCTTCGCGAAGGCCGCCGAGCAACGCGCTGATCATCCCGCGAGCCACCGGCTGCTCGCGTTCTCGTTGATCCGCGCGGGCAAGCCCGAGAAGGCCTTCGAGGCGATCGCGACCGGCATCAAGCAGCGCTACCCCGACGGCCGCTTCCTCGGAGTCGATCGCATCCTCCGCGAAGACGCGGGCCTGATCGCCGCCGCGTGGATGAAGGCCGAGCCGAATCGCAAAGCGGAGATCGCGCAGAAGCTGAAAGAGGTGAATGGCATCGCTGAGAACGAGCCGTCACTCCGCTTCGTCCTCAACTGGGAGACGGACGCGAACGACGTCGACTTCCACATCTACGACGCCAAGGGCGGCCACGCGTTCTACTCGTCGAAGGTGCTGCCCTCGGGCGGCGAGCTCTACGCCGACGTCACCACCGGCTACGGCCCCGAGTGCTTCACCATTCGTCTCCCGAAGGGACGGCGCGCGATGCCGTACACGCTGCAAGCCCACTACTACTCGATCGGCCCCATGGGAGCGGGCATGGGCAAGCTCGAGATCATCGAGCACGACGGCCAGGGCAACCTCAAGTTCGAGCAGCGGCCCTACGTGGTGATGGTGAATCAGGCGTATGTCGATCTCGGAGTCGTGAAGCAGTGACGAACTTCAGAATGTGATACTCGGCGCGCGCCATGACGTTGCCCGAAGAGCCCACGCTGCTGCAGACCGTGCTGGTGAACGCTCCGCTCAAAGAGGATCCCGAGCGGACGTGGGCCTTCGCGTTGTTCTGCGGTCTCTTCGAGTCGAGCGCGCACGACGACTTCATTCGCCTCGCGACGGAGAAGTCCGACGACGCCGTCGCGCTCGCTGATTCGCTGCTCGACTTCGCCACGCGCCGCGCTGAATTGCTCGACGCCAAGGAAGCGCTCGCGAAGCGGCTGTGGACGTACTTCCAGGTCGGTCAATCGCTCGAGCCCGAGCTCGATGAAGGCACGCAGCCGGGACTTACGGTGCCACCGGAAGTACTCACCGGCGGGTAACGAGAAGTAGGAGCAAGTGCCGCTGAGTGCCGACCTGTAGGGTTCGGGTCTCGCCACTTGCTGGCTATGGTCCGCTCACCTTTTTCCGGTGAGGGCCGAAATGAGCGACGAGCAGCAGCAGAAGAAGAGCAGCAAGCTTCCCTGGTTGCTTTGGATCCTGACGTTGGCCGCGGCGATCGCCGCTGGCTACTTCGCGATGGAACGCTTCGACGCGATGCAGGCCTCGCAGAACGAGGCGATCGCTGCCACTGAAGCGGCCTCCAAGCGCGCGGGTGACTGCCAGAAGGATCTGCTCGCGGCGCAGGGCAAGGTCGACGACGCGAACAAGGAGAAGGAAGCGCTCGCCGCTCAAGCGAAGGAATTGGAGAGCAAGGCCAGCGCGCTCACCGACACGCTCGAGGCGAAGGAGGCGGAGCTCGCGCGGTTGATGGCCACCTACAACTCGCTCGAGGACAAGATGGCCGCGGAGATCAAACGCGGCGACGTGCGCCTCTCGCAGAGCGAAGGCCGCATCCAGGTCGACCTGGTGGACAAGGTGCTGTTCGATTCCGCGCAGGCCGAAGTCTCTCCGCGCGGTGAAGAGGTGCTCACCCGGCTCGGCGCGATTCTGAAGGGCGTGGAGGATCGGCAGATTCAGATCTCTGGTCACACCGACGACGCGCCCATCACCCTCCCCGACATCAAGGCGAAGTTCGCCACCAACTGGGAGCTCTCCACCGCGCGCGCGGTGAACGTGGTGCGCTTCCTCTCGGAGAAGGCGAGCGTGAAGCCAGGTCGCATGCTCGCCGCGGGCTACGGGCAGTACCGGCCAATCGGCACCAACGCGACTCCGAAGGGACGCGCGGCGAATCGTCGCATCGAGATCCTCTTGCTGCCGCCGCTGCAGACGAAGAAGGCCACCCTGCCCACCGTCGCCGCCACCAAGGAGCCGAAGAAATGAGCCCTCCCCCGCTTCCACGGAGTGAACTGACCGTGCTCGGCGGGCGGTACAAGGTGCTCAGACCGCTCGGAGCCGGAGGCAGCGCCGAGGTCTATCTCGCCGAGCAGCTCTCCCTGCATCGCAAGGTCGCGCTGAAGATCATCAAGCGCCGCGGGCCGATGCAGCCCGACGCGCAGGCGCGCTTCAAGCGCGAGGCGTTGATCCACTCGTCGATCGATCATCCGTCGATCGTTCGCATCCTCGACTTCGAGACCGATGGTCCCGAAGGCACGGTGGTGGTGCTCGAGTTCGTCGAGGGCAAGCGCCTGGATGAAACGGTGCTCGGTCACCCGATGGATCCGCGCATGGCCACGCGGCTCTTGCTGCAGCTCGCGGAAGGCCTCGCGGCGATTCACGCGAAAGGCGTGGTGCATCGCGACTTCAAGGCCGAGAACGTGATGCTCAGCGAAGGCGCGACGGGATTGCAGGCGCGCATTCTCGACTTCGGACTGGCGCGGCTCTTCGACGCTGATCAGCTCGAGGGTGATGGACGCTCGTTCGTCTCCGCGGTGGGCATGACGGCGGCGACGCCTGCGTACGCTTCACCAGAGCAGCTGCGAGGTCTTCCTCCGGATCCACGCAGTGACGTCTACGCGTTCGGCATCACTGCGCACTTCATGCTCACCGGGAAGTTGCCGTTCGACGGTCCAGAGGTGCACGACTTCATCGAGCAGCACACCAGCGGCAAGGCGCCTTCACTTCGCGGCGGCAAGGTGCCCGGTGAGCTCGCCGAGTTGATCGAGAAGTGTCTCGAGAAGGACGCAGGCAAACGTCCGCCTGATGGCACCGCGCTCGTCGCTGCGCTCACGCCGGTCACTCCGGTCGAGGCGGAGGACATCCTTCCCGCGACGATGATCAGCAAGGCGTCTCCTGCGATGCCCGTGGCTCCGAAGTTTCCTGATCCGAAAGCCGCGATCTCCACCGAGCGCATTCCGAAGAAGAAGGGCGGAGGCTCGGGCACCGCGGTGCTGCTCTTCATGGTGCTGCTCGCGGGCGCGGGCTTCTCGGTGGTGGAGCGGCCCTGGCTCCCGAAGTCGCAGGCGCGTTGGCTGTTGCGCTTCAACCAGCCCGCGATGGCGCTCGAACGACTGAGCGCCGATGACGCGAGCACCGCGGGAATGAGAGCGCTCGCACTCGAGGCGCTGGGCAAGCAGGACGAGCTCGCGAAGTTGATCTCCGAGCGCTGCGTCGCCGTGGCGAGCGGCCTGGAGGCAGCCGATCGCGCGCGTTTGAAGGTGAGCTTCGCGAGCTGCACGCAGTAGCGTCGCGGCATGGCCCATCACCCCACGATCCAGGCGCTCTTCGATTGGCTCGTCGATGGAGCGCCTGGCGCGGCGACTCCGATGGCGGTGCTCGAGCGTTTCTGTCCTGACCTCGTCGAGGCGGGCGTGCCGATCGATCGCGCGCAGGCCTTCGTTCGCACCCTGCATCCGTCCTTCATGGGCCGTCGCTTCTTGTGGGAGCGCGGCGTGAAAGAAGTGAAGGCCGTCGAGGCGTCGTGGGCGTTGATCAATTCGCCCAGCTTTCAAGCGAGCCACGTGCACAAGGTCTTCGCCACCGGCGAGAAGGTGCGCTTTCGCCTGACGCCCGAAGCGGAGCTCACCGAGGATCTCGCCGGACTGAGGAGCCAGGGATTCACCGACTGGGTGGTGTTCCCTCTCAAGTTCATGAGCGGCACCACGCACGGCATCACCTTCGCCACCAGGATGCCGGGCGGCTTCACCGACGAGCACCTCGCCACCATCTGGTACGTGGTGCGGCCGCTCACGCGCGTGGGCGAGACGCTCGCGCAGATGCGCACCGCGGTGAACCTGCTCAACGCCTACGTGGGCATCGACGCGGGCGAGCGCATTCTGAACGGACAGATTCAGCGCGGAGACACGCACGACATTCACTGCGTGATCTGGTTTTCGGATCTGCGCGGCTTCACTTCGATGTCCGCCAATCGCACGCCGAAGGAGATCATCAACATCTTGAACGAGTTCTTCGAGTGCCAGGTGCCGGCCATCGAGCAGGAGGGCGGGCAAGTGCTCAAGTTCATCGGCGATGGGTTGCTCGCGATCTTCCCCATCGGGAAACGCGACGCGAAGGCAGCGGGCGATGGCGCAGTGCGTGCGACCAACGCGGCGTTCGAGGCGCTCTCCAAGCTAAACGAGAAACGCACGGCGCGTGGTGACGGTGAGCTCTCCTTCGGAGTGGCGCTCCACCTGGGCGAAGTGGCCTACGGCAACATCGGCGGTGCGAGCCGGCTCGACTTCACCGCGATCGGTCCCGCAGTGAACCTCGCGTCACGCATCGAGGGCATGACCGGCAAGCTCGGGAAGAAGGTGCTCCTGAGCGCGCAGCTGGTGAAGGAGCTCTCGGTGCCCACGAGCTCGGCGGGACTTGCCGAGCTCAAGGGACTCACCGAGACGGTCGAGCTCTTCGAGCCTGCTTAAGCCAGTTTCTCGTCGATGAACGCGAGCGCATCGCCTTCGTTGGCGAAGAAGCGCGTGCTCGAAGCG
>CBIHPJ010000404.1:0-8206 GCA_966211295.1 uncultured Myxococcales bacterium | reverse complement strand
GGCTCGCTCGCGCACTACGTGCTGCCCTGCACCTCGCCGCTCGAGCGCCCCGACCTGCCCTTCATCTTCCCGCTCATGCTCGGCCTGCAGCAGAAGCCCTACCTGCAGGCCACGCGCGCGGTGGTGGAGCCTGACGGCGAGCAGCGCGACGAAGCGACCATTTACACGCAGCTCTGCAAGGCGTCCGGCATCGGGCTCTTCGGGAGCAAGGTCGCTCAGAAGATCCTCGAAGGCATGCTCGCCATGAACACGCGCGTGCAGGACAAGGCGAAGCAGCCCTCGCTCCCGCAGGAAGCGCTGCTCTCGTTCCTGCTGCGCATCACCGGTCAGCCCGGGTTCGAGACCTTGCTGGAGCACAACCCGCACGGCTGGCTGCGCGAAGCGCACGCGACCGAAGACTTCGCGAACGAGCGCGTGCTCACCGAGAACAAGAAGGTCCAGCTCGCGCCGCAGAAGTTGATGGAGCAGGCGAAGAAGCTCGAGGGCGACTTCACGAAGGAGTCAGCCGATCAATCCCGACTCAAGCTGATCACCAAGCGGGCCGTGCAGACGCACAACTCGTGGACGCACAACATCGAGGACTTCGTGCGCGAGCCGACGAACTACCTCTACATGCATCCCGACGACGCGAAGCAGGCCGGGCTCACCGACGGCGCGATGGCTGACGTCACCTCGGATATCGCGACCGTGCGCGTGCCGGTGAAGCTGCTGAGCGATCTGATGCGAGGCACCGTCGCGCTGCCTCACGGCTGGGGGCATCAGCACGCCACCGGACTCTCCATCGCCAGCAAGACTCGCGGCGTGAACGTGAACCTGCTCGCCGCAGATGGGCCTGATCGCCTGGAGAAGGTCTCGGGCATGGCGCACCTCACCGGCTTCAACGTCGAGGTAAGACCCGCCGCAGGTCCGCAGGATCCGAAGAGCTGGAGCGGCCTCCCTCAATAATGCAATTCGATCTCTTCCCTCCTCCGCCGCTCGACACGAAAGCCGACGCGGCGTTGGCAGCGAAGAGACCGCCGGGGCTCTACCTCGGCACCTCGAGCTGGACGTTCCGCGGGTGGGCCGGAATCGTCTACCGAGGCAACCCGACGCAAGAGCACCTGGTCGAGTTCGGCCTCGAGGAGTACGCGCGCCACCCGCTCTTCAACACCGTCGCCATCGATCGCTCGTACTACGCGCCGCTCTCGGTCGATGAGCTCGCGCACTACGCGAAGCAGCTGCCCTCGGGATTTCGCTGCGTCCAGAAGGTCTGGAATGCGGTCACCGCGAAGGTCGATCCCCGCACGCGCGCGCCGAACCCGCAGTACCTCGACCCAGCCTTCTTCAAGGACGCTGTGCTCGCGCCGGTGGAGAAGAGCTTCGCCGCGCATCAGGGGCCGCTGCTCTTCCAGTTCCTTCCGCTCGGCCGCAGTGAACTGCCGACGCCCAACGAGTTCAGCTTCAAGCTCGAGCGGTTCTTCAGCCAGTTGCCCAAGCAATACCAGTACGCCGTCGAGCTCCGGAACTCGGAGCTGATGACGCCCTCGTACTTCGCCGCGCTGCAGCGCCAGGGCGTGAGTCACGTCTTCAATCACTGGGAGCGCATGCCCGCGATCCGCGATCAGCTCGCGAATCCCGCGTCGCTCACCGCGGGTCACGTGGTGTGCCGCCTGCTGCTGCCGCAAGGCATGGGCTACGAGGAAGCGCGCGAGGCGTACGCGCCGTTCGACAAGTTGCAGGCAGTGGATGAAGCGATGCGCGAAGACACCCTCGCGCTCTGGAGGGCGTGCAAGGCGGCGGGACGAAGCCTGATCATCATCGTCAACAACAAGGCGGAAGGCTCGAGCCCGCTCACCGTGCGAGCACTCCTCGAACGCCTGTCTCTCCCTCTCCCTGCGGAGCGGGGAGAGGAGCAGGGGTGAGGGGCGCACTTCGCAACTTCAGCGCAAATTCTGTCGAGCGAATTTCATCAACGCATCGATCGTGGGCTGCCGCAGATCATCCAGCTCCCACTGCAGCGCACTGAGCCGAGTGAGCGCGTCCTCGCTCAGCGAGCCGAGCGCCGCGCGACGAGCCTGGTCATCTGAAGGAAACGGAGCAGGCAGCACGGCAATCGCACGACCCACGATCGCCGCGGCCTCGGGAGCGTGCGCCTGGCGAAGCGCCGCAGCCGCCTCGACCGCGTCCTTCCCCTTCGACGAGAACAAGTAACTCAGTCCGCCCTCATCACTGATCTCACCGAACGCGTGAATCGCGATCTGCAGCGATCGCTCAACCGGAGAAAGCGACTCCCGCTTTGCGAGCCGCACGTACAACGCAGGCACCGCGAGATCGGGAGCGAGTTCCTCCGAGAGGATCTCCTCCAACTCCACGTCGTCAGGAACCGGCCGAAAAGCGCACAGCCCCGCGTTCGAGAGCGTGAACTCCGACTGGTGCTTCTCGATCCACTTCCCGAGCTCGATCAGCAACGTGTCCGTCGCAGCGTCGACCTGGTTCCCCAGCGCCTCGAGCTCCGCGCGCGCCGCGGGAGTTAGCTGCCGCGCCACCTCGAATCGCTCCAGCCCCGCGGGAGGCCCGGAGAAATGCCGCAGACTCTTCTCGAGCGAATCAGCGAGCGCGCTCTGCCCGAGCTCCCGCAGCGCACTGGGCACCAGGGCCGCTCGCTCACCCGAGCTGTTGCCGAAGAACTGATCGACGCCGCCGTTCGACACCTCGCCGCACAGCTCGAACACCAGCCAGAGCACCTGCTCCGCGCGCGACATTCCAAGGATGCCGCGCGTGGAGTGACGAGAGATCAGCCGGCGAAACAACATCCCCGGCACATCGAGCCGCCTCGGCCACGCGAGCAGATCCGGCAAGTCCATGAGGGAAATATCCCCTCAGGAGCGCCAGCGGTTCCACCACGATTTCACGGGCTGGTCGACGGTCTGCTCTTCCTCCATCCGCGTCTCGATACCCTCGAGCGCGGTGGCGACCCACTCCATGGAAACGGGGCGATTTTGAAGGTCGCGCGACAGGCCCATCTCCATCAGGCGCTGGATCTGCCAGGGGAGGGTTTCCCCAAGGAAGCTCACCTGGCCCACCGGCATCGGCTCACGGGACATCCGCTGCATCACCACCTGAGAGAGATCGGCTCCCGCGAAGGGGAAGCGCCGGGTGATCAGCACGTACATCACCATGCACAGCGAATAGATGTCCGAGCGTGGATCGACCGGGTGACCCATCACCTGCTCCGGCGACATCCACAGCGGGGTGCCCACCACCTGCCCCGTCTGCGTCTTGAAGGCGCTCTCCACTCCGGCAATGCGCGCGACGCCGAAGTCGAGCACCTTGATCTGCTCGCGTCCCCCGGCGTCGACCTCGACCATGAAGTTGTCGGGCTTGAGGTCGCGGTGAATCACGCCCACGCCGTGCGCGGCCGAGAGCGCCTGCGCCGCCTGCCGCATCAGCCGCACGATCCGCATCAGCTCGAGCGGCGAGTCCTTCGCGAGCGCTTTGAGCGACTTGCCCTTCAGCAGCTCCATCACGAAGAACACCCGGTCGCCCTCGCGAACCAGGTCTTCGATGTCGATGATGTTGGGGTGCTTCACCATGTTCACGGCCTGTGCCTCGGCCATGAAGCGCTGCACCTGCGAGTCGACGCGCGAGAGCTCGGGCCGGAGCACCTTGATGGCCACCTTGCGATCGATCGACAGGTGCTGCGCCGAGAACACGTGGCCCATGCCGCCTTCGCCGATCATCGACTCGATGCGATAGCGGCCGATCACGTCACCGGGCTGCAGCTCGCCGGGACGCTTTCCCTCGGGCGCGCCGAGGTGCACCTCGATCGACGGAGTCTCGAGCGGCTTGAGCGTCTTCAAGACATCGCGCAGCTCGGCGAGTGACGAGTAGCGATCGTTGGCGCGCTTGGCGAGGCAGCGAGCGAGCACCGGCTGCCACTCCTCGAGGCCAGGACGCAGCGGGGGCAACGGCGCATGCAGCTGCAGCGCGCGCGTCTCGGTGACGCCCCGTCCAGAGAACGGCGGCTCCTTCGTCAGCAGCTCGTGCAACAGCACGCCCATGCCGTACACGTCGCACGCGGGAGTCGCGCGCCGCCCCGCACAACGTTCAGGCGAGAGGTACTCGGGCGCCACCAGGATCTGCCCGCGGGGCACGCTCTTCGTTCCGCGGAACAGCAGCAGCGCGGTGTCGAGCAGCCGAACGTCAGGCTTCGAAGGATCTCCGTCGAGGAACAGGTTGTGCGGAGCGAGATGGCCATGCACCACGCCGTGCGCGTGCAGAAACTCCAGCGCGTCGCAGATTCGCACGCCCCAACGAATCGCCTCGAGGCTGTCGAGCGCGCCGTGCTCACGCAGATGATCCGCCGCGGTGCGCCCGCTCACCGGACCCGTCACCAGCACGAAGCGGCCATCGGGCTCGCACGTGGTCATCTCCGGAGCGAGCAGCGCGGGGTGACGATGCTGCGTCGAAGTGACGCGAGTCAGATCGAGGAAGCGCCCGTAGAGCTCGGCATCCGCCGAGACTTCGGGATGGCTGACCTGCACCAGCACCGTGCCCTGCTTGGTGTCCGCGAGGAACGCGTCCACGGCCGATCCCGCTGCAATCTTCCGCCGAATCTGGAGGTTCTTCATTGCTGCCGACACTGTAGAACTACAGTCCCACGCGCAGGCTAGTCACCGGTGTAAGCCTCTTCGGCACCCGACTTCTCCAAAACAAAAAGCCCTCCCCGCTCGCACGGGAAGGGCCTTTCGCAGGCGCTTCGTCTCAGCCCGAACGGGGAATCAGTTCGAACGGAACTCAGCGTCGACGACGTCGTCCTTCTTCGCTCCCGGAGCCGCGCCCGGAGCACCCTGATCAGGCGTCGCGGTCGAACCCGGAGCCGCCCCAGGCGTGGCGCCCGGAGCGCCACCCGCCTTGTAGAGCTCCTCGGCCGCCTTGTAGCTGACCTCTTCGGCCGCCTTGATGGCCGCCTCGATCGCCGCCTTGTCGCCCTTCTCGCGGATCGAGTGGAGCTCCTTCGCGGTGTTCTCGAGCTTGGTCGCGGTGTCCGCGCCGAGCTTCTCCTTGTTGTCCTTCACCAGCTTCTCGAGGTTGTAGGCGAGGTTCTCGGCCTTGTTCTTCACGTCGACGAGGGCGCGGCGATCCTTGTCGGCAGCCTCGTTGGCGGAAGCGTCCTTCACCATCTTCTCGACCTCGTCCTTCGCGAGACCCGAGCTGTGGCTGATGGTGACGTTGGCTTCCTTGCCGGTCGCCTTGTCCTTCGCCGCGACCTTCAAGATGCCGTTCGCGTCGATGTCGAAGGTCACCTCGATCAGCGGCACGCCACGCGGCGCAGGAGGCAGACCCTGGAGGTGGAAGCGGCCGAGGCTGCGGTTGTCGCCGGCCATCTCGCGCTCGCCCTGGAGCACGTGGATCTCGACCTGCGTCTGACCATCAGCCGCGGTGGAGAACGTCTCCTGCTTGCGCGAGGGGATCGTGGTGTTGCGCTCGATGAGCTTGGTGAACACGCCACCCAGCGTCTCGACGCCCAGCGAGAGCGGGGTCACGTCGAGGAGCAGGATGTCCTTCACGTCGCCCGAGAGCACCGCGCCCTGCACGGCCGCGCCGACCGCGACGACCTCGTCGGGGTTCACGGTGCGGTTGGGCTCCTTGCCGAAGAGCTTCTTCACCGCCTCCTGGACCTTCGGCATGCGAGTCGAGCCACCGACGAGCACGACCTCGTCGATCTGCTCCGGGGTCACGCCAGAGTCCTTCAGGCACTTGCGCGACGGCTCGAGCGAACGCTCGATCAGATCGTCGACCATCGCCTCGAGCTTGGCGCGCGAGAGCTTCAGGTTGAGGTGCTTGGGGCCCGTGGCGTCGGCCGTGAGGAACGGGAGGTTCACCTCGGTCTCGTTCGAGCTGGAGAGCTCGATCTTCGCCTTCTCAGCGGCCTCCTTGAGGCGCTGGATGACCATCTTGTCCTTCGAGACGTCGAGGCCCGTGTCCTTCTTGAACTCGGCGATCAGCCACTCCATCACGCGCTGATCGATGTTGTCGCCGCCGAGGTGCGTGTCGCCGTTGGTGGCGAGCACTTCCACCGCGCCGTCGCCCATGTCGAGGATCGAGATGTCGAAGGTGCCGCCGCCGAAGTCGTAGATGGCGACCTTGTGGCTGTGCTTCTTGTCGAGGCCGTACGCGAGCGCGGCCGCGGTGGGCTCGTTCACGATGCGGCGCACGTTGAGGCCGGCGATCTCACCGGCGTCCTTGGTGGCCTGGCGCTGAGCGTCATTGAAGTACGCAGGCACGGTGATCACCGCGTCGGTGACCTTCTCACCGAGGTAGTTCTCAGCGGCGCGCTTCAGCTTGAGGAGCACCTGCGCCGAGATCTCAGGCGCGCTGATCTGCTTGCCGTCCATCTCCACGCGAGCGTCGTCGCTGGGTCCGCGCACGACCTTGTACGGAACGAGCTTCGCCTCTTCGGTGACCTCGTTGTAGCGGCGGCCCATGAAGCGCTTGATCGAATAGACCGTGCGCTCCGGGTTGGTGATGGACTGGCGCTTCGCCACCTGGCCGACGAGGCGCTCGCCGTCCTTCGTGTACGCGACGACGGAAGGCGTGATGCGGCTGCCCTCTTCGTTGACGATCACCTTGGGCTCACGGCCCTCCATGATGGCGACTACCGAGTTGGTCGTGCCCAGGTCGATACCGATGATCTTGCCCATGCTGTTGTCTCCGTTCCTTTGAGGAAAAGGTCCTTCTAAAGAGTTGATTTGACTACCGGATTTGAGTCACCGGCGACGAAACCAAGCTAACCAGCGACTCCCACACGTCAACCCACCCCGCTCGTCCCTCCAACTGGTGAGTGCGTAGGCCTGTTCGCAGTGACTGCCACCGCCAGGTTCCAACTTCGGGGATACGGAATCCCCGTAACCGAGTTGTTTCAGAGGGTTGACTCGCCGCGTCACGTGGCAAGGTCTGTGCTCTACGGAAGGTCCTGCTGTCACGGGTGCTGGGGGCACACCGTGACCAGAAGAGGCCGAAACCATGTGGGTTCAACCGTTCCGAGCTGATGTCGAGCAGGTCCCCCCGAAACTCGAGGCAGACCACCGTGTGGCGGTGTTGCTCAACCTGAGCGCTCGTCGCGTCTCATCCAAGATTCAGCGCGCCCTCTCTCACGTGGTGCCTGAGGGCGATCTCTTCGTCTCGCGCTCCGAGCTCGACGCGCGTCGCATCGCTCAGCAGGTCGTCGATCGCGGTTACCACACGGTGTTCCTCGGTGGCGGCGACGGAACGGTGACCTGCTTCGTGAACGAGATCCTCGGCCAGGTCGCCCTGCGCCGGCAGCACCACCCCACTCCGACGCCGCGCTTCGGCGTGCTCAAGCTGGGCACCGGCAACTCGGTCGCCTCGCTGGTGAAGGCTTCCTCCACGCGCGCTGACGGCTTCGTCGACGACGTGCTCCGCGCCCGCGCCGGTGAAGTGCCGGGCTACCGGACGATCGATCTCCTCCTCATCGACGGGAAGCGCGCGCCGTTCGCGGGCCTCGGCATGGATGGGAAGATCCTCAACGACTACAACTCGGTGAAGACCAGCTTCTCGTCGGGTCCGCTCTCGAAAATGATGACGGGCGCCGCGGGCTACTTCACGTCAGTCGCGTTCAAGACGGTGCCCTACTCCCTCGCGAACTCGAACACCGTGGAGTGCCAGGTGGTGAACGGTGGAGCGACCGGCTACCGCATGGGCCCCGACGGCACGCCTGCGCAGACGTACGCGCCCGGAGAGACCATCTACAACGGCCCGCTGGTGATCGCGGCCGCCGGCACGGTGCCCTTCTACGGCTTCGAGTTGAAGATGTTCCCCTTCGCCGGCAAGCGCCGCGGAATGATGGATCTCCGCCTCGGCACGGTGAGCGCGACGGCGATCCTCGGCAACCTCGGCAAGATGTGGAACGGCACCTGGTTCCCCGAGGGCCTCAACGACTACCTCGTGAAGGAAGCCACCATTCGCTTCTCGCGGCCGATGCCCTTCCAGATCTCGGGCGACGCCGAGGGCTACCGCGAAGAGGTGCACTTCCAGATGTCGCCTGAGCCGATCGACGTGGTCGACTTCACCGGCTCGCTCCACTGAAGACTCGCGCTAGCCTGCGCTGATGATCCAAATGGCGGTGGCGTTGGTGAGCCTGCTGGCCATCGTCGGCTCGGGTTCTTTCGCGGCGAAGATGCTCGTCGCCAGGAAGGCGCGTTGG
>CBIHPJ010000403.1:0-8233 GCA_966211295.1 uncultured Myxococcales bacterium | reverse complement strand
CTCATGGCGAACCTGCACCAGCTGCTCAAGGCGATGTGCGATCGAGGGGCATCAGACCTCCACATCACCACCGGCTCTCCGCCCCAGCTCCGCATCGACGGCGAGCTGGTGCCGCTGAAGATGAACGCGCTCACGCCGGTCGAGACGAAGCAGCTGTGCTATTCGATTCTGACCGACGCGCAGAAGCACAAGTTCGAAGAAGAGAACGAGCTCGATCTCTCGTTCGGCGTGAAGGGTCTCTCGCGCTTTCGCTCGAACATCTTCATGCAGCGCGGCGCGGTGGCCGGAGCGTTCCGCACCATTCCCTTCAAGATCCTCACCTTCGCCGAGCTGGGCCTGCCGCCGATCGTGCAGGAACTCAGCAAGCGTCCTCGCGGCCTGATGTTGGTCACCGGGCCGACGGGCTCGGGCAAGTCGACCACGCTCGCCTCGATCATCGACAAGGTGAACACCGATCGTCACGAGCACATCATGACGATCGAAGATCCGATCGAGTACCTGCACCCGCACAAGAACTGCCTCGTGAACCAGCGCGAGGTCGGCGCCGACACGAAGTCGTTCAAGCTCGCGCTCAAGTACATCCTCCGGCAGGACCCCGACGTGGTGCTGGTCGGCGAGATGCGCGATCTCGAGACGATCGAATCCGCGCTCGTGATCGCCGAGACCGGTCACATCGCCTTCGCCACCCTGCACACCAACAGCGCGGTGCAGACCATCAACCGCATCCTCGACGTGTTCCCGCCGTACCAGCAGCCCCAGGTGCGCGCGCAGCTCTCGTTCGTGCTCGAGGGCATCATGTCGCAGTCGCTGCTCGCCAAGGCCACCGGCGGCGGCCGTGTGCTCGCCCTCGAGGTGATGATTCCCAACCCCGCCATCCGAAACCTCATTCGCGAAGACAAGGTTCACCAGATCTATTCGCAGATGCAGGTCGGCCAGGCGAAGTTCGGCATGCAGACCTTCAACCAGGCGCTCGCCGCGCTGCTGTCTCGCAAGCAGATCTCGATGGACGAGGCCTTCGGCCGCACCAGCGATGCCGAAGAGCTCAAGAACCTCGTCGCGAGCGGTGGCGGCGGCAACCTCCCGGGTCAGAACGCGGGCATCGCTCGCCCGCCCGGCCGCTGACCTCACGTCCTGCCCAGGTCCTCCTGCCCAGGTCCCACCCGGTCCTGCGCAGAACAGGTCCTACCCAGAACAGGTCCTACCCAGAAGGTAGGTCAGGGTAAGAAGCGGCGGGGCATTTGGAGTTTCCCCGAGGGGCGCTACCATGCGCTCTCCGAATTCGCCTTTCGCCGTCCTCCGCCCTCAAACGGAAAGTCGCTCCATGGCTCAAGCCGCCACTGTCCAGCAGAAGCCTGCTCCGCGCCCCGCAGCGAAGAAGAGCAGCACGCCCATCTTCATCTGGGAGGCGAAGACCAAGCAGGGTGAAGTGAAGAAGGGCGAGATGGAGGCCGGCGACCTCAAGGCCGTCGAGCAGCGCCTGGTCTCGCTCGGCATGACGCCGACGAAGATGAGGAAGAAGAGCTTCCTCGACACCGACCTCGCGCTGCCCGCGTCGATCTCGGGAAAAGACATCCTCATCTTCACCCGCCAGTTCGCGACGATGATCGATGCCGGTCTTCCGCTCGTGCAGTGCCTCGACATTCTCGGAACCCAGACCGAGAACGCCGGGTTCCGGAAGGTGATCTTCGCGATCAAGGGGCGCGTCGAGGGCGGCTCGACCTTCTCCGACGCGCTCAAAGATCACCCGAAGGTGTTCGACGAGCTCTACGTGCAGCTCTGCGCCGCAGGCGAAGTCGGCGGTATTCTCGATACCATTCTCAACCGCCTCGCGGTCTACCGCGAAAAGGCCGAGAAGCTCGGCCGCAAGGTGAAGGGCGCGCTCACGTACCCGATCGCCGTCGTGTGCATCGGCGTGCTCGTCACGGCCGTGCTGCTCATCAAGGTGACGCCGGTGTTCGAGGCGATGTTCAGAGACTTCGGCTCTGCGCTCCCTGCGCCCACGCAGGTCGTCGTCGACATGTCGAACTGGCTGCAGGCCTACATCTTCCACCTGATCGGCGCGCTGGTGGCCATCAGCGTCGCCGCGCGCATGTTCTACCAAAACCCCCGCGGCCGAGAGATCTTCGACAAGGGCATTCTCTACGCGCCGCTGATCGGCGACCTGATGCGGAAGATTGCCGTCGCGCGCTTCACCCGCACGCTGGGCACCATGATCAGCTCGGGCGTTCCGATTCTCGACGCGCTCGACGTGACCGCGAAGACCGCGGGTAACCGCACCATCGAGAAGGGCATTCAGTACGTCCGCACCAAGATCTCCGAAGGTAAGAACATCGCCGGACCGCTCGCCGACACGAAGGTGTTTCCTTCGATGGTCGTGCAGATGATCGGCGTCGGCGAGGCCACTGGCGCCATGGACGCCATGCTCGGGAAGATCGCCGACTTCTACGACGACTAAGTCGACGCCGGCGTCGCCGCGCTCACCTCGCTGATCGAACCCATCATGATGGTGTTCCTCGGCGGCGCGGTCGGCGGCTTCCTGATCGCGATGTACTTGCCCATCTTCAGCATCGCCGGTGCAATCAAGTAACAGCGGCGTCGTCGCAGCCTCGGACCTCCGGGTCCGCCTGCTGTGGCTGACCCTGTTCCGGACCATCGCCACCACCCTCATCCTGGGGGTGTTGGCCGTTCAGCTCACCTCGGCGTTCAGCGCCATCGGAGTTCGAAGCGAACTCTCGACGGCCAATCTCACCTCGTTCGGAATCATCGCCTTCAGCTACGTGGTGACGTTGGTCACCGCCTTGCTGCTGCGCACGGGCCGCGTCGGCCCAGGCGCCGCGTGGACGCAGATCGCAGTCGACGTGCTCCTCGCCTCGAGCGTGGTGTTCCTCACCGGAGGGGCGCGCTCACCCTTCACCTTCCTCTTTCTCGTCTCGATCATCGGCGCGGCGGTGCTGCTCGGCAGCCGAGGGGCGATCGTCGGCTTCCTCGGAGCTGCCACCGCCTACGGTCTGGTGCTCGCCTCGCTCCTCGCGGACCAACAGCCGGGCGAAGCGGTGCCGCGACTGGGTCTGGACGCGCTGATCCAGCTGGTCGCCCAGCTCTTGACCGCCGTGCTCAGCGGCTACGTCGGTGAGCAGCTCTCCCGCACGGGCGGGCGGCTGCGCGCCAGCGAGCGCGAATTCCAGGAGCTCACCGAGCTTCAGAACGAGATCGTGCGGGCGATTCCCTCGGGGCTGATCACCTGCGATTCCGACGGCAACGTGTCCTTCGTGAACCCCGCGGCCGAAGCGATCCTGGGCCTCGACGCGGCCGTGGCGATGCGCCGCAAGATCGACGAGCTCTTGCCCGGGGCGCGCGAGCTGTCGGCCGCGCGCCGCTCGGAGCTGCGCGTGGAGACCCCTCGCGGCGATCGCAACCTCGGTCTCTCGGTCGCGCCCATGCTCAAAGACGGCGGGCACCTGATCGTCTTTCAGGATCTCACCGAGCTGCGCCAGATCGAGAAGGAGCTCGACAGCATCGATCACCTCGCCACCCTGGGCCGCCTCTCCGCGCAGCTCGCGCACGAGATCCGCAACCCGCTCGCGGCGATGCGTGGCTCAGCGCAGATGCTGGTCGGTGACTCCGCGGGCGCACCCGGGGAGCGCCTGGCCAGGCTGATCCTCCGCGAGGCCGATCGGCTCGGTGGGTTGGTGGAGGGCTACCTGAAGCTGGCCCGGCCGCCTCCCCCACAGCTGCAGCCCACTCGGCTCGACACCGTGGTGCGCGAGACGCTCGAGCTGCTTCGCGCGGATCCGGCCTTCGCCGGCGTGCAGGTCGACGAGAACCTCATGGCCCTCGAGGCCGTCTGCGATGCGGGCCAGCTGAAGCAGGTGCTGATCAACTTGCTGCGCAACGCCGCTCAGGCCCTCTCCACCGTGAAGGGGCGCGGTCGCATTCGCATTCGCGTGGCGCGTGGGCCTGAAGGCGCCGCGCTGCTCGAGGTCTGGGACAGCGCTGGCGCGCTCGCCGCTGAAGATCGACAACGCATCTTCGAGCCCTTCTTCTCCAGGGCGAGTGGCGGCACCGGCCTGGGCCTGAGCACCGTACACACCATCGTGCACGCGCACGGGGGAACCATCGGTGTCGATTCGAGCCCCGCGACGGGCACCACTTTCTCGGTCAAGCTCCGCACCGCGATGGGAGAAACGTAGAGGTCATGGCGCGCATTCTGGTGGTCGACGACGATCAATCGATTCGGGAGTACCTCGAGCTGCTGCTCTCTCGCTCGGGCCACGTGGTCGAGTTGGCTGAGTCGGTCGAGGCGGCTCGCACCCTGCTGACCAACCGCAGCTTCGATCTCACGATCAGCGATCTCACGATCGGCAAGGGCTCGGGCATGGACGTGCTCAAGGCCGCGCGCGCCCTCTCTCCGCCGCCCGAGGTGATCATGATCACCGCGTACGGCACGCCCGCCTCGGCGGTGCAGGCGATGCGGCAGGGCGCCTACGACTACATCAGCAAGCCCTTCGACAACGAGGAGCTGGTGCTCCTCGTCGATCGCGCGCTCGAGAAGAGCCGGCTCGCCGAAGAGAACCGCCAGCTGCGCGCCACGCTGCTCCCGCGCGCCGAGTACTACGTCGGCACCAGCCCCGAGATGCGGCAGGTCTGGGCGCTGGTCGACAAGGTCGCCCAGGCGCGCTCGACCGTGCTGATCACCGGCGAGAGCGGTACCGGTAAGGAAGTGGTGGCGCGCGCCATTCACGCGCGCAGCCCCCGCGCCAGTTCGCCCTTCGTCCCGGTGAACTGCGGTGCCCTCGCCGAGGGCGTGCTCGAGAGCGAGCTCTTCGGCCACGTGAAGGGCTCCTTCACCGGCGCCGCGTCGGATCGCACTGGCATTCTCGTCTCGGCCGGTGACGGCACGGTGCTCCTCGACGAAGTGGGCGAGCTCCCGCTCGGTACGCAGGTGAAGCTCTTGCGCGTGTTGCAGGAGCGGCGCGTGAAACCGGTCGGCTCGTCGCGCGAGGTGCCGTTCGAGGCCCGCATTCTCGCCGCCACCAATCGGCGACTGGATGAAGAGGTGAAGGCGGGGCGCTTTCGCGAAGACCTGTTCTTTCGCCTGAACGTGATCAACCTCGAGCTGCCGCCGCTGCGCGCCCGCCGCGAGGACATTCGCATGCTCGCCGGCTACTTCCTCGGGCGCGTCGCGGAAGAGCTCGGCCGGCCCGGGCTGCACTTCACCGAGGAGACGCTCAAGTTGCTCGAGACCTACTCGTTCTCGGGCAACGTGCGGCAGCTGCACAACATCGTGGAGCGCGCTGCCACGCTCTCCGACACCGAAGATCTGGGTCCCGAGAGCCTCCCCGCTGGCGTGCGTGGCACCAGTGACTTCAATGGGCACGCCGAGGTGAAGATCGGCGAGGGCTTCTCGCTCGAGCGTCACCTCGACGAGCTCGAGCGCCGCTTTCTGCAGGAATCGCTGCGCCAGTCGGGCGGCGTGAAGATGAAGGCGGCACAGCTGCTCGGGCTCACCTTCCGCTCGCTCCGCTATCGCCTGGCGAAGCACGGCCTCGGCGACAAAGAGGACTGAGCAGGTCATGAGACTTCGCCTCCTCGTGACCTCGCTGTTGATCGCCGTGGTCACGGTGGTGCCCACCTGGCTCTCGGTGTTGCCGCTGGTGCGCCGCGTGGTGGGGACAGGGGGCGGGGAGCGCGCCAGCACGCTGGTGCTTTCGCTCGACCTGCTCCTCTCGACGCTCGTGGTCTACCTGGTGCTGCACTTCACCGTGGGCCGCCCGGTGGAGCGCATCGAGAAGACGGTGAAGGATCTGGCTCGCGAAGACGACGAGGGAGGCGAGCTCCTGCTCCGGCTCGATCGTGCGTTGCGGCGGCTCGCGCTCGATCTCGGGGAAGAGCGAAGGCTCAACCAGTCTCGGCTCGATGAGCTGACCCGTTCACACGGAGCGCTGGTGAAGCTGCAGGCCGAGCTGGTCGCCACCGATCGCCTCGCCACGGTCGGCAAGCTCGCCTCTGGAGTGGCCCACGAGGTCGGCAATCCCCTCTCGGGGATCCTCGGGTACCTCTCGGTGCTGCGCATGCGGCAGCAGGGCAATGCCGAGCTGCTCGACCTGGTGCAGCGCATCGAGCATGAAGTGCAGCGCATCGACCAAATCGTCCGCGCGCTGCTCGAGCTCGGGCGGCCCTCTCGCGGAAAGCCGCAGCCCATCGACGTGCGGCCGGTGATCGACTCCTGCGTGAAGTTGCTCGGCGCGAGCCGCGACTTCGAAGGCGTGAAGGTCGACGTGGAAGGGCCCAGCTCCCTGTGGCTCCTCGCCGAAACCGGGCCGCTCTCACAGGTGCTGGTGAACCTGCTGCTCAACGCCGCGCAGGCGATGTCGGGCAGGGGCCGCATCGTGGTGCGCACCGAGCAGGTCGCCACCGGCGGTCACGTGGTGGTGGAAGACGAAGGACCGGGTCTGAGCCCCGCGGCGAAGGAACGCCTCTTCGAGCCCTTCTTCACCACCAAGGAGGCGGGGAAGGGCACGGGCCTGGGCCTCGCGGTTTCCCGTCACCTGCTCTCGCAGTTCGAAGGGGGGCTGGAGGCGGGCGATCGCCCGGGCGGTGGCGCGCGCTTCACCATCGCGCTTCGTGCGCCCTGATAAGGCGTTTTTCCAGAGGCGCTGGGCTAAGACCTGAGCATGCCCGCCTTCCGGCACGTGCTGATCGCAGACGACGAAGCCTCGATCCGCCACGTGCTCACGCTCGTGCTGAGCGAGAGCGGTTACGAGGTGCGCGCGGTCTCGGACGGTGAAGAGGCGCTCAAGGAGCTCGCGGCGCGCAGCTACGACGTCGTGATCTCCGATGTGCGCATGCCGAAGATCGACGGGCTCGCGCTCCTCGAGAAGGCGCTCGAGCAGAACCCCGAGCTCACCTTCCTGGTGATGAGCGCGTACGGCTCGAAGGATCTCGCGCTCGAAGCGGTCGCGAAGGGCGCCTACGACTTCATCGAGAAGCCTTTCAAGCCCGAAGAGGTCGTCTTCGTCTTGAAGAAGGCCGAGGAGCGGCAGCGCCTCGTGCGCGAAAACCGTCGCCTGCGCGGAGAGCCCCCTCCCGACGGCCCCCTGCAGCGATTGCTCGGTCAGAGCGAGCCGCTCAACGTGCTCAAGAAGCAGATTTCCCGCCTCGCGCCGGTCTCCACCACCATCCTCGTGGTGGGGGAATCAGGGACTGGCAAGGAGCTGGTGGCGCGCGCTCTTCACGAGCTCTCTCCCCGAGCCGCGATGCCCTTCGTCGCGGTGAACTGCGGCGCGATTCCCGCGGGGTTGATCGAGTCGGAGCTCTTCGGTCACGCCCGTGGTGCCTTCACCGACGCGCGCGTGGCCAAGCGCGGCCTCTTCACCGAGGCCGACGGTGGCACCATCTTCCTCGACGAAGTGGGTGAGCTCCCGATGCAGGCGCAGGTGAAGTTGCTGCGCGTGCTCCAGGAGAGCGAAGTGCGCCCCGTGGGCGAGAGCCGCGTGGAAAAAGTCGACGTGCGCGTGGTGGCCGCGACACTGCGCGATCTGCAGAAGCTGGTGGAGCGCGGCGAGTTCCGCGAAGACCTCTACTTCCGCCTCAACGTGGTGCAGCTGAAGGTGCCGCCGCTGCGCGACCGCGCTGACGACGTGCCGCTGCTCGCGAGCGCGTTCCTCTCGCGCTTCAACAGGGACTTCAATCGCGAGCCCCAGGTGGCGGGCTTCTCTCCCGAGGCTGAGGCGCTGCTCAAGAGCTACTCCTGGCCAGGGAACGTGCGCGAGCTCGAGAACGCAATGGAGCGCGCGGTGCTGCTCGCCGAAGGCGCGCTGATCGCGCCCGAGAATCTCCCCGAGAAGTTGTGGGCCGCCCCTGCGAAGTGGCCCGCGGCTCCGAGCGCGCCCGGGCTCGCGTTGCCTTCGCCCGACTCGGTGCAGTTCTCGCTCAAGCGCGCGATCGACCGCGTCGAAGAGCAGTTCATTCGCGCGGCGCTCCAGAAGACGAAGGGCAACCGCACGCGCGCCGCGGAGCTGCTCGAGATCAGCCACCGCGCGCTGCTCTACAAGATCAAGGACTACGGCATCGATCCCGACGCCGAAGGGGAGAAGGGCTCCTGATCCACGGCAGATCACGGAATCGGACCCGTTCCTGATCTACTACCGCTGGGGGTGCGACAAGTCGCACCCACCTTTGACTGTATACCTACATATCTTTGACGTATAATTATGGGGTCAAAGAGTGATCA
>CBIHPJ010000402.1:0-8246 GCA_966211295.1 uncultured Myxococcales bacterium | reverse complement strand
GTCGCGGTGACGGGCAAACCCAGGAAGCCAGAGTTCGTGGTGAACGCGCAGCTCGCCAAGGGCAAGGTGCGCGGGTTCGACGATCTCGACGTGAAGCTGTCCGCGAGCTGGATCGATCAACGCGCGAAGGGAAAGGTGAACGCGCACAGCGGGCTGGGTTCGCTCGACGGCACGTTCGATCTCCCGGTGATGGCATTCCTCGACGAGAAGCCGGGAGCCGGCACCGCGCACTTCAACTTGAAGGACTTCCCCACCAAGGAGCTCAAGCGCCAGGCGGATCAAGAGCTGCCGTTCGACGGAAACATCTCGGGCGAGCTCGACGTGAGCGGGAGCGGCGATCAGCCGAACGTGAAACTCACCCTGCGCTCCGATGGAGTGATGGTCACGCAGAGCGGCATGAAGCTCGACGTGAAGCCGCTCGAGGTCTCGGTGTTCACCACCGACGAGTACACCCTCAACGGCACCGCGCACTTCAAGACCATGAGCTCCGACGGCGAGCTCACCCTCACCACCCCGCTCACCATCGCGTCGTTGCGCAAGAAGGTTCCGTCTCGCGACGAATTGCTCACCATGCCGGTGACGCTCGCCGTGGGGCTGCGCCGCCTCGATCTCACGCGGCTCGACGAGCTGAACATCGGGCGCCCCGAAGACTTCACCGGGCTGCTCAGCGTGAACGCGATGGTGAAAGGCACCGCGAGCGCGCCCACGGGAGAGGCGACCTTCACCCTGGAGAACGTGACCTACCCACCGTTCAAGGAAGCCAAGGCGCGAATCACCGTGCGCACCGAGGACAACAAGACGCGCCTGGGCGGCACGGCCTCCCTCGGGAGCGAGAAGGACGCGCTCGACGTGAACGTCTCGGTGGAGGCGCTGCCGCAGCAGGCCCTCTCCGCGCTGCTCGGTACGAAGCAGAAGCCCGGTGACGTGGACGCGATGGTGACTGCGCTGAAGGACTCGCCGATGAACGTGGTGATCACCTTGCGGCCCTTCCCGCTCGCGGCGGCCCTGGCCACGCGTGACAAGGCTCCAGGCGGACAGCTGAGCGCGACGCTGGAGGCGAACGGCACGCTCGAGGCGCCCAACGTGCGGCTCAAGGGCGCAGTGAAGGACATGAAGTTCGACAAGGTGGTGCTCGGCGGCGGGCGCTTCGATCTCAAGAGCACCGGCAACCAGCAGAGCTTCACCGTCGTGCTCGGCGGCGAGGGGCGCGATGACTTCAAGGCGAAGGGCACCACGGGGCTCGACGTACGGCTCTCGGCGCTGCGGCACGGACTCAAGTGGCGCAAGGCGCCGCTCGACGTGACGCTCGAGTCGCGCAACTTCGACGTGGGCTTCCTCTCGGGCGCGAGCGAGTTGGTGCGCGTGGTGGCGGGCCGCGTGGACTTGAGCGGCAAGGTCTTCGGCGAGCTCGGCGATCCTGCCTTCCGCGGCGATGCCGAGGTGCGCGACGGGCGCATCGCGCTCGCGGGCTACGGCGACTATCGCTCCATCGGCCTCAAGCTGAGCGCGGCGAACGACCTGGTGGAGCTGAAGAAGCTCGAGGCGAGCAGCGGTGCGGGCCACATCGACTTGACTGCGAAGGGCGTGCGCAAGGACTCAGGCGCGTTCGTCCTCACCAGCTCGGGCAGCAGCGACAAGTTCCCCATCGTGATCGACGATCAGCTGCAGGCGACCGCCACGCTCAAGTACGAGCTCTCGGGTGACGCGACGTCCAAGCTGATCGACATCAAGAAGCTCGAGATGCCGCGAGTCGACGTCGCGCTGCCCGAGGTGAAGCGCAAAGACTTGCAGGACCTGGTGCGCCCGGCCGACATCATCGTGATTCGCCCGGGCTCGAAGCACTCGCGCAAGAAGAAGGAGACGAAGCAGGTCGGCGACGAAGAGAAGAAGCCCTTCGTGGTGCGCGCGCTGATCGATGCGCCGCGGAACATCTGGGTGCGCAGCTCCGACGTGAACGTGGAGCTCGGGCTGAGTGAAGAGTTCCGCGTGGAATACAACGAGGGGCTGCGGCTCTTCGGTGACGCGCGCGTGATTCGTGGATCCGTCGAGGTGATCGGTCGCGAGTTCACCGTGCAGAAGGACAGCTCGGCGCGCTTCGCCGGGCCAGCGTCGCAGCCCTACGTGAACGTGAGCGCGCTGCACGTGAACACGCGCGAGCAGGTGAAGATCACGGTCGCGGTGCAGGGCAAGGGGACCGACCTCGCGATCAAGGCGAGCAGTGAGCCGCCCATGCCCGAGTCAGACATCTACGCGGTGCTCGCGACGGGGCGGCGGAATCTGAAGACGAGCGGCGGCGCGACCCTCACTCCGGGCCAGGCCGCGTCGGTGGTGGGTCAGTTGGCTGCGAGTCAGTTGAAGACGGTGATCGCGAAGAAGCTCCCGATCGACGTGTTCAACTTCGACACCAGTGACAACTTCGAGAAGTTCAAACTCGACGTCGGGAAGTATCTGAGTGACACGATTTATCTGGGTGGCTCGGTAGATATTGGTGCACGCCGCGAGCGCGGAGAAAACGTGTGGGCGGGACGGATTGAGTTGCAGGTGACGAGGCAGATTTCGCTCGAGGCCTACGCGGGTGACGCGCTCAGTTTCGGCGCGGATGCGATGTGGAGCAGGGATTTCTGAACTGCATTGAGGGGACGCGGTGAGTCTGGGCTCGGCGTCTTACGCTGGTCACCCGCGTCTCATTCTCCGAGCGAGAACGAGTCGTAGACGAGCTCAACCAGTGAAGAAAAGCCCGCGGTGAGGGGCCGGCTCGCGATGAGCACGGCGAAGATCCTCAACAGCCGCCCACCCTCAAGGCCTGGGCGCTTCCAACTCCGTCCGCACGTCCCACAACTCAGGGAAGAACGTCAGACCCAGCGCGCGCTGCAGGAAGGTCACGCCCGACGAGCCGCCCGTCCCCATCTTGTGGCCGATGATCCGGTGCACGGTCTTCATGTGACGGAAGCGCCAGAGCTGAAAGCGCTCCTCCACGTCGACCAGCTTCTCGGCCATCTCGTACGCGACCCAGTTCTGCTCGGGGTTCTCGTAGACCTGCTTGAACAACTTCACGATCTCGTCGCTCTTCACATACGGCTTCGTGAAGTCGCGCTCGACGTGATCCGCCGGCACCGGGTGTCCCTTGCGCTTCAGGAAGCGCAGGAACTCGTCGTACAGGCTCGGCTGCTTCAGGCGCGCCTCGAGCCACGCGTGAATCTCGGGCGAATCGCGATGCGGCAAGAGCGAGTTCGCATCCTTGTTCCCCAACATGAACTCGATCGCGCGGTACTGGTAGCTCTGGAAACCGGAGCTCTTTCCCAGCGCGTCGCGGAAGGTGAGGTACTCCGACGGAGTCATCGTCTCGAGCACCGCCCACTGCTCGAACAACATGCGCTGAATGTGACCCACGCGCGCGAAGATCTTGAACGTGGCCGAGAGATCATCGCGCTTCACGCACTCCAGCGCCTTGTCGAGCTCGTGGAGCATCAGCTTCATCCACAGCTCACTCGTCTGGTGCTGAATGATGAAGAGCAGCTCGTCGTGCTCTGGAGAACGCGGCACCTGGCACGACAGCAGCTGATCGAGCTTGAGATAGCCGCCGTACGTCTCGTTCTTCGCCAGCTCGACGTGGATGCCCTTCTCGAGTTCGCGCTGAGTCATGCGGCTCTTCTGTGCGACTCACGGGCAAAAGAAAAGCGGCGAGGGAACCTGTCCCCCGCCGCTTTCATGATTCGAGCCTCTTCAGACGTTCACGTGCGCTTGCGCGACTCGGCGAGCGCCTTCGCACCAGCCCGACCGCGGGGGAGCGCGATGTTCTGCACCGAGTTCGGCGAAGCATCAGCCACCCAGTCGGACGGGAGACGGCCCGTGCGATCGAGCATGCGGAACTTCTGATAGTGCGCCGCGCAGTAGCCCTTGCTGCGCGCCGGCCGGCCGCAGTCGATGACCGCGCAATCGCGCGTCTCACCGGAAGGCTTCCGGCCCCGGCGTCCCGCGGTGAGGCTCGCACGCGCCGGGAACGCGAACGCGTTCTTCGGCGGCCGACCCGGGCCACGCTTGACTGGCTGACCCAACGCCGCCGCAAGCCGCGCGATGATCGCGCCGTTGCCCTGAAGCTCCGCGAGTGCAGCGTGTACTGGCCCCAAAGCCCTGGCCACCTCGTCCGCCACCATGTCCCGAAGCACCTTGTCGACCGACATTCAGTTTCCTTTTCGTTTCTGTGAAGGGGGGGAACAGCAAACATCACGAAAACAGCGAGCCGGACTTAACACTGAACACGAGAACGTGAAGGATTTTCACGTTTGTCCGCAGCGTCGACGCCGACTCAGCCACGCTCGAAAAAGGTGCCGCGGCGGTATTCGTTACCCGGTGCACCCATCACGAACGCGCCCGCCATGCGCTCAGAAGAGAAGGCCCAGCCCACCTCTCCCGAGGGAGAAACGGCGATCACCCCGCCGTCCCCACCGATGCGCACCAGCTCGGCGATCGCCTCTTCGCACGCGGCCTGAGGCGCCGAGCCCCGGCGAACTCCTTCGAGCACCGAGCGGGCGAGACCGACGCGAATAATCTCTTCTCCGCGGCCAGTGGAGGACGCGGCGGCGAACCGGGAGTCTGCGATGGTGCCCGCGCCGATGAGTGGAGAGTCGCCCACCCGGCCCTTCAGCTTCCCCGCCGTGCCCCCGGTGCTGGTGGCCGCTGCGACCTGGCCCCGGAGATCGACCGCCACCGCGCCGATGGTCCCGTGCTGCGCGCCCTTCTTCTCGAGCCACCGCTTGCGCTGATGCTCGGTCACCAGGGAGCCGGGCGCGATCGCCGGAACGCCCTGCGCGCGTGCGAAGGCCTCGGCACCCTCCCCCACCATGAGCACGTGCGGGCTCTTCTCCATCACCAGTCGCGCGAGTGAGATGGGATTCTTCACCGTCTTCACCACCGCGACGGAGCCGGCGGCGAGTGTCTCTCCATTCATCAAAGACGCGTCGAGCTCGACTTCTCCGTCTGCGTTGAGCACCGAGCCGAAACCAGAATTGAAGAGCGGATCGTCTTCGAGCACGCGCGCCGCCTGCTCCACCGCGTCGAGCGCGCTGCCGCCCTTCGCGAGGATCTCGGCGCCGGCCTCGGCAGCCTTCAGACATCCCGCGCGCGCGGCCTCGCCGTGTTCCTGATCACGCTTCGGCCCGGCGCCGCCGTGCACCACGATCGCGAAGCGGTCAGTCATCCTTGTACTCTACGGGTTTCAGCTGATGCAGCGGAGCCAGCGAGCGCAGCTGCGGGAATCCGAGGGCCACGAAGGCCACCACGAGCAACGTGCCCACCCCTCCGCCCACCACCGAGAGCATGGGCCCGAAGAGCGCCGCGGTGGTGCCCGACTCGAAGCTGCCCAGCTCGTTCGACATGCCGATGAACACGTAGTGAATCGCCGAGACGCGGCCGCGCATCGCGTCGGGCGTCAATGATTGCTCCAACGTCGAACGAATCACGACAGACAGGTTGTCGAAAACGCCGCTGAAGAAGAGTGCAATGAAAGACAACCACATCACCGTGGAGAGGCCGAACACGATGGTGGCGACTCCGAAACCGGTCACTGCGTAGAGCAGCACGTGTCCCGGGCGCTTCCACGGAGGGAGTCGCGTCTGAAGGAGCGCCATCAAGAGCGCGCCGAGGGCAGGAGCTGCGCGCAGCCATCCGAGCCCCACCGGCCCCACGTGGAGGATGTCCTTCGCGTACACCGGGAGCAGCGCCACGGCGCCACCGAGGAGCACCGCGAAGAGATCGAGGGTGATCGCCGCCAGGAACACCCTGGTGCGGAAGACGAAGCGCAGGCCGACGAGCAGATCCTGCAGGCCCTGACTCTTCCCGGTCATCGCCGCCGGCCGAGGTGGAATCGACCAGAGCACCACCACGAAGCCCAGGTGCGCCACGAGGCCGAACGCGAAAGCGAGTTGCGCTCCGCTGATCAGCGCGATGAGAAACCCCGCCACCGCGGGGCCGGAGATCGACGCGAGCTCGTAGGTGCTCGAGAACCACGCCGCTGCGTTGGCGAAGTCTTTGGGAGGAACGAGCTGGGGCAGCATCGCGCCCACCGATGGACCGCGGAACGCCTGGCCCACGCCGATGAGGAAGAGCACCGGGTAGTAGAGCGTGCTCGGTCCATCGAGCAGCGTCAGCACCATCAGCGCTGCCGCACCAGTCGCGAGCGTCAGGTGCGCGGCGATCGCCACGCGCCGACGTGGAAACCGATCGGCCGCCGCGCCCGCGATCAGCGAGAGCCCGACGATCGGAATGACCTCGACCAATCCGACGAGGCCGAGCGACAACATCGAGTCTGTCTTCTCGTAGAGCTGCCAGCCCACCGCGACCGAGATGGAGGTGGTGGCCATCGCCGCGAGGAAGCGCCCGAGCGCGAAGCGAGCCACCGCCGGATGGCGAAAGGCCGCGAAGGCATCGTGCTCTGCCGGGGGAGGGCGCGGTTGTGGTGCGGCTGGTTCGCTCACCAGGCCCCGAGCTGCTTCTGCAGCGGACAGTCGGAGGCGCTCGCCGGGAGGAGCAGCTTCACGTTCGGATCCAGCTCGAGCCACTCCACGCCGAGCTTTGCTTCGTGGTGCTCGTCGCGGCGCCTGACGAGGGAGAAGGCGGTGCCGGGTTGCAGCATGCCGATCTGTCTCACCTCACCGCTGCGCAGCTCGACGCTCACGGGCAGCTCACTGCGATCGCAGGCACGCCACTCTGCCGTGGACGGCGCCTCAGACCTCGGGGGCGCGGTCTCCGTCGACGCTTCTTTCTGCACGGGCGCGGGTTGCAGGTGAGCGGTCGGAACCCAGCCGACCCACACGATCTCGCCAGGACCGGGAACCACGAGGCGGGACTCGTCCTGGAAGGTGTCCACCACGAAGCCACGCAGCGCGGTGCGCTCGGCGGTGAACATGCCCACCGTGGGTCCACCCGTCTTCGCAGACGCCGGGAGCAGCACGTTCTCGGGAATCCACTTCTCGGGCGCGTCGCTCTTGAAGCCGCTCGCCGCCAGCTGCTGCCGGCCCTTGTCGCCCAACCTGTCGGGAAGCGCGGAGAGCGAGAGCTGATCGCAGCCCACGCTGCTTCCCACCGTCTCGCTCGGACGGAACATGCTGAACGCTTCTTCGGAAGGCAGCACGAGCGCCTGGCCCGTGACTGCATCGCTCACGCGTACGTGACCGCCCTTGAGGAGCAGCCCCGCGGAGCCCACTCGAATCGGCTCGTACGCGCGGAACACCGAGCTCGCGGTGACGTCGACGTCCGCGGTCAAGGTGAGGCCTGGGCCGGTCCATTCACCCTGCAGCACCACCACGGGACCCGAGCGGCGGAGCACGGCGGTGGTGCTCGAGCCTCTCCACGACTCACCGGCCCAGCGAGCGCGCGCGCGGCCGAACACTTCACCTGAGCCGCGCACGAGTAATGGCGCGCGATCTTCCCAGCGGGCGTTGCGCCACCAACACAGACCTTCGGAACGCGCGTTGACCTTGGCGACCCAACCATCACGACTGGCAGGCGCGCACGACGTCAACGCACACAACAGGAGGATCGCTCGTCGCAACACGTGAAGTGGATATCACTATTTCTTCGGCCGAGCCGGTGGCAACCGGACGACGAAGTGCTCCACGCTCACGTTCTTCTTGCCGGGGGAAGGATAGCTCCAGCTGCGCAGCGCGACGATCACGCACTCCACGAGCTCGCTCGAGTCCGTCTGGTTGATGCTCTCGAGCTTGGTCTCGCGGATGCGGCCTTCGGGGTTCATCGTGAACGTGAGGGTGATCTCCACGTCCCAACCCCAGTACTGGTCGGCGCAGGTGCGGAGCTCGTCCACGTGTTGGCGCACGACACGATTCAGCGCCTTGCGCGTGAAGGGTCCCGGAACAGGAGCGCTCACTGCTCCGGCATACGGTGATGCAGCGAGCGCGAGCAGGAGCAGCGGCGTCATCAGGCGACCCTAGCAGTGAGGGCGGTCCGTCGAGCCCTTCAGCGCGGGGGCGGATGTTTCTGGAGTTTCCGCTGCAGTGAGCGGCGATGAACGCCCAATCGCCGCGCGGCCTCCGAAACGTTCCCGGAGACGTCGGCGAGCACCCGCTGGATGTATTCCCACTCGGCGCGCGCGAGGCTTGGGGTCTCCATCGGGTCGACCGCCTCGCTCTCGCCCCCGACCAGCGCTCTGAGAATGGAGTCCGCGTCGGTCGGCTTCGAGTGATAGCCGATGGCGCCCAGCCGGGTCGCCTCGATGGCGGTCGGAATGGAGC
>CBIHPJ010000401.1:0-8247 GCA_966211295.1 uncultured Myxococcales bacterium | reverse complement strand
CGAGACGCCGCGCGGGGGTGAGACGCGCGTCACCTATCCGCTGAACTTCGAAAAGAACGACACCCTCTAATGACGACGCCCCGCTCCGATGAAGGAGCGAGGCGCCGGTACTTCAGGAACGTGAGCTCAGCGACTCACATGTCCATGTCGTCGCCGCCGTAGTCACCGCCACCGGCGCCGCCCTTCGCGCCCTTCTTCTTGGCAGGCTTGTCGGCCACCATCGCCTCGGTGGTCAGCAGCAGCGAGGCCACCGACGCGGCGTTCTGCAGCGCGCAGCGGGTCACCTTCGCGGGGTCGATCACGCCGGCCGCGAGGAGGTCCTCGTACTTCTCCGTGCGCGCGTTGAAGCCGTAGCCGTCCTTGCCGCCCTCGCGCACCTTGTTGATCACCACCGCGCCTTCGTGACCCGCGTTCTGCGCGATCTTCCAGAGCGGCTGGGTGATGGCGCGCTTGACGATCTCCACGCCGAAGTCGAGCGCACCGCCGAGCTTGAGCGCCTCGAGCGCCGGGAGCGCACGAATGAGCGCCACGCCGCCGCCAGGGACGATGCCCTCTTCGACGGCCGCGCGGGTCGCGTGCATCGCGTCTTCCACGCGCGCCTTCTTCTCCTTGAGCTCGGTCTCGGTGGCCGCGCCGACGTGGATCACCGCCACGCCGCCGACCATCTTCGCGAGACGCTCCTGGAGCTTCTCCTTGTCGTAGTCCGAGGTGGTCTCGCCGATCTGCGCCCGCATCTGCTTGATGCGCGCGTCGATGTCGGCCTTCTTGCCCGCGCCGTCGACGATGGTGGTGTTGTCCTTGTCGATGGTGATCTTCTTCGCGCGGCCGAGGTCGGTCAGCTGGAGGGTCTCGAACTTGATGCCGAGGTCCTCGCTCACCACCGTGCCGCCGGTGAGGGTCGCGATGTCCTTCAGCATGTCCTTGCGGCGATCGCCGAAGCCCGGCGCCTTCACCGCCGCGATGTTGAGCACGCCGCGCAGCTTGTTCACCACGAGCGTCGCGAGCGCCTCGCCCTCGACCTCTTCCGCGATGATCAGCATCGGCTTGCCCGAGCGCGCCACCTGCTCGAGGAGCGGGATGAGGTCAGCCATCGCCGAGACCTTCTTCTCGGAGATGAGGATGAAGGGATCGTCGAGCTCGACCAGCATGCGCTCGCGGTTGGTGACGAAGTACGGCGAGACGTAGCCGCGGTCGAACTG
This sequence comes from uncultured Myxococcales bacterium, assembly GCA_966211295.1. Classification (GTDB taxonomy): domain Bacteria; phylum Myxococcota; class Myxococcia; order Myxococcales; family Myxococcaceae; genus Archangium_A. The sequence continues at coordinate 7,048 of CBIHPJ010000401.1, read as the reverse complement.
CATGCCCTCGACCACGTTGAGCTCGGTCTCGAGGCCCTTGCTGTCCTCGACCGTGATCACGCCTTCCTTGCCGACCTTGTCCATCGCCTCGGCGATGATGTTGCCGATGGTGTCGTCGCCGTTTGCGGAGATGGTGCCGATCTGCGCGATGCCCTTCTTGCCGTCGACCGGCTTGCTGAGCTTCTTCACCTCGGCCACGACGACCTCGACGGCCTTGTCGATGCCGCGCTTGAGATCCATCGGGTTGTGACCGGCGGCCACGAGCTTGAGGCCTTCCTCGTAGATGGCGCGCGCGAGCACGGTCGCGGTGGTGGTGCCGTCACCGGCGATGTCCGAGGTCTTGCTGGCGACCTCCTTCACCATCTGGGCGCCCATGTTCTCGAACTTGTTCTCGAGCTCGATCTCCTTGGCGACGGTGACGCCGTCCTTGGTGACCGTGGGCGAGCCGAACGACTTCTCGATGACGACGTTGCGGCCCTTGGGACCAAGCGTCACGGCGACAGCGTCGGCGAGCACGCGAACACCGCGCAGGATCGCTTCACGCGCACCCTGGTGGAAGAAGATTTCCTTGGCAGCCATGTGTAACCTCCTGAAAAACCAGCGTTATGAGATGCGCGGCCGGTTAGCACTCGGCCTGAGCGAGCGCCAAACTAAGGATGGCGGAGGAATTGTCAACGGGGGCGAAGTCGATCCCCAGAGACAGGCTTTGCCAGCACCGTTTTTCTGGTCGCTCCGCCTCCGCGACCTTCCGCTTCGCGGCAAGGTCGGTACTCCGGCTGCGCTCAATTGCTGGGAGGCGAAGCGGTCGCGAAGCCCACCAGGTCGAGCAACTTGTGGAGCTCGAGCGGCTTGCTCAAGGTGAGCGCGACGCCCTGGCGCATGCCCTTGTCGAGCACGGAGTCAGTGCCGAACGCGGTCATCATGATCACCGGCACGTTCTTGTGCTTCTCGATCTCATGGATCTGCCGGGTGAAGTCGATGCCGTCGATGTGCGGCATCATCAAGTCGGTGATCACCAGCTTGATGTCGTCTTCTGCGGCGAGCAGCTCGAGCCCGCGCACCGGATTGCTGGCGGCGATCACCCGGTAGCCGTTGCGGCGCAGAAAGGTGCCCAACAGGTTCAAGGTCGCTTCGTCGTCGTCGACGACGAGGATCGTGATCACCGGCCGGGACATGAGCGGCGGCAATAACACGGAAGGCCCGGGGCTGGTATGAGCGCGTGCCATGCCGCTCACGGGAGATCAGGCGCTGGAGATGGCTGAGCAGGCGCTCGAAGACGGGGAGTTTCAAGACGCCGTCGCGCTCTGCGATCAGGTGCTCACCGAGGATCCGAAGGATCCCGACGCGCTGCACTTGAAGGGCCTCGCGCTGGCGAGCCTCGGTGACTACGAGGACGCGGATGAAGCGTTGGCCTCGCTGCTTCGGCTCGAGCCGCACAACGTCACGGTGCTCATCGACGCGGCCGACGTGAAGATCCGCGAGCCGGGCGACGATCGCGAGCGCATCGAGGAAGGTCTCGAGCTGCTCGATCGCGCTGAGCGTGGCGCGAAGAAGGAGCGGAGCCGGTCTGGCCGAGGACCAGAGCAAAGCGAGGACCTCGGCCAAGGCGGAGCGACCAGCAACAGGGAAGAAGCGGCGCTCATTCAGCTCGAGCTCCTGCGCGGCATCGCGATGAACCAGCTGGGCGAGTTCGAGCCCGCGCTCCAGGCGTTCGCGCGCGTGCTCCAGCTGGACCCCGATCACAGCGAGGCGCAGCTGGAGCGTGCCTTGTGCTTCTTCGAGCAGGGCCGCTTCCCCGAGGCGAAGAAGGCGTTCGAGAAGCTCTCGAAGGACTTCCCCGAGGAGCCCTGGTCCTTTCATTACCTCGGCCTGCTCGCAGAGCGTCGCGGCGAAGATCCCGAGCCGTGGTTCAAGAAGGCGCGCGACATCGATCCCGAGGAGTTCCCTCCTCCCACGCACCTGTCGATCGCCGAGTTCGACGCCGCGGTGGCCGACGCGATCGCGAAGTTGCCGGAGCACGCGCGGCCGCACCTCGACAACGCGGTGATCAACGTGGAGCCGATCCCCAGCGACGAGGAGATCAAGGAGGGCCTCTCGCCCACCATTCTCGGCGTCTTCGCGGGGACTCCGATCGACGAGCGGCTCTCGCTGCACGCGGCTCATCAAGAGACCGTGCGCATCACGCTCTTCCAGAAGAACCTCGAGCGCTTCGCCCGCACTCGTGAAGAGCTGCTCGAGGAGATCCGCATCACCGTGCTGCACGAGGTGGGGCATTTGCTCGGTCTCGATGAAGACGAGCTCTACGAACGCGGTCTCGACTGAACTCGACTGAGCGTCGGCGGTGAACTACGAGCGACAGCGGCGAAGCGGCCGAGTCTGGTGACCGGTGCGGTCTTCAAAACCGTTGGGCTGGCGCGCGAGCGTCGGTCGGTGGGTTCGATTCCCATGCTTCGCCGAGGTAAGTTGATGTCGGAATTCGTTAGCGAATTCATGAACTTAACTCAATTTCGATAGATTAATCCGCATCGAAAGACTATGGTCCGCCGCCGTGAAAGAGCGGTTTCAGTCGATCGAAGAGAAGACGAAGAAACTCCGGGAAGTGCTGCAGCTCAAGCGCCCCGAGGTTCAAGACTTTTTGGACAAACTCGAGATGGCCTGGGTGCACCACGACTGTGCACTGGAAGGGTCCATCTACTCGCCGCAGGAGCTGACCGCGGCGTTGCACCCGGGCGCGGTGGTGGCGGAGGCTTCGCTGCTGCCGATCGTCTGGGAGATCCGCAACCACAAGGCGGCCGTCGACTTCATTCGCGAAGAAGCGAAGATCTCGAAGAAGCACGGCGCGCTCACGATGACCTTCGTTCGTCGCGTGCACGATCTCCTCTCGGGCAACACGGTCGAGGCGCAGCAGGCCCGCGCCCAGGCCGAGCGCCGGGAGCGCACCGAGAAGGAGCTCACCAAGGAGCGCGACAAGGCGGGCTTCCGCAAGGACATCCCGCTCCACAAGACGTACCTGCACGAGATCGCGCAGCCGGCGAAGGTGCAGCCGATGCTCGAGAAGCTGCTCGACTGGACCGCGAGCTCCGAGTTCCGCGAGTTCCACCCGCTCCTGCAGGCTGCCCGCGTGCAGCACGAGTTCATCAAGATCTTCCCGTTCACCGAGACGAGCGGAAAGGTCGGCCGCATGCTGACCAACTTCATCCTGATCAGGAACGGGTTCCTGCCGGTGGTGATCGTGTCGGTCGATCGCTCGAAGTACTACGAGACCTTCCGTTCGAGCTTCACCACGTTTTCCAACCTGATGATGGACTCGATGGAGAACTCGCTCGACAACGGCCTCAAGTACTTCAAAGACCTTTCTCGGTTTTATCGGTGATCGAAGGTGGCTCCCGCCCCCGCCGAAGTCGCGAGTCTGCCCGCCAAGGGGAAGATTGAGCGACTGACCAAGCTCTTCCGCGGCAGGCAGCGGGCGCTGGTGCTCACCCACGACAACCCGGACCCCGACTCGATGGCGGCGGCCTGGGCGCTGGCCACCGTGCTCACCGAGCGCGTCGGAGTGCCCGCTGAGATCGCCTACGGCGGCATCATCGGACGCGCGGAGAACGCGGCGTTCGTGAAGACGCTCAAGCTGCCGATCAGCCACGTCGAGGACGTGGATCTCACCAGCTACGATCTCTTCGCGATCGTCGACACGCAGCAGGGCGTGGGGAATCACGCGCTGCCTGACGCCACGTTGGCGGACATCGTGATCGACCACCACCCGGTGCGCGAAGAGGAGCCGACGAACCCCTTCGGTGACGTGGGCGGCGTGTACGGCGCTACTTCCACGATGCTCACCGAGTACCTGCGCGCGGCGCGCATCGAGCCATCACCTGAGCTCGCGACCGCGCTGTACTACGGCATCAAGGCCGACACGCGCGACCTCGGGCGACAGACGCAGGATCCCGACGTCGATTGTTACCTGTGGCTCTTCCCGCGCATCGATCGCGATCTGCTCTCGCAGATCGAGCACCCGAAGCTGCCGATGCGGTACTTCCGGCTGTACCACTCGGCGATCGAGAAGGCGCGCGTGTACTCCCAGGCGGTGATCACGGATCTGGGCGATGTGTACTCGCCTGATCTCGTCGCCGAGGTCGCGGAGCGGCTCTCGTTCATCGAGGACACCAAGTGGTCGCTCGCCTACGGGAGTTACCGCAGTCAGCTGTTCCTCTCGTTGCGTGTCAGCGATCGGCGCATGAACGCGGGCCGATTGATTCGTGAGACGTGCAGCCCGTTCGGTGGCTCGGCGGGTGGGCACGGGAGCATGGCCGGTGCGCGGCTGCCCCTCGCGGGTCGCAAGGCGCAGCGTGAGTCGTTCAAGCGTGAGCTGGTGAAGAAGTTCAAAGAGGCGTTTGGCGTTGAAGGCGAGCGCGGCGCGTCGCTTTTGTCCGAAGAGGCCTGATCCTCCCTCTCCTTTGCGAAGCGGGGAGAGGGTCGGGGTGAGGGGCGATCTTGATCTACTGGGACCACAACGCAGGAGCTCCGCTCCTTCCCGAAATCGCGAAGCACCTCTCATCAGCGTTCGCTGACGCGGCGGGAAATCCGTCGAGCGTTCACCAGGCCGGTCGCAACGCGCGCAGACATCTCGATTCAGCGCGCGAACGCGTGGCCTCGGTTCTCGGCTGCACGCCGCGAGAGATCGCGTTCACGGGTTCGGGAAGCGAAGCAGCAGCGATCGCGATCCTCGGATCGTTCCGCGGACGGAAGGACCGGACGAAGAACCGGATCGTCACCACCTCAATCGAGCATCCGTGCGTGCTCGGTGCGGTGAAGATCCTCGAGGCCGAAGGGGCGGAAGTGATTCGCGTCGCGCCGGGTGCTGATGGTGCTGTCCCTGCGCAGCCAGTGATCGACGCGCTCAATGAGCGGACCGCGCTCTGCTCCGTGCAGTGGGTGAACAACGAGACCGGAGTGATTCAGCCCGCGGCTGAGCTCTCGCGCGTCTGCGTGACGCGGAAGATCCTCTTTCACTCCGACGCGGTGCAGGCGTTCGGGCGTATTCCTGCGTCGCTCCGTGAAGTGCCCGCTGATCTGCTCTCGCTCTCGGCTCACAAGCTCGGTGGCCCCGCGGGTGTCGGAGTGCTCTTCAGTCGTCGCGGAGTCGACATCCAGGGGCTCACTCCGGGTCATCAGGAGAACGGCCGACGCGGAGGAACTCAGGCCGTCGTGATGGCCGAGGCGATGGCGATGGCGCTCGAGCACGCGGTGGCGACGCAGGAAGCCGCGGCTGCTCACGTCACCCCACTCCGCGATCAGTTCGAGCGTGCGGTGCTCGAGTCGATTCCGGGCGCGAGCGTGAACGGAACCGCCGCCCGCGTGTTCTCGAAATCGAACATTCAGTTCCCCGGTGCTGATGGAGAGGCGCTCCTGATCGCGCTCGATCTCGAGGGCATCTGTGTCTCGACTGGCGCCGCGTGCGCTTCGGGGTCGCTCACGCCCTCTCACGTCTTGCTCGCGATGGGTCGTACGTCCGAACAGGCAGCGGGGTCGCGTCGGTTTTCATTGGCTGCGTCGACGACTCCGAGCGAAGTCGAGACCGTGGTCGCGGCGCTTCGCCGGCTGATTCGCGCCTGATTATCCCCTCACCCCGACCCTCTCCCCGCCAGGGGAGAGGGAGGCAATTGGCTCAGTCGCTGGTGCCGAAGAGGCCGCGGACCACCGCGGAGATCGCGAGCGGAGTGCCGACTCGCTCGTCGTAGAGCGGCGCGATCTCTTCGGCGAACTCCTTCGCGCTCTGAAACCGCATCGCGGGATCTACGTCGAACGCGCGCGCGATCAATCCCTCCACGATCGCCGGACATTCCGGACGCAGCGTGCGCACCGGCGTGTACGAAGAGTTCGCGATCGCCTTGAACACTTCTTGCGGCGTCTTCCCCCCGAACGGCCGCTGCAGCGTGAGCAACTCGTACAGCGTCACTCCGACCGCCCACAGATCCACTGACGCATTCAGGTGCCCGTTCACCGCCTCAGGCGACAAATAGAACGGCTTGCCCATCACCTGATCCGGACCGACCTCGATCAGCGAGCGCGCCACTCCGAAGTCGCCGAGCACCAACTCACCCGTGCGCGAGACGAAGAAGTTCGAAGGAGAGACATCGCAGTGCACGATGCCCAGCGGCTTGCCGGTGGGTCCCTTCGCGTGGTGCGCGTAGTCGAGCGCTTCCAACAGCGCCCGCGAGAGATAGAGCGCGAAGTCGATCGGCCACGGCACGCTCTTCTGTTTGCAGCGCTTGATGATCTGCGCCACGTCGCGCCCGTCGATGAAGTCCATCACGATGTAGAAGTCCTCGGCGTCGCTGCCGACGTCGAGCACCTGCACGATGTTGGGATGATGGAGATGCCGCGAGAGCTCGGCCTCGGCCGTGAAGAGGCGCACGGCCTCTTCATCTTTCCGCAGCGCGGGAAGAAGTCGCTTCAGCGCGAGCTCGCGCCCGTTGTAGCGGCCGGCCACGGCGCGCACGCGGAACACCTCCGCCATGCCGCCTTTGCCGAGTAGCCGGAGAATCTCGTAGTTCCCCGTTCCCACGATTCACTTCTTCTTGCGTTGCTGCGCCTGTGCGTCGGCAAGCATGCGCTTGAAGTCGACATCGCTGCGGAGCGGGTTGAGATCGGGATCAGCGACGAGCGAGTCGAGCAGGTTCGACACCCCGCCCACCTTGAGCGCGGTCTTGAGCGAGCCGACCGCACCCTTCTTGTCGCCCATCGCCACCTGGGCGCACGCGCGGTTGTAGTGAATGGTCGCGACGTCCGCGGGGCTCTCCTTGTGGGAGACGGCGAGCGTGAGCGCCTTCTCGAAGTACTCGAGCGAGCGCTCGGGGTGACCCAGCTTCACCTCGGTGGAGCCGTACCCATTGGGAGCGTCCCAGCGCGACTCGTCGAGCTCCATCGCCTGGCGGAACTTCTCGCGGGCGGCGCTGAACTTGGCTTCCTGCAGCAGCCGATCGCCGTCGCTGATCGCCACATCGGCCTGCACCTTGGGATCGTTCTTGTCCTTGCCCGCGACCGAGGCAGC
>CBIHPJ010000400.1:0-8261 GCA_966211295.1 uncultured Myxococcales bacterium | reverse complement strand
CGTCGGCTCGGGTTCTTTCGCGGCGAAGATGCTCGTCGCCAGGAAGGCGCGTTGGCTCGGTATCGTCATCGCGCTCGCCGGCTACTGGTTCACCTTCAGCACGCTCAACTCGGTGCTGGGCCCTCGTGAAGGGAGCGAGACCGTCGGAGCGATCCTCTTCGCCTGGGGTTCGGCCCTGATCGTGGGGCTGGGAGTTTCGGCCGCCCTCTCCCTCGGTCTGCGCAAGATGCTCCCGTCGAGCCCTCAGGGCTGAAGTTGCTACCTCGACGCGTGATGGTCGGCAGGAGCTGCTGAACGTCCGCTGAGCGCGAAGAGCTGCCCAAGCAACTCGAGCTGAGTGCGGGCGACCATCTCGCCCGGCAGCATCAACGGCGGAGCGAACGCGCGCGGCAACGACTTGAGCTCTTCGTCACCCGCGGGGCTGCGCTGATGCCAGCTGCCTGAGCTCTCCTGCGCCCAGACCTCGCTGAAGCGGTACTCCGAGCCGTCGAGGTTGCGCCCCACGAGGAGCACCCACGCGAGGTGCGGCTTCACTCGCAGGGTCGACTCCACGCGGACGCCTTTGCGGAGCAGTTTGCGGATGGCGCGCTGATCGGTGAGCTCCACCTCGAGGTGATTCTCGGTCTTCAGCCGCTGCACCTGGGAGCTGAGCTGAGCGCGAGCCTCACGCACCAGCGGATCGAGGGCGGCCGGGAGCGCAGGCAGCACGCTGCTCGCCGACGAGCGCTGACCGTCTCGCACCGCCGCGCGAAGGAGCGACTTGCTCTGCTTGAGCCAGTGCGCGCGATCCGCTCCGGCCACGTTCGCGAGCGCCGTTGCATCGACGTGACCCGCGAGGCTCTGCCGCGCAGATTCGAAGTAGCTCCAGCGGTGATCCCAATCGAAGCACTCCTCGAGGTTCGGAGAAGCGAGCTCCTGTGCGCGAATGCAGCTCGAGGCCGCCTTCTCCGGAGTGCTCAGGTCGAGCCCGAACGATCTCGTGTCTTCATCGAGCAGCCAACGCGCCATGCCGATCGGCCGCGCGAAGCCGACTCCATCGGTGTCGCCGAAGACCTTCGCGCTGCTCACACCGACCAACTCACCGCGCTGATTCACGAGCGGTCCGCCTGAGCTTCCCGGGTTCAAGGCAGCGTCATGTTGAATGGCGCCGTTGTGGAGCGCGCTCACCACGCCGCTGGTGAAGCTCCACACCGTCTCTTGCGGATGACCGAGCGCGAGCACCGCCTCACCCCGCCGCGGCAGCTCTTCAGCGAGCGGGAGCAAGGGGATTCCCGAGGTCTCCGTATCGATCCGCACCAGGGCCAGATCGTTCGCCTCGTCGATGCGCTCCAACGACACGTCGATCAGCCGCGAGCGGTTCTCGAAGAGGAAGCGATCGAGCCCACCATCCATCGGCGTGTACGTGACGAGACCCGGCTCGTAGAGCATGCCGCGCAGGTGCTTCATCCCGCGCACCAGGTGGAGGCACGTCAGCACGCGCCCATCGCGGCCCACCACGATGCCCGAGCCGAACGAGGTCCTGCCGTCAGAGCGCTCTCCGACCAGCAGCACCACCGAAGGCAACGCCGCGGCGACCAGCTGTTCCGTGGAACGAGCACCCGGAGTCGGCGTGTGCGCGCAGGACGCGAGGATGAGGCTCAAGAACCACGTCGAGAAGCGCATGGGACTTACCCTCACCCGGACCCTCTCCCACGGGGAGAGGGAGACAGTTTCACGAAATCTCGCGAAGTCTACGCGGACTCAGCCGCCGGCGCGCGCCCGCGGCGGCTTCTCACCGGGCTCCTTACGGCGAGCCACGATGAACGCGATGGTCACGCCGGTCTTGCCGGTGCGGTGCAGCGCGATCTCACTGCGCAGGGCCAACGCACCCATCGCGTTGTTGTCCTGCGTCTTGCCCAGGATCGTCTCGAGCTCGCGGTAGTACTCGTCGAGCTCGTTGTCTCCGAGCGTCTCGATGAGCTCAGGCTCGTAACCCTCGGCCTCGACGCTCATCAGCGTCTGGCGCGGATTCATCAGCCCCTCGCCGAGGCGCTCTTTCCACGCCGCCAGCACCGGCTCGTTGTTGACGCGGCCCACCTTCACGATCGCCGTGATGCCGAGCCGCCCACCAACCGCGAGCGAGGGGCGCCACTGCTTCGCCACCTGCGCCGGCACGCCGATCACGCGGCCGAACGAGAAGATTCCATCGAACGCCTTGTCCGCGAACTTGATGCTGCCCACGTGACCGTGCTGGACCGTCCCGTGATGAACCGCGACCTTCTCCGCAACACCGACGACCTTCGCGCGTTCCTTGATCGCCTCGGCGAGACGCTCATTGGGCTCGACGATGGTGAGGTGGCACGAGAGTGCCTTCGTGATCGCCAGCGCACCGAGGCTGCCGTGGAGCTCGAGCAGGCTCGACCCGTCGTTCCAGTGAGCCATCTGCGCGAAACGCCGCAACAACGACTCTGACTGAAAGAGCCGGCGCGTCTCGGGCGGAAGGTACAGCGGGAAGGGGTCAGCCATGTTGTTCGAGGCTCCCATACACAGGGCCTCACACCCTCACAAGTAGTAGACGATTCGCTTGTCCGTGTGGATCTCAGCGTAGATGTTCCGCCGCTGTTCTTCCGAGAGCAAATACACGGACACCGTCAGCGACACGTAGCGGCCCTGCTTCGAGACGTTCTCCGAGATGGAGTCCTTGCTGACCTCGGTGCCCATCAGCCGGCTGAACTTCTGCCGGATGTATTCGGCGAAGCCGTGCTCGAGCTTCCCCATCACCTTGAAGGCGTAGACGGTGGGGTACTCGATCAACGCCGGAGGCGTCTTCGGTTCACTCGGCTTGTCGGCAGGAACATCACTCATTTGATTCAGAGCGGGCGTTTCAGAGCAGGTTGGTGGCGATCTCAGCGAGCGCGCTGCGCTCACCCTTCGTCATGGTCACGTGCCCGGCGATCTTCTGCGCCTTGAAACGATTCACCACGTGCACGAGGCCGTTGTTGGTGGAGTCGACGTACGGGTTGTCGATCTGCGCCGGGTCACCGGTGAGCACGATCTTCGTGTTGTCGCCCACGCGGGTGACGATGGTCTTCACCTCGTGCGGCGTGAGGTTCTGAGCCTCGTCGACGATGATGTACTGGTTGGGAATCGAGCGACCACGGATGTACGTGAGCGGCTCGATCTCGATGATCCCGAGGTCCATCAGCTCGTGGTAACCGCGACCCGATTTCTTGTCGTTGCGTGACAGGTTGAGCAGGTACTCGACGTTGTCGAAGATCGGCTGCATCCACGGGTTCAGCTTCTCGTCGACCGATCCGGGCAGGTAGCCGATGTCGCGGCCGAGCGGGAAGATCGGGCGGCTCACCAGCAGCTTCTGGAAGGCCGCCTCTTCGGTGACCTTCTGCAGGCCCGCGGCGATCGCCATCAGGGTCTTGCCGGTACCGGCCTTGCCCACGATGGTGACGATCTTGAGGTCGTCGTTGAGGAGCAGGTCGATGAGGAAGCTCTGCTCCATGTTGCGCGGGCGCACGCCCCACACGCCCTCTTTCACCTGGCGGTTGAGCGCGACGATCGACTTCTTGTCCGCGTCGTAGCGGCCCATCGCGGTGTGAGAGGGGTTCGCCTCGTCCTTGAAGAGCACGAACTCGTTGGGCTCGAGCTTCTCGAGGTCGGGAATCGTGACTTGCGCGCCCGGCTTGTAGAGCGAGTTGATCAGATCAGCCGAGACCATGCGCTCGCTGATGCCCGTGTAGAGCTCGCTGATCTCCACCCGCTCGGGCTCGAAGTCCTCGGAGATCAACCCGAGGGCGTCGGCGCGAATGCGGAGGTTGGTGTCCTTGGTGATGAACACCGTCTGGCTGCTCGGATCACGGCCGCGCGTCTCGATGGCCACCGCGAGGATCCGGTTGTCCATCAGCTGCCCGTCGGCCATCGACTTGGGCAGGTCGTGCTCCACGAAGGAGACCTTCAGCATTCCGCCATTCGGCAGCGGAACGCCCTCGGCCAGAGTGCCCTCCGCGCGATGGGCGTCGAGGTAACGAGCCACCTGGCGCGCGTTGCGGCCAAGTTCCGACATGTCCTTCTTGAACATGTCGAGCTCTTCGATGACGTAGATGGGAACGACGACCGTGTTGTCGTCGAACATGTAGATCGACCGCGGGTCGTGCAGCAGTACGTTGGTGTCGAGAACGAAGTTCTTCCGCGCCAAAAATGCCCCCGTGCCTTTGAGTGATGGGGAGTGAACAGCTCGCGTTCTGAAGGCCTGCACTAAAGCACGCGCGCGCGCTTTGCCCTCACACGTATTTGATCGTCACCACTGCGAAATCGACTTCACCCTTCGGCCGATTGACCGTAACGACATCGCCCGCCTTCTTCCCCAGCAGCGCCCGGCCAACCGGAGAGTCGACGGAGATCTTCCCTGACTTGAGATCGGCCTCGTCGGGCCCCACCAACTGGTAGGTCACTTTGGTGCCGTCTTCTTCGTTTTCGAGCGTCACCGTGGCGCCGAAGAAGATCTTCGAGCCGTCTTTGTGTTGCGAGGGCTCGACGACCGTCAGCTTCTCGAGCCGCTTGTCGAGAAAGCGCAGGCGGCGATCGATCTCGCGCAGGCGCTTCTTGCCGTAGATGTACTCGGCGTTCTCCGAACGATCTCCGAGCGAGGCGGCGAAGGAGACCTCGGCGGTGACCTTCGGACGCTCGACGGTGAGCAGGTGCTTGAGCTCGGCGCGCAGTTTTTCGGCGCCGGCGCGCGTGATGTAGAGCGTGCCCTGGGGTTTCTGATCCTCTTCCTCGAGGTCTTCAGGATCATCGGCGACTTCTTCGTGATCGATGGGCTTGGGAGCCATGGCGCGCGGCGCTCTAACACACGGCCAAACTCGTGCTATGCGCGCGCTCACTCATGCGCACCCTCGTCCTCCTCAGCGTCCTGCTGTGTTCGGCTTGCGAGAAGATCGATTACATCGAGCTCGCGCCCACCGAGGTCATCTTCAAGGACCCCAAGGCCGAGAAGTGGATGGAAGCGAAGTGCATGGCGCGCAGCGGCGCCCGCGCCACCCGCACCAAGGTCACCTGGTCGGTCGCTGACGAGAAGATCGCCACCGTCAACGCCAAGGGCCTGCTCAAGCCGGTCGCTGACGGCGAGACCGACGTCATCGCGAAGGTCGGCGACGTCGAGTCACGCGCCAAGGTGCAGGTCATCTACGTCGACAAGATCGAGGTCGACCCGAAGGAACTGACCATGAAGGAAGGTCAGGAATCCCAGCACGTGAAGGTCACCGTCTTCCGAAGGGACGGCAAAGTGCTCACCGATCGCAAGGCCATGTTCTCCTCCGCTGACAGGAAGATCGTTCAGATCGTCGGCGACAACGCGCTGCTCCCCCTCGATCCGGGCTCGACTGACGTGAAGATTCAGGTAGAGGGCGCCACCACGTCGTTGAAGGTGATCGTGGAAGCCGACAAGCAGAAGAAATAACCAGAACGCTGAGTTCGAGAGTTGAGAGTCGCTAGCTCAGTTGGTAGAGCACCGGCCTTTTAAGCCGAGGGTCGGGGGTTCAAATCCCCCGCGACTCACAGCAGGAATAGCAGGACCGCAGAACGGCCCCGTCATCTAGTGGCCCAGGATACGGCCCTTTCAAGGCTGTTACACGGGTTCGAATCCCGTCGGGGTCAACGCCCCGGAGCTCGAAGCAGAGCTCCGGGGCTTTGATTTTTCCGGGTGATTGATCGCGTTCCGGTTAGTTACGCCACCGTATCGATGGCGCGTGGTCTGTTCCCTTGAGTCACTCACCAAGGAGAACACCATGTCGAAGATGGAAGCCGGCCCCGTTCACTCGTCAGCCTGGGTTGCTCAGACCTGGATCTCGTTCGTCGTCGCGGTCGGCATCACGGCCATGGGGATCTGGTTCCTGCCCGTGGACGTCTGGGTGAAGGCCTTCATGGCGATGGGGCTGCTGTTCTCGGTGGGCAGCACCTTCAGCCTCGCGAAGACCGTGCGCGATCAGCACGAGTCGGAGTCGCTGCGGAAGCGCATCGACGAGGCGCGGGTGAACCGCATCATCGCCGAGCACGATCCGCTCAAGCCCGCGCTCTGACCGGGAGCGGAGCCGGACGGGGGGCGGCAAGGCCGCCCTCCAGGCGAAGCGACCCAGAAATTAGGCGAGGTCGAGCAAGGCGAAGAACAGCGCGCCTTCGGCTTCCGGAGGCTGCGCCCTGAAGAGTCCGCGCGCTCCGATACTCACCGCGACGTGACCGCCCAGCGCCCACGCGAAGCCTTCGTCGCAGTGGAAGTGCGGGCGCCAGAGCGCGGCGAGTCCGTTGGCCTTCAGCTCGGGCTGGCAGATGCGCTTCACGCGATCGGTGGAGGCGGGCTTCGCCTCTTCGTCGCTCCAGCTCCACATCCAGGTGAAGACGTCGGGCAGGTAGCTGCCCACGAGCTGCGCGGGGATCTCGGCTGAACCTGAAGGACGATCGAGCCGCAGCACTCCGTGTTCTGCGTCGAAGGCGAAGCCGCTCACCTTGCCGAGGCGCTGCTGCAGCTGTCCCTGCAGATCATGAAACGCGCGCTCGGTGCCGCGGAGCGCATCGAAGAGATCGTCGGTGATCAACAGCGACTGCAGCTCGCTCTTCTCGAGCCGCGTGAACCACGCGACCGAGCCGTCATCGCGCAGCAACTTCCAGTCGGCGAAGTCGGCATTGGGCCGCTCGACCACCACCCTGCCCGGCACCCAGCGTCCCTGCAGCGCCTGCGCGAGCTCGGTGAGCGCTTCACTCAGGCGCAGCGCTTCTTCGCGCGGATCGACGTGGAGCTGAGGGTGCGGCCTGGGCTCCTTCGAACCGGTGCCCTTGGTTTGCAGCTCGGAAACGCGAAGCCCCTGCGGCGTGCGAACGATCGACAGCTCGACCTTCGTCCACCCCGGAGGGGCGAGCAGCATCAGGCTGTCGTGGAGCGAAAACGCGATCGGCTTCGGATCAACAGGCACACGTGCCGAGTACCCTGTTCTCCCTCTCCCTGCGAGCGGGGAGAGGGTCGGGGAGAGGGGCGACTACGGACAATCAGTCGGCTTCACGTCGTACTCGACGACTCCGAGCCCACCCGTCCCGGCGAGGCGCACGTGGTAGGTCTGACCCGCCACCGGGTTCCATCCGTCGCGCACCACGTAGACCGCGGGTTGGCCGTACGAGCCGTTGAGGATCTCGAGGCGCGTGGGCATCTCCATGTTGTCGCTCATGCGCGTCACCGTGACGGTGGCGCTCGAGAGCGGAATGTTGCCGTGGATCGTCCAGTGCCACTGGGTGAGCGGCGTGGGCGAGAAGCCGGGCGGAGGGAACGCGGTGAAGTCCGGGCGCGGACCCGAGCCTCCGCTGCCGAAGACGCTGATGCAGGACGCTGAGCCGTAGTTGTTGCCGCCGCGATAGTGCCCGATGCCCACCGGCATCAGCGGAGGATTGAGGAGCCAGCGGCGGTGACCGAAGGTGGTCTCGTTGCCGAAGTCGATCATCCAGAGATCGATCGCGTCGGTGGCGTCGCGGGCGCCCCAGGCGATGTTGCTCGAGCCTGCTCCGCCGGCGCCGGCGGGCGTGTAGCACTGCGCCGTCGACTGCGGGAAATGCGCGGCGGGTCCAGCCGGGTTCCACGCAGAGATCACCGCGCACGCCTGGCCCGTGGTGTTGCCCTGCGGATCATCGGCGGTGGGGCCGAGCCCGGCGAGCCAGCGGAAGAAGTTCAAGCGAGCGAGCGAGTCGTCGAGCGCGTTGCGAGACAGCGTGCCGGGATCGCACGTCGTCGTGGTGTTGGTGAATCCATCACCCTGCTCCTTGCGCACGTTCGCGGCCGACCACGCCGTGCAGACCTCAGCGGAGGTGCGCGTCGACGGACTCCCCGGCGCGACCGGAGTGCAGGTGGTGCCATCACCCGTGAAGCCTGGGCCGCACACGCAGCGGGCGAGTTGTCGATCGCAGCGAGCGCCGGAAGCAGTGCACGTGATGCCCGCGCAGGGATCGACTCCCGCATCCACCGGAGGAGTTCCCGCGTCGACGACTGGAGTCCCCGAGTCAGGTTGCTGCGAAGTGCCCGCATCGTTCGGAGGCGTCGTCGTGCCCGCGTCGTCGTTCGTCGGCGCCAGCGTCCCCGAGTCCGAATCCCCGGCGGTGTTCAGAGTCGCGGTGACCAGCGCGGGATCAGCGAGGCCCAAGCAGCCCGGGAGGGACAGCAGGCTGAGGACGATCAAGGAGCGCACATTTTGTTTTCGGACCTCTTCTCAGAGCGATGCGGCGCTCTCAGTGGT
>CBIHPJ010000399.1:0-8272 GCA_966211295.1 uncultured Myxococcales bacterium | reverse complement strand
GGCGAGGAGCTCTTCGAAGCGGTTCAGGTTCGCCACCAGGTCGGTGACGATCAACACGTCGGGCTGCACCGAGAGCAGATCTCCGCCCTGGCTCACGAAGGATCCGAGCGGGCCCTTGAGCGAGTCAGCATCGATGTGCTTCGTGCGGAAGACGCGCGTGACGATCTCGCTCGGCGAGGGGAATTGCTCTCCGTCCTGCACCACCGGAACAGGAAATTGCCGAGCGCGCGGCTTCTCGATGATGCGCGTGAAGCGGCCCTGGGTGATCGCAGTGAAACCATTCACGTCGAGCGCCGCGAGGAAGGCCGCGTAGAATTGATCAGCGTCGAGCATCAGCTTCCCGTTCTCGGGGCCGACGATGGAGATCTTCCCCTTCACGTTCTCGCCCACGAGGAACGAGCGGCACGTCGCGTCGCTGACGGTCTGCACCAGCTTCTCGAGCTCGACGCGCTCGAAGTACACCGTGAAGCGCGCGGTCTTTCGCAGCTCAGCGCAGCCAGCTCGTGGCTCGGCGTGAGCGATCGCGGGAATAAAAGTGAAGAGCAGCAAACCGAAGAATGCGCGCATGGACGCGCTGCATTCGCAAGACGAGTGCCACTTCGTGGTTGCTCGGAGTTGCGCGCGCGAGATCCTCCGCGCGCGGACAAACTGTCATTCAGGAGCGTCGCAGCGCAGCCAATCGAGGATCTTGTTCTTCTCCTCGGTGGTCATCACCGTGCCCGCATCGGCCGGAGGCATGAAGCAGAACGCGATGTCGCCGCGCACTTCGGCGGCCCAATCGACGACTTCGGAGTACGTGTTGAAGGGCCACGGTCCACCGGGCGTGCCGTTGTGGCAGGGCGTGCAGTGGGTATCGAAGATCGGCTTGATGTCGGTGAAGCGCAGGTTCGGCTGCAGGCACTCCGTAGGCGGGGTCACGTCGCACACCTTCGGATCGGGACCCGCGTCAGGCTTCGTGGGCTCTGGGCAAGCCGTCAGGAAAAGCAGACACAGAGCGGGTAAGGCGCGCTTCACATCAGAATCAATGTCGCGGCGCCAAGGTCGGGTCAAGTCTGGGCGTTAGGGAGAAGGGTCTGTTACGTCAGGGGCCCATGATGAAACGGCTCCTCGCGGCGGTCCTCGTCTTCATTCCGCTCTTCGCCCTCGGTCACGTGTCGATCACCTCGGGCAACGGCATCGCCAACACCACGCAGAAGATCACGCTCGGAGTTGGTCACGGCTGTGAAGGCGCTGACACGATCTCCGTGAAGACGACGATCCCCACGGGCGTGTCGAGCGTGCGTGCGATGCCCAGCGACTTCGGTAAGCCGACGGTGACCATGAACACTGCCGGCGTCGCGACCGCGGTGACCTGGGAGCGGCAGCCCGCGGACCTGATCCCGGTCGACACCAACTATTACGAGCTCGTGTTCCGCGCGAAGTTGCCCGACGCGCCGTTCACCATTCTGTATTTCCCCACCGAGCAGACCTGTCCGCTGCCCGATGGTGGCACCGCGGTGAGCTTGTGGACGAACACCTCGGGCATGGCGCCGATGCCGGGTGAGCCCGAGACCGCGCCTTCGGTCGCGATCGTCCCCGCGCACAAGCCGGGCTGGAACAAGATGACGGTGCCCGTGGCGGTGCCGAACCTGGCTGCGTTCTTCAGCGACGCGCAGATCGTTTGGCGCGGCACCGAGGCGTACAGCCCGAACGCGAGCGTGACCGAGCTCATCGGCGGCACCGCCGGCGTGACGGCGCTCTCGTCGCTCGCCGCGGGCGATCAGATCTGGGTGAAGTACTGATGCGGCGCTGGTTGATCCTCGCAGCGCTCGCTGCGTTCAGTGCGTGCCCGCCGCCTCCGGTGAAGCCGGATGCCGCGGTGACCTACGAGCACTGCCTCGACTCTCCGACGAACGCGGTGCAACCGCCCGGCAGCGAGCTCCCTTGCGAGCTCTTGCCACCGGGCTTCAAGCGGTAATTCAAATCACTGACAGAACGTCGCGGTGAAGGTGCCGTTCACGTCGGTGGTCTTGCCGGCCTTCGCGAGGATTCCCATCGTGACCGAGGTCTCGGTGAGGTCGGTCACGTTGATGATGCCGTCGACCGAGATGTTGTTGTTCGAGGGCGGGGTGACGAAGGTGATGGTCTGGTTGTCGTCGCTGCCGAGATCGCTGAGCGAGAGCTGGAGCGAACGCTTTCCGACCGCCGCCGGCATGTTGAAGATGATGTAGCCCGCGTCGCCGCTGCCGCTGGTGGCGCAGTCCGCCACGCCTTCGCCGAAGAGCTTCACGTCGAGCTTGCCGCCGACTCCGCCGTCAGCACCGCTGCGCTTCACCGTCGCCTTCGTCATCGTCCACTCGGTGGAATTGAACTGTCCCTTGGGGGTTTCGCCGAGAATGTCGAGCGCGCGGTCGTGGGGCGGAGGGCCACAGGCGATGATCAGGCTCGAGACGGCGAGAGCGGCGAGGGTGATGCGGGCTGCGTAGTGCATTTGGGTTCTCTCCAGGGTGGGGGGTGCGCAATGTACGCCGCGCGAGGAGGGCTATTCAGATGACTTTCGAGGTCGCCAGCAGGGTCGAAGGCCGCGGCGACAACTGTCAGGACCGCGTCGCCGTCATTCCGCTGGGCGGCCGTCTGGTGGTGATCGTCGCCGATGGAGCAGGCGGCACGAGTGGTGGCGCTGAAGCAGCGCAGGCCGTCGTCGATCATCTGCGACTGGCCGTGGATGCGGGCCGAGAGCTGAACGTGCGCGGACTCCGTCAGCTCTTGTTGGAGATCTCGCTCGAGCTCGAGAACCGAGGCCAGACCACGGCGGTCGTGTTGGTGATCGATCGCCATCAGGTCGTCGGCGCGAGCATCGGTGACTCAGGCGCGTGGCTGGTGGAGCCGGGCGCCTGGAAGGATCTCACGCACGGTCAGCCGCGGAAGCCGCTCCTCGGCGGTGGCTTCGCTGAGCCGTTCACGTTCGCGTCTCCGAGCGTCGATGCGACGCTGCTGCTCGCGACGGATGGAGTGCTGAAGTACGCGGACGGCGAAGGCGTGAGGGCGGTGCTGCGGAACGAAGGGCTCTCCGCGGCTCAATGCTGCCAGTCGCTCATCGACGCTGCGCGCTTGCCGAATGGTCGGCTGCAAGACGACGCGGGTGTGGTCGTGGTGCGAATTCGTCCTGAGGCGAGACTGGTGCGTGGCCTTCGCGAGTGGGCGAAAGCAGGCGGCGAGAGCTCAGATGACATCGACATCGGACTCGAGCGGTTCTTGCGCGGCATCTTCCCTTCCTCTCCGCTCGCGACTGGCACTGACGGTGTCGAGGCCATCACGTGCGCGCAGGATGAAGACTCGTTCGTGATCGACGGATCGATCTGGAGCATGACGCTTCAGCGGCGGTATCCATTTCGAGCTCGCTTGAAGCTCGGGCGCGATCGCATCGAGGCGTTCGAGGTGCAGCTCGGTGAAGGCGATGAAGCGATCAGCGCTGAGTCGCCGCGCTGAACAACGCACCGTCTCTGAGCAGACGCAGAGCGCAGCCTACACGCGCCGCACCCTCCCGACATTCACTGTCCTGCTGGGTCGCTCCGCCTCTGCGAATCCTGCGCTTCGCTCCGGATTCGCAACGCCCCGCAACTGCGGCGGGGCCGGCTTCGCTGTACCTGAATTTGCATGACCCCTCCGATGCTGGCAGGAATCCGGTGAAGCGCCGCGCCCATGGCACTGCCGAACAGCTCGCTCAAACGACTGCCTCCCCGCGCGCCTCCCACCGCAGGCCCGCCCGTGCTGCGTCCGAGTGGTCCGCCCATCAGCCGCACGATGATCTCGGTGGTGGTGATGGCGGTTGGGCTCTCGCTGCTCCCGTTACCTGAGGCGTTCAAGCCGTTCCCGAAGTTGCTCGAGCAGCCGCTGCAAACCGTGTCGCGCGCGGTGTGGCCGCAGCGTGGTGGTGGAGCCGTCGCGCAGCCGCCGCCTCCGCAGCTCGAGGCGATCGTCGTCGCCGAAGAGCCGCCCGAAGAGCAGGGCGAGATGGTGTTCGAGGCGCTCGATCTCTCCGACGGGAATAAGCCTCCGCCTCCACGTCGGACGCGCGCCAAGACCGTCGAGGCCAAGAAGTGGGACGTGTTGCTCGAGCGCGTGCAGGCGGGCCACGCGTCGATCGTCGATGTCTGTCTCGATGAGCCCTGCAGCACGACGGCCCTCACTCCGTGGTTCGCCGCGCTCGAGGCGCTCGATGGACCGCAGCCCGCTCCGGTTCGCGTGGTGACGCTGGGCACGTCGTTGATCGCGTCGGATCACATCACCGACGTGCTGCGGCGGCGCATGCAGACGCGCTACGGCGACGCGGGGCAGGGCTACCTCTTCATCGATCGTCCCACGCGCAACGCGGGGCGCACGGTGCGCTCGGGTACCGCGACGGAAGGTTGGTTGATCGAGAAGGTGACCGATGAGCATCCACTCGCGCACGCGGGGTTTGGTGGCGTGGCGTTCACCGCGGCAGCTGATGCTCCGCAGACGACCAGCTACCTCGCGTCAGGAGCGCGGAAGCTCGAGCTCTTCGCCGTCGCGCAGCCGGGCGCGGGCGTGGTGCAGGTGCTCGGCGACGGCAAGGTGATTGGTGAGCTGGAGACGCACGGCTCGAAGGGCCAGGCGATCTTTCCTTCGCTCTCGATGCCCGAGGGGATCACCGAGTTGATGCTGCGCACTCGCCGCGGGAGCGTGCGGCTCGATGGCGTGGTGCTCGAGCGTGAAGAGCCCGGCGTGGTGGTCGACTCGCTCGGTCTGCCGGGTGGATCGGCGACCGTGATGCTCGCGGAGAATGAGTCGCTGTTCAGCGCGCAATTGCAGGCGCGCAAGCCGTCGCTGGTGATCCTGATGATCGGGGGCAATGACGCGTTCGATCTCTCGCTCAATCGGTATTCGGTCTCGACGGCTCGCGAGCGCATGCAGGCGTTGATCTCGCGCGTGAAGAGCTCGGTGCCGGGCGCGGCGTGTTTGCTCGCTTCGCCTCCCGATGCCGGGATTTGGCGCATGGATCAGACGCTCTCTCCGCGCACGCAGACGCGATTGGTCGCGGCGTACATGAGCGAGCTCGCCAGGGAGAATGGGTGCGCCTGGTACGACATGCAGGCTGCGATGGGCGGGGAGGGCGCGATCGAGCGGTGGTGGACCGCGGGGTTGATGAATCGGGATCTCGTGCATCCGCTCGGGCTCGGTGGGGATCTCCTGGGGTATCAGCTCGATGAGGCGCTCGAGACTTCGCGCAATGAGCACGATGCGCGGACTCGCGAGTTTGGATCTCTCGGTGGTGGACGACGGCCGCAACTGCATCGTCCGAGATCTTCTCTCACGGCACCAAGATCGCCCCTCTCCCCGACCCTCTCCCCGCTGCGCAGGGCGAGGGAGCATCAGGGGAGAAGTACTTCGCGCGAAGTCGATCGGCCGGCCGCGCTCAGTGTCGACGCAGGAGTTGAGGAGGCTCCGCAGTGTGAGGCGGATGGTGGAGTTCTGATTGCTGCTGATGGCGGAGTTCCCACTCCGCACTACCTGCTGCACGCCGAAGCGCTCGCTCGCTTCTTCGGCCGCCTCCGCACGCTCGAGACCGAAGGCACTGGCCGCGTCGCGATCACTCAGCTTGGCGCTTCACACACCGCCGCTCAGGCGTTCACCGACGAAGGCCGCGCACTGCTCTCTGCGCGTTTCGGATCCGCGGGTCGTGGCTTCGTCGCCGCGGGTAAACCTTCACCAAAGCTCGAGCGCTCGGGCGTGTGGCGCACGCTCTTCGGGCACTGGAACATCACCGACGCGCTCAAGCTGCGCACCTCGAGTCTGATCTGGGGACTCACTGGAGTGCGCGCCGAAGCCGCGCCTGGCGCGAGCATGACGATGTCCTTCGAAGAGCCGCTCGGCACCGACGCCGACACCGCGCGCATGCAGGTCTATTACCTCGAGGAGCCAGGCGGCACGCCGCCCGAGGTGATCATCGATGGCGAGCTCGTGCCCGTGCCGCCGCAGCAAGTCGAGGTGCCCACGGTGCGCGTGGTGGAGTTCGCCGCCCCAGGACACAGACACCTGATCTCGCTCAGCAACCCGGGACCCAAGCCGCTCAGCTTCTTCGGCATCGCGCACGAGCTGATGAAGCCGGGCATCGTGTACGACGCGCTCGGTCTGCCCGGCGCCACGGCGCTCACGCTCGCGTCTTACGAGCAGAGCTCACTGATGCAGCAAGTCGGCGCGCGCCAGCCTGATCTCCTCGTCTTCTTCTACGGCACCAACGAGAGCGGACTCCCGCAGTCGAACGTCGAGGAGATGAAGGCGAGCTATCCGCTGCTCTTCGCGACGATGCGTCAGGCTGCTCCTGGTGCCGACTGTCTGATCCTCGCGCCGACCGATCGCATGCGATGGAAGCGCGATGGCAAAGGTTGGCGCGAAGCGGAGTCGATCGACGAGGTCACCGCCGCGATGGAAGAGGTCGCCCTCGAGCAGGGCTGCGCGTTCTGGCGCACGCGCGAGGTGATGGGCGGCAAGGGATCGATCGAGAAGTGGCGCAAGCAGAAGCTCGCGAACGCTGATCACGTGCACCTCAACACGCCGGGCTACCAACGCCTCGCGGGCTCGCTCATCGAAGAGCTCCTGCGTGCGTACGACGGCTGGAGCCCTCCGCCGTGATGTTCCACAGCACGCCATTCTTCGCGTTGCTCATCGTGACCTACGCCGCGTTCTGGCTGGTCGCGCCCGCGCGCTGGCCGCGGCTGCTGGTGCTGCTGATCTCGAGCCTGGTGTTCTACGCGGCGTGGAAGCCCACTCCGCTGCTGGTGTTCGCGGGCATCGGCTTCGTGAACTGGGTCGGCGGACATTGGATCGAGCGCACCAGGTGGTGGGCCACGCGCCGCTTGATCGCCGGCATCGTGGTGGCGATCCATCTCTCCACGCTCGTCGCGTACAAGTACCTCGACCTCTTCCTCGGATCCTTCGGCAACCTCGCCACCGCGCTCGAGCTGCCCATCGTGATGCCGAAGAGCCCGGGGCTGCTGCTGCCGATCGGTCTCTCGTTCGTCTGCTTCAAGGCGATCAGCTTCATCGTCGACGTGTACCGGCGGCAGACCAGTGGACGCCGCAGCTACGTGCATCAATTGGTGTACCTGCTGTTCTTCCCCTCGCTCGTCGCGGGTCCGATTCTGCGCTCCAGCGATCTGCTCGATCGTCTCGACGCGCGACCGCAGCTGAATGGAGAAGACGGCGCGAAGGCCTTGATGCGCATCGCGCAGGGCGTGGCAAAGAAGCTGCTCCTCGCGGATCTGCTGGCGGGCGCGTTGGTCGATCCCGTGTTCAGCAACCCGGGCAACTACAGCGGGCTCGAGTGCGCGATCGCGTCGGTCGCGTACACCTTTCAGATCTACTTCGACTTCTCGGGCTACTCCGACATCGCGGTGGGCGTGGGCGCGCTCTTCGGCTTCGAGTTCCCCGAGAACTTCAACAAGCCGTACCACGCGACCAACCTGTTCGAGTTCTGGAACCGGTGGCACATGTCGCTCTCGACGTGGCTGCGCGATTACCTCTATCGCCCGCTCGGCGGAAACCAGTCAGGCAAGTGGCCCACGCTGCGCAACACGCTGCTGGTGATGTCGCTGGGCGGCCTCTGGCACGGAGCAGACTGGCGCTTCCTCGTGTGGGGCGGCTTGCACGGCGCGCTCCTCGTGATCTGGCGCATCTGGTGGTGGCAGGTCGGCAAGCCGAAGAAGGGCCAGGCGAGCTTCGCGCGCAACTTCGCCGGCTGGTTCTTGATGTTCACCGCCGTCGTGTTCCTGCGGATCTTCTTCCGCGCTGACTCGATGGATCTCGCGCTCGCGATGTTCAAGCAGCTCGGCACGCTCACCTACGATCTCGCGCGCGTCTCCACGCTCGCGTGGGGCTCGCTCACTGCGTGCATCGTCTTCTACGCGATGCCTGCGCCGGTCTTCGAGAAGAGCACGGTGCTGTTCATGAAGAGTCCGGCGCTCGTTCGTGCGGCCGCGCTCGTCGCGCTCGGGCTCTTGATCAGACAGCTCTCCAGTGTGGAAGCGCAGCCGTACATTTACTTCCAGTACTAAGTGGCTGGCTCTCAACCGCGCGTTCTCAAAGAACGTGTGAGAGAAGCGGTGCGAGTCGCACCAACCAGAGGAGCAGCCAACTCCCGTTCACACGTTGCGGAAAAAACCGCTGCCGGGCGAAAAGTCCGCCCCTATGCGAACCACAAGATCACTCCTTGTCGTTGGAGTCGTGGGGTTGGGGTTGGTCACGCAGGGCTGCGAGGGCGCCATCAAGCTCC